>DASVUQ010000436.1:0-12564 GCA_036386975.1 Flavobacterium sp. | reverse complement strand
GGCTTTAACCTTTATGAAAATAATATAAATACAAATTAATGGCAAATAGAACAAGTTAACAGCTCCTATAAACTATACGTTTATATTTGTAAAACACTTAAAAAAGTAAAAATGAAAAAAATCCTCCTGCCCCTGACCATTGTACTAATGGTAATATCATGCACAACGGCCCAAAAAACAGCATTCTCAAAAGAAGCCCTGGAAAATAAATTAGTTGCCCTTGACGGAAGTGAAGTAGCTTTTAAAAATATCCTGGAAAAATATAGAGGAAAAACGCTGGTTATAGAAGCCTGGGCTTCATGGTGCGGTGATTGCGTAAAAGCAATGCCGAAAATTAAAGAATTGCAGGCGAACAATCCCGATGTAGCTTATTTATTTATTTCTGCGGATAAAACAGCCGACAAATGGAAAGCAGGAATCGAAAAACACAACCTGCAAGGCGACCACTACCTCATTAAAGACGGCATGAAAGGTACTTTCGGTAAATCTATTGACCTGGATTGGATACCAAGATATATCATTGTTGACAAAACCGGTAAAATCGTATTATACAGGGCTATTGAAACTGATTTTGAAAAAATAAACAGTACACTTACTTCATTAAAATAAAAAATCCCAATGAGAACTAAAATAGTTGCAGGAAACTGGAAAATGCATAAAAATGCAGAAGAAACAGAAGATTTACTAAATGACCTTATTGACAAACTGCCGAATGACAAAGAAGTAAGGATTATTGTTGCGCCAACGTTTGTTAACCTGTCGTCAGCGGTAGAACACCTGCAATTTACCAATATAGAAGTGGCTGCACAAAACATGCACCAGGCAGAAGGTGGCGCATTTACAGGAGAAATTGCAGCCGGTATGTTAACCAGCATCGGTGTTACTACGGTTATCCTAGGCCATTCTGAGCGGCGGGCTTATTTTTACGAAAACGATGCTTTGCTGGCTTCAAAAGTAACGACAGCTTTACGGCATGAAATGACCGTTATTTTTTGTTTTGGTGAAGAATTAAAAGACAGGCAATCTGGAAACCATTTTAATGTGGTCGAAAACCAACTCAAAGACGGATTATTCCATATTGACGAAAAAGCGTGGGAAAATATTATCCTGGCATACGAGCCCGTGTGGGCTATCGGCACTGGAGAAACCGCAAGCCCGGAGCAGGCACAGGAAATGCACGAATTCATAAGGCAAACCGTTAGGTCCCGTTATGGTGCTGCGATAGCCGACAATGTTTCCATTTTATATGGTGGAAGTGTGAAACCCGATAATGCCCGGGAGATTTTTTCTAAACCGGATGTCGACGGTGGTTTGATTGGCGGGGCTGCGCTTAAAGCAGAAGATTTTGCTGCCATCGTAAGTGCAGTGTAATAATAACAATTCTATATTATCCTCAATCATACATTGGGGATTTTTTATTTTCTTTAGCCAAAATCATAATACATGTCATCACATCATATCGTACGCGATGATCAGGAACCCGCTTTAATAATAGCCAACGGCGCAGCCTGCCACCCGGAACTATTAGGGCAATTGCTGGAGTGGTCACCTTTGGTGGTCGTTCTGGACCATGCTATGGAAAGGGTAAAAGATCTTGGGATTAAAGTAGATGTGCTGTTAGGGGATTTCGACAGGGGTTTTGATCCCAACCCATTTATAGCTTCGCAATATCCTATAGAAATTGTACATACACCCGATCAAAATAAAACTGATTTAGAAAAAGCTTTTGATTATCTGATCGAAAGAAAGATCCCTGCTGTAAATGTTGTCTGGGCTACCGGCAAAAGAGCAGACCATACAATTACCAACCTTACCAACATTGTCCGTTACAGAAATACTTTAAAAATTGTTATACTCGACGATTATTCAAAAATATTTGTATTGCCGTATTATTTTCAAAAATGGTATACGGCCGGAACCAATATCTCTTTAATCCCGGTAGGCCAAGTGACCGGAATAGATACTCAGAATCTGGTGTATCCTTTACAAAATGATACACTTACCATTGGCTACCGGACAGGAAGCAGTAATCAGGTACAGCACGATGGTATAGTGAGCATCAATTATAAAAGCGGGGATTTACTATTGATGGAATGTAACGATTAACTACAATGCCAACAGCCTGTCACGGATAATATCAAAATGTTCCCATGGAATAAAATGATTAGCCCCTTCAATCGCTATAACGTCTATGGATTTCGCATTTACGAATTCTTTCTCCATAAAAGGAACATTGCTGAACGGTACAAGCTGGTCTTTTGTACCGTGGATAATAACCACCTTACATTGTATCTTTTTTAAGTCCCGTTGCATTACTACCAAATCATGCTTGAGCCACCATAGCTCATCGTTAGAAGGGCGCAAAGCTCCGGGAATAAGATAACGTAGCGGCGGTGCTTTGATAATCGGCCGCCACTTTTCCTTCGTTTCTGCCTGAGGGTCAACAGAACCGGCAAGGATCACTATATTTTCAAACCGATCTGGGTAAAGCGTTGCTAATTTTACCGCAACCGGCCCGCCCATAGAATGGCCAATAAGGGTAACCGGTTTTTTATTGTCAATTAATTGTAGTAGTTTAAAAATCAATACCGCCTGCGTTGGTAAATTTTCTGCCTGTCCGAAATTGCTATACCCAAACCCCGGACGGTCAATAGCAACCATCCTGTATTTTTGAAGCAGTAAACTATCTTTAAGGTATTTTTTATAAGCATCCCAGCTTCCCGGTGATCCATGAATAAAAAATAAAGTCGGGTTCTCTTTATTTCCTGTCTCAATATAATGCAGTTTATGATCATCAATGGTGGCTGTTTTATCCAGATATAACACACCGGCAGATGCAAAAGAAGTTTTAGTTTCCGTTTTAGAAGCCCTAAACCGCATACAGGATTGGCACATAATAATATAGGATAAAAACAGGCTGTAAACGATATATCTTTTCCTGAATTTAAAAGTTGGGACCAGTGGTGGCATGTGAAAAAATTTCACTAAAATTAAACATTTATTTGTGATACTGGATTAGGAAATAGCCATCAAAATTATTTTATTTGGATTTTAAATCTAATACTTTCAAAATGCAAAATCCTGTTATACATATTACCAATACAGACATTATATCTGATAAATGGGCGGTATTAAAACAAATAACTTTTGAATATGAAACGGAAATCGAAAAGCAAACCCATACACGGCAAGTATATGACCGCGGGAACGGAGCTGTAATTTTGCTGTACAATACAACAAGAAAAACAGTATTACTAATAAAGCAGTTCCGGTTGCCCACGTACCTCAATGATAACGAGACGGGTGTACTTATCGAAGCCTGTGCGGGCGTATTGGAAGAAGAAAGCCCGGAAGCATGCATCAGGCGTGAAACGGAAGAAGAAACCGGATATCAGATTACTGAAATACGTAAAATTTTTGAAGCGTATACCTCACCAGGTGTCCTAACCGAAATTATCCATTTTTTTATTGGTGAATATAATGCCGAAATGAAAGTTAGCGACGGTGGCGGGCTCAAAGAAGAGCAGGAAAATATAGAAGTGATAGAGCTCCCTTTTGCAGAAGCCTATAACATGATTGCTACCGGTGAAATAAAAGATGCGAAAACAATTATGCTTTTACAATACGCAAAAATCAATTTGTCATTTTAAATATCTGATATACAATAAATAGCATTTTTAAAATTGGATTCGTATCTTTGCACCCAATTTAAAAAAATGAAGTCCAGAACAAATAGCGAGAAAACAACGTTACATGCACGCAATCTTCATCGGCAACGGTATGATTTTAATGTGCTGATTGAAAAACACGCACCATTACAACACTTCGTTGCTAAAAACGAACATGATATTGAAACCGTTGATTTCAGCAACCCTAATGCTGTTAAAGCACTTAACAAGGCTTTGTTAATCAACGACTATAATATTAAAACATGGGATATCCCTGAGAATTACCTCTGCCCTCCTATTCCCGGAAGAGCAGACTATGTGCATTATATTGCCGATTTATTAGCAGGAACCAATCACTCCGTTATTCCCGAAGGCGATACTGTTTTTGGGCTTGACATTGGTATCGGTGCCAATTGTATTTATCCCATTATTGGGAATGCGGTATACGGCTGGCAATTTTTAGGCACTGACATTGATCCGGTCGCAATAACAAACTGCATGGCCATTATAGAACAGAATCCGGCATTGACTGATGTGATCAGTTTACAGCAGCAACTCAACTCCCGGTTTATTTTTAAAGATATTATCCTGCCGGAAGACCGTTTTTCTTTTACCATTTGTAATCCGCCTTTTCATAGTTCCGAGGAAGAAGCTACAAAAAGTACGATTCGGAAAATCAACAATCTGGAAAATACAAGGACGGCTCAACCTGTTTTGAACTTTGGCGGCACGCCTACCGAATTATGGTGTGAAGGTGGCGAACTAAGCTTTATTACACAAATGATTTACGAAAGTGCCAAGTATCCGTTACAGGTTTTATGGTTCACCACTTTAGTGTCTAAAACAGCGCATCTTTCAAGCATATACAAAGCATTAAATAAAGTAAACGCCGGAACAGTCAAAACTATAGAAATGGCCCAGGGCCAAAAAACAAGCCGCTTTGTTGCCTGGACATTCCTTTCAGAAGTGCAGCAAAACAAATGGAAATTTTAATGGTTGTTTAAAGCTTGCAATTTCAGGAGCTGTAATAGGTTAAAACTTTAAAAATTCAAAACCCGGAAACTCAAAAACGTTGTACCTTTGCAACACTAAAATTTTGCTACTACAAAAAGATGAAGTTCCAAGTTGTATCGGATTATCAACCCAAAGGCGACCAGCCACAAGCCATTGAAAAACTGGCTAAAGGTATCGTTGAAGGGGAAAAATTTCAAACCCTATTAGGTGTAACAGGTTCCGGAAAAACCTTTACGGTAGCCAACGTTATTCAGGAAGTCCAACGCCCCACATTGGTTTTGGCACACAACAAAACACTGGCGGCACAGTTGTATTCCGAATTCAAACAATTCTTTCCCAACAATGCGGTAGAATACTTTGTTTCGTATTACGATTATTACCAGCCCGAAGCTTTTATGCCGGTCACAGGCGTTTTTATTGAAAAAGATTTATCTATCAATGAAGAGCTTGAAAAAATGCGTCTCAGCACCACGGCTTCTTTATTGTCCGGCCGTAGGGACGTTCTCGTAGTCGCTTCCGTTTCCTGTTTGTATGGTATTGGCAACCCGGTAGAGTTTCAAAAGAATGTAATTGCTATCGAAAGAGATCAGGTTATTTCCAGGACCAAACTACTTCACAGCTTAGTACAGAGCCTTTATGCAAGGACTGAAGCTGATTTTACTCCGGGAACTTTCCGTATAAAAGGAGATACAATTGAAGTATATCCCAGCTATGCCGATGATGCTTTTCGAATCCATTTCTTTGGGGATGAAATTGAAGAAATAGAAAGTTTCGATATCAAAACTTCTTTTGTTATTGAAAAATACAATAAGCTTACCATTTATCCCGCCAACATGTTTGTTACCTCACCGGATGTCCTAAATGGTGCGATATGGCAAATTCAGCAGGATTTAGTCAAACAAGTGACTTATTTTAATGAAATCGGAAAAAATTTAGAAGCCAAACGGCTTGAAGAACGTACTAATTTTGATCTTGAAATGATCCGCGAATTGGGTTATTGCTCCGGAATTGAAAATTACTCCCGTTACCTTGACGGAAGAAATCCCGGTACACGCCCTTTTTGCCTATTGGATTATTTCCCAAAAGATTATTTAATGGTGGTTGACGAAAGCCATGTAACAATATCACAGGTCCATGCCATGTATGGCGGCGACAGGAGCCGAAAAGAAAATCTGGTAGAATACGGGTTCAGGTTACCGGCAGCTATGGACAACCGCCCGTTGAAGTTCGAAGAGTTTGAAGCCATGCAGAACCAGGTGATTTATGTGTCTGCAACACCCGCAGATTATGAATTGCAAAAGACAGGCGGTGTAGTCGTAGAACAGGTGATCCGGCCTACAGGTTTACTGGATCCCGTAATAGAAGTGCGTCCCAGCCTGAACCAGATCGATGATTTGATTGAAGAAATTCAATTACGTGCCGAAATAGACGAGCGTGTTTTAGTAACGACGTTAACCAAAAGAATGGCCGAAGAACTGGCCAAGTACCTGACAAAAGTAAATGTCCGTTGCCGTTATATTCACTCCGAGATAGATACTTTAGAAAGAATTGAGATCATGCAGGACTTGCGAAAAGGTTTGTTTGATGTTTTGATTGGCGTAAATTTACTTCGTGAAGGCCTCGATTTACCGGAAGTTTCCCTTGTTGCCATTTTAGATGCCGATAAAGAAGGTTTCCTTAGGAACAACCGCTCTTTGACACAGACTATTGGGCGTGCTGCAAGGAATATTAACGGAAAAGCGATCATGTATGCCGACAAAATTACGGACAGCATGCAAAAAACAATCGATGAAACCAATTACAGAAGGACCAAGCAAATCAATCATAATATAGAAAATAACCTTGCCCCTAAAGCCCTGAACAAGAAAATCGATAGTGCCTTTACCAGAAACAAATTAGTAGATTACGAACTGGGCCATACACTACATACTGCTGCAGAACCTGACACGAGATATATGTCTAAAACCGATATCGAAAAAATGATCCGTGAGAAAAGAAAATCTATGGAAAAAGCAGCCAAAGATCTGGATTTTATGCAGGCAGCTAAATTACGCGATGATATAAAGGCACTACAGCAAAAAATAGCATAATTAATTGTGCTGTTCTTTGAAAGCTTCCATTAAATAATCGGGGTCAATAGTATGGGTAGGTGACATTTTAATCATCGTAAGGATCCGTTTGGTCACCACAGGGTTCAAAGCCATATTAATGGCAATCTGTTTAATCGCCACTTCTTCTTTTTCATGTAAAACACCATCAATATGCATCAGTAGTGCCAGCCTGTAAAATTGCTGTATACGCTGGAGTTCAGATTTTATCACATTTTTAGGCAACTCTTGGTGAAATAAATCATTAAAACTCGCTTTGTCAACATTCAGCTGTTTAGCTATTAAAGCGATAAATTCATATTCCCTTTGATGCAGTTTGCCATCTACAATTGAAAAAGCAATCATTTCTGCTAATAAATTTATTTTATCTTCGTAACGGTCCATCAGAAACTTATTTTAAGCTAAAATAAGATTTAAATTTCAATTTAAAAATCTAAACATGATAAGTAATTCTTTTTTGCTACGATTATTTCTGATGCTGCTTCCGGTACTTGCCCTGTGCCAGGAAAATTCATTCTCAGCCCAGGTGAGTACATTTACTATTGAAGCACCGCAACTTAATAGCATAAAAAAAATATGGCTATACCTTCCAAAAGAATATGGAAAAAGCAAGAAGAAGTATCCCGTTATTTACATGCACGATGCGCAGAACTTGTTTAACAAGAAAACTTCTTATACAGGGGAATGGCAGGTTGATGAAGCATTAGACAGCATCAATGCCCATGTTATTATAGTAGGAATTGAACACGGTAATGAGAAACGCGTCGATGAACTAACGCCGTATCCTAATCCAAAATACGGTGGCGGAAAAGCAGATCAATATTTAGCATTTATAGTACATACACTAAAACCGAAAATCGATGCTACCTACAGGACGAAAACCAACTTTAAAAATACTACTATCTTTGGCAGCTCACTCGGAGGCTTAGTTTCGTATCATGCTGCTCTTAAATATCCGAAAGTCTTTGGCAAAGCCGGGTTTTTTTCGCCTTCTTTCTGGTTTACGAATGACATATATACTTTAACTGAAAACACACCAGTGGTCAATGCCAAAATATATTTTCTCTGCGGGGACAATGAAGATGTAACTACCGTTGCCGATATGAAAAAAATGGCACAACTGCTAAATCAAAAACCGGGTTGCGATTCGCAACTTTATAAAGAAATAATTATAAAAGGCGGGCAGCACAATGAGAAACTATGGAGGGAAAATTTTCTTAAAGCGTATCTGTGGCTAATGAATTAGATAAGATGAGGTTTAATCAACTAGAAAAATGCTTCTGTTATTGTTTGCCTGGCTTCTTCTTTGGATTTTTCCAGGTATTAAAAATAGCATAAACAATAACTTTTTTTTCTTCAATTTCATAGATTATTAAATAACGAAAATCTTTTATAAAAGCTTCCCTGTAAAATTTTTTTTTAATTTGATAATGATGTGGATATTTTTGCAATCGATCAAAATAGTAATCCAGAGTATCTAAAAAACGATTTCCTAGGCCTTCTTTCTGTTCTTCATAATAATCGTATGCTTCTTGTATATCAGTAAGGGCCTCTTCTTTGATCTCTACCGTATATTTCACGCTACTGCCGGTTTTGAATTTTTTGCCTTGCTTCTTTCCAGGTATACGACCTGCTTTCTTGCTTAACATGGCTTTCTCTTCTGGCATCTATTATTGTATACTCCTCTTCTGTTAAGTGTTCCAGTTCTTCTTCAAGGATCGCTTTTATCTTTTTTAATACAGTTATTTTTCTTGTGCTTATAAGCATTTCTATCAGTTCTATTTTTGTAGCTTGCAAGTTCATAATACCTGAAATTTTTATTATTCCAAAGATAACATATTGTAATTACTATACCGAATTCACATTAAATAGTTTTCAAAAAAGTATCAAAATAAGAAACGGGCTTTAAATTTAATAATGCCTCCCTGTTGGCATCAAGAAAATCATAATCCAGATTTTCTATTGCAGTGATACCGTCAAAAATCGCAGGAACGTTTCCTTGTTCCTTTTTATAGACAAAACCAAGGCCATGATCGGTATTGAGTACAAAAGCAGACAATTCAGGATGATTTTTTCTAATATCGACAATTGTTTTCCATACATCCCCATTCCATATATTTTTCCAGTCCTTATGACTGGCCAGATCTTTCCGGGCATCGTCAATAGAATCAGCAGGATAAGCGGCTAAAGCATCCAGAGGATTACAATCATGTAAAACAATAATGCCACCCTGATCGAGGAACTCAAGTGTATTCATAGTATCGCGTAATGACTGCTTATACGTATGCAGGCCATCTATAAAAGCCAGGTCAGGCGTATATTTTTTTAATAAAGCAGTATTATTTTCGAAAAAAGCGTCACTCGTAACTTCAAAATACCTATTCTTAAAGTTATCCCTATTCAATACACAAGCTTTTACTTTCTTCCATAAATTAAAATTAAAAAACGGATCTACGGCAAACCTTCTTTCCGGCCCTTTAATCTTAAAAAGGCATTTGCCCCTGTTAACGCCTATTTCCAGATAATTTCTAACATTTTTCTTTTTTATAATGGCATTTAAGACTTCTATCCGGGTCATTCTTTAAACTTTTAATTAGTATCGGGCGCAAATATAATCAAAATCCAATGCTTCGATTTTTAATCTAAACAACAATTATATAAGCCACTTAATATTTATCTTTGGCAAATAAATAATGCATTATGACAAATAACGATATCTTTAAGAAACTGCGCGTAGCTTTAATGCTTCGCGACGATCAAATAGTTGAAATCTTACAATTAGTAGATTTCAGGATCTCAAAGTCAGAACTAAGTGCTTTTTTCCGTGACGAGAAACATGAAAATTATATGGAATGCGGCGATCAGGTGTTGCGTAATTTCCTTAACGGACTGGTCATTCATCTCCGGGGGACAAAGGAAAACCCTAAAAACCCTAACGATGTTTTAGCCCAACATAAAGCACAGATCCCTGTAAAAGAAGGCGGTAAACCCAGGGCAGAGTTTAAAGCAGTACCAAAAACAGTATTCAAAAAGAAGCCTGCTTCCAATGCAAAATCACGGGACAAGAAACCCGAAACCAAACCTCACGTCGTAGAAAAAGTAAAATTCAACAACGGAAAACAAAAAAAATCTTAGTTAGTGCTAAGATTTTTTATTATCACTTTATTTAATATCAGCACATTATATTATTTTAACAAAATTTTAATATACATTTGTATATACAAATAAATAAATACCATACATTTGTACATACAAATTTTGTAATTACAAATATGAAAATAGAAGACGTTATAAAAACAACCTCTCCCATAGCCATCGATAAGAAAACGATGCTTAGTATTTTGTATACAAGCAATGTACTATCAGACCGGTTTTATGAAGTATTAAAACCTTATGAAGTATCTGCAGAACAATTCAACGTACTGCGGATTTTAAGAGGGCAAAAAGGAAATCCCTGTAATATGAACCTTATACAGGAACGCATGATTGCAAAAACAAGTAATACCACCAGGCTTGTAGATAAATTATTGACAAAAGACCTGGTAACCCGGAAAATTTGTCCTGCAAACCGCCGCAAGATGGATGTTGATATTACGCAAAAAGGGCTGGACCTTTTAAAAGAATTAGACCCTATTGTGGAGCAACATGAAAGTTCATTTTCAAACAATCTTACAACAGAAGAATTATTGCAATTGAACCTGTTATTAGAAAAATACAGAACCATTAAACCATAAACAAATGAGTACATTCTTAGAAAATCAAAATTGGAGATATGCAACAAAAAAATTTGATGCAGCAAAAAAAGTCTCCCATCAGGATTTAGATATATTAAAAAAAGCCATACAATTAAGCACTTCATCATACGGATTACAACCTTATAAAGTAATTATTGTAGAAAATCCTGAAGTAAGGGCCAAAATCCAGCCTGTCGCCTGGGGACAATCACAAATTGTAGAAGCCTCCCATTTAATGGTTTTTGCTAACGAAATTAATTTTGGCGATGCCGGAATAGAGGCTTACGCAAAAAATATTGTCAACACAAGAGGCATTGCTACAGAAAGTATCCAGGGATTTGTTGATCTTATGAAAGCCAACATTACCTCACTTCCTGAAGATGTGCGCAATGTATGGACAGCAAAACAAACCTATCTCGCTATGGGCAACTTATTAAATGCTGCTGCGGAGTTAAAAATAGACGTAACCCCAATGGAAGGTTTTATTCCGGAACAGGTAAACGAAATCTTAGGGTTAAATGCATTAGGGTTAAACGCCTGTTTACTGGCCACCATAGGGTACCGCGACGAAAAAGATGCCGCACAATATTATCCAAAAGTACGCAAACCAACCGAAGACCTATTTATCACTATATAATAACTAAAACAATTTAAAAATGAAAAACTTAAAAACAATTGCCCTTGCCTTATTAGTAACTCTTTCTGCTGCATCTGTTACTGCACAAACTAAAAAAGTAGATGTTGCCAACAGCAAACTCCGATGGGTAGGCAAAAAAGTAACCGGCCAACACGAAGGCACAGTAACTTTAAAAGAAGGTAATCTAACTTTCAAAAACAAAAAACTTACAGGAGGGACATTCACAGTAGACATGAATTCCATAGAAGTAACCGACCTGAATTCCGGCCAGGGAAAAGAAAAATTAGAAGGCCACTTAAAAGCAGATGACTTTTTCGGAACAGACAAATACAAAACAGCCAAATTAGACTTTAAAACCATTACCTCAAAAGGAAAAAATGTGTACAAAGTAACGGCAAATTTAACTATAAAGGAGAAAACCAACCCGGTAACATTCGACATCACAGTAAATGGAAACAAAGCTACTACAGCATTAAAAATCGACAGGACAAAATACGACATCAAATACGGGTCAGGCAGCTTCTTCGATAACTTAGGAGACAAAGCCATTAATGATAATTTTGATTTAACCGTAGCCCTACAATTATAATAGCTAAGAAACAATTATTTTAAGAGCACCCGGCAGGTAACTGTCGGGTGTTTTTGTTTTATAATCAGGGCGGGCCCTTTTGCATAGAAAAAATGCAAATCGTCAGGCTGTACGCTACAATCTTTATTTTTTTAAAGAAAAAAAATAAAGGATTTCCGCTGCCATCCTTCCCACGGTTATCAATACGTTTACATAAAACTATTAAGTTGTAATTAAATAATGAGTGATAATTTCAAAACTTAGTAGCACTTTAATATTAAGTATATTCCTATATTGTATTTATATATTATACAATAATCAAGAAAAAACACATTTAACAAAAAATTAACTATTGGTTAAATAGCTGTAAGAATAAAAATCATACATTTGATTCAAGACAAGTAATCATTTAAATATTTATATTATGTCATTTTCAACACAATTTGTAGTAGGCGGTAAAGAGTACAAAGTACTTAACGTAACGTATGATTTAGCGCAGGAAACCGATCCTTCAGGAAGGCCATCGGCTGTTACCAGGGGCGGAAGGATCATGGTCGAGGTAGAATCTACCGGAGGTACCGAACTTTTTGAATGGATGACCAACAATTTCGAAAGAAAAGACGGGTCGATCCGGTTCATCAAAAGGGATTCTAACGCTACCTTAAAAGAACTAAAATTCACTGAGGCTTACATGGTCAAGTACAAAGAGAATTTTAACCACACAGGAGACAACCCACTTACAGAAACCTTTATGATTTCTGCCCGTAAAATCCAGTTAGGCGGTGGTGAGTTTGATAATGCATGGGTATAGTATACTATATCCTACTGTTTTTAT
>DASVUQ010000435.1:0-1500 GCA_036386975.1 Flavobacterium sp. | reverse complement strand
TGCTTTACGTATTAATTTTTTATCATCGGGGCTTAAAGTCTGGTAACTTATTCGGAGTAATTCTTTGTATTCGTGGGCAATTGCCTTGTTTTCTTTTTCAATTTCTTCTTCGGTCATAACAATTTCATTCATCATCTAAAGTTAAGGTAAAGTTTTGTAATGGACAATAGTAAATAAAAGCTGATGGCTAGAAGCCTCTTTGTCTTTTCGCTTCAAAAATCAGGATGGCCGCTGCAACAGAAACGTTCATGGAATCAATTGCCCCCTGCATCGGAATAATGATATTTTGGGTTGCTGCATCACGCCACTCTTGTGTAAGCCCTGTAGCTTCTGTACCAACAACCAAAGCGGTAGGCAATGTATAATCCTGTGTTTGATAGGGTGTTGCATCTTGCAACGTGGCAGCGTAAAAGCGAATTTTCTTTTCTTTTAAAAAAGTAATAATCTCGGTAGTTGTCCCGGTAGCAATCTGGTTTGTAAACAAGCAGCCTACACTGGAACGAATAATATTGGGGCTGTATAAATCGGTTTTGGGATTGGCGATAATGACGGCATCAAGCCCGGCGGCGTCTGCGGTACGTAATAATGCGCCCATATTTCCGGGTTTTTCAGGAGCTTCGGCTATTAAAATTAATGGATTTACAGGAAGATGTAAATCTGTAAGGGCTAAATTTTTGCTTCTGGCTATGGCAATAACGCCTTCGGTTGTGTCACGATACGCCAATTTTTCAAAAACTTCTTTATTGATTTCAATCAAAGCAGCATTTGCCGATAATTTTTTAGCCTCGGTTTCCGGACAAATAGCCGGATAGAATAGAATCGTTTCTATCTCATATTCGCCTTTTAGGGCCAATGTAATTTCTCTTCGCCCTTCAATCAAAAATGTACCGGATTGTTTCCTGCTTTTTGCCTTTTCCTGTAACTGGACTAATGATTTTATAAACGGGTTTTGTATTGACGTAATTTGTTTCATTAAGAGGCATTGTTCCTGATGGCAAAGTTAAGGTTTTGAAAATAGCATTTCATTTTATAAAATACCTCTTGCTTTGATTTCTAAATATTTATTGATCGTATCTAAAGTAAGGTTTTCCGGTTGTGTCAGGACAGAATGAATCCCATATTTTTTTAATTCATTGACAATTAAACGTTTTTCAAACGCAAATTTTTCAGCAATGACTTTATCGTACACTTCCTGAATATTATCTGCTTTTTTATTGATTAACTGGTTTAGTTCTGTATTGTTAAAGAACACAATAACCAGTAAATGATTTTTGGCTATCCCTTTAAGGTAAGGCAATTGCCGATGCAAACCTTCTAAAGTTTCGAAATTGGTATATAGTAAAATTAGACTTCTATGGTTAATATTTTTTTTAATGTCTACGTACAAACGACTAAAATCGCTCTCGAAAAAATCGGTTCTAACGTTGTAAAGGTTTTCTAGTATTTTTTGCATTTGCGAAGAACGCTTTTCTGCAACCACCCGGTTTTCTACTTTTTTAG
>DASVUQ010000434.1:0-3418 GCA_036386975.1 Flavobacterium sp. | reverse complement strand
TCGAGTAGTGCTATTTATAATAAAAATTAACCCTTAACAGTAGATTGATTAGATTTAATAAAAGTAATTTCTCCACCGATAGAACATTTGATTTTAGAGTTTTCAGTCAGGTACTTTAATCCATTTACTTTGGAATTGGCAGATGTATTTTCCCAAATGACCAATGCCTTTGTACATGCCGATTGAGCTATACTGCAAACACCAAAAGGGGTTATCGTTTTATCTGCTTCTGTTGCCTGGAGTTGTCCGCTAGTTTTAATAATTGACTGACTGGTTACAGATAATACTCCAGGCGTTGATCCGGAATTGCATCTGCACTGTGAGTTTTCAACAATTTTTTTTTCACTCATACTAATTTTTTTTTGCTTTACCGATCCTTTTTTTTCTTTCTAAAATTTTCTTCTCTTCTATCTTTTCTAAAATTTTCTTCTCCTCTATCTTTCTTAACCTTTCTTTAATATGTTTCTCCCAATACATTTCTTCTGTCTTTTCTTTCCATTCATAACATTCCGACCGATTCATAGCTTTCCAACTATCGGTTGCTTTATTATAATTATAAATATAAGTTGGGCAATCATATTGATAAACAATATCATTAATATCATGATATTCAACATCAATATTTTTTACTTTACCAAAAATATTCTTTTTAATTTTTGTAATTTTTATATAATAATCATCAAACCTGAAATGCACTATAGAATCATTTATAACTTTTACTTCTTTTAAGAAAAGAAGGCTTGCTTTTTTATTTTTCATTTTCATCATCTCTTTCGGAACGTTTTCCTCTTTAACAAAAATGATACTGTCATTTTTAATTTTATCAACAATGTTTATATTATTTTCATTGATCAGAAACAGCATTTTATCATTGCCATACTTCTTGCGATATAAGAGTATGGCATCTTTGGAAATATATTCCATTGTGCTTTGAGGGATTATTTGCCCAAATAGCGTTATAGGGCAAAAAAGGATGCAAAGGATTACTTTTTTTATCATTTCTTATCCTGTTTTTATAGTATCGTCTACAAGAAAGTTAAAAGCCAAACCATTTGAGGTTGTGTATCAATCTTAATAATGGACTGGCCGGTTACCGATAATACCCCAGGTATTGGCCCGGGATGGCATCTGCACTGTGGGTTGTCAACATTTTTTCACTCATACTAAAATTAATTCTTTTGCTTTACTGATGCTCTTTTTCTTTTTAAAATTTTCTCCTCCTCTATCTTTTCTAAAATTTTCTTCTCCTCTATCTTTCTTAACCTTTCTTTAATATATTTCTCCCAATACATTTCTTCTGTCTTTTTTGTCCATTCATAACATTCCGACCAATTCATAACTTTCCAACTATCGGTTGCTTTATTATAATTATAAATATAGGTTGGGCAATCATACTCATAAGTACCATTAGGAAGATTAAGATACTCAACATCAATATTTTTTACTTTACCAAAAACATTCCTTTTAATTTTTGTAATTTCTACAGAATATCTATCAAACCTGAAATGCACTATAGAATCATTTATAACTTTTACTTCTTTTAAGAAAAAAAGGCTTTCTCTTTTATTTTTCATTTTCATTATCTCTTTCGGAACGTTTTCACGTTTAATAAAAGTTATACTGTCATTTTTAATTTTATCAACAATGTTTATATTATTTTCATTTATAAGAAACAGCATTTTATCATTGTTATATTTCTTGCGATATAAGAGTATGGCATCTTTGGAAATATATTCCATTGTGCTTTGAGGGATTTTTTGCCCAAATATTGCTGTAGGACAAAAAAGGATGCAAAGGATTATTTTTTTTATCATTTCTTATCCTGTTTTTATAGTATCGTCTACAAGAAAGTTAAAAGCCAGACCATTTGGGGTTGTCTGTTAGTTTAATAATGGACTGGCCGGTTACCGATAATACCCCAGGTATTGGCCCGGGATGGCATCTGCACTGTGGGTTGTCAACATTTTTTTCACTCATACTAAAATTAATCCTTTTGCTTTACCGATGCTTTTTTTCTTTCTAAAATTTTCTCCTCCTCTATCTTTTCTAAAATTTTCTTCTTCTCTATCCTTTTTAACTCTTCTTTAAAATATTTCTCCTCATCCATTTCTTCTGTCTTTTTTTTCCATTCATAACATTCCGACCGATTCATGGCTTTCCAACTATCGGTTGCTTTATTATAATTATAAATATAAGTTGGGCAATCATACTTATAAGTACCATCAGGAAGATTAAGATATTCAACATCAATATTTTTTACTTTACCAAAAATATTCTTTTTAATTTTTGTGACTTTTACATAGTAATCATCAAACCTGAAATGCACTATAGAATCATTTATAACTTTTACTTCTTTTAAATAATAAAGGCTTGCTTTTTTATTTTCCATTTTTATTATCTCTTTCGGAACGTTTTCCTCTTTAATAAAAGTGATACTGTCATTTTTAATTTTATCAACAATGTTTATAGTATTTTCGTTGATCAGAAACAGCATTTTATCATTGTTATGCTTCTTACGATATAAGAGTATGGCATCTTTGGAAATATATTCCATTGTGCTTTGAGGGATTTTTTGCCCCAATAGCGTTATAGGGCAAAAAAGGATGTAAAGGATTACTTTTTTTATCATTTCTTATCCTGTTTTTATAGTATCGTCTACAAGAAAGTTAAAAGCCAGACCATTTGAAGTTTGTCCGTTAGTTTTAATAATAGATTGACTGGTTACAGAAACACTCCAGATTATTGATCGGGAATTACATCTGCACTGTGGGTTTTCAACAATTTTTTTTCACTCATAATTCAAAAACTTAAACGATATTCTATATTGTCTTTAGGGCAATCTTCTTTATCATTAGTATGTAATTCCTCATCACCAAATCCGAAATGCTTTCTTTCACTTTTGATATTTGATGTTCGTTTGTTGCATCTTAATTTTAAATAATCAAATAAGCTTATTCTCATTATCGAATTATACGTGCCACTTTCTTTAATTATATCAAGCTTTCTAGCATTCTTATAAGGAAAAAAGTAATATTCCCCATATTCAAGCCCTAATACATTATTTTCTTTTCCATCAATCTGAATATAAAATATTTCTGAAGCGTTTTTTATTTTATTTCGGTTGCCCGAGAAAGAATAATTGATACCGTATTCTTTACCATTAACATATTGAATAATATTAGATTGTTCTGACAAATCTGAATTTGCAATTGTTGTTTCTATTTTGAACCCGTTTAAAGTATCTTTTTTATATTGAGTAATATTTGTTATACTCAACTTATCGTCATCTGCATATTTAATATTGTCACGAATATATTTTTTTGTAAAATAGCCATCTTTCTTACCTTCAATATAGCTCCCGGTTAAGATAACAATATCGTTTTTCAGCATATAAAAAATGCCATGCAGTTTACTTTCT
>DASVUQ010000433.1:0-4505 GCA_036386975.1 Flavobacterium sp. | reverse complement strand
GGTGTCATTGGGTTGTAATGCAATATTGCTTTTTTGCACTACACGCCCGTCTACCGCAAATTGTGTTGCCTGGCTAATCCCTATAGAAATCAGAATAACTATACCGACTATCCATACTGCAAGTAATGTATATTTTGCAGTGTTACCAATAGATCTCATATTGTTGATAAGCAATTTAAAACCTAAAAGCATCAGGAAAAAGAACGGGATACCTACTACTATTAACATGAGTACCCCAAAAGACCAGATCGGATAACCGGTATAATTACCTGATTGTATAAAATCCTGCCATGGATAGTGAATAAATGCTGAAGAACCTAATGTAAAGATGCCAATTAACAAACTTACTAAAACAGGTATAGCCATAATAATGAGGAATACACCTAATACTTTTGCAAAAACTTTAAACATCGAGATCAGGAAATCGCCAAAATGGGTTGCTGTCCTTTGTGCCCCGGTTTTTATCTGATTGCCCATAGCATCAAAATTGGTATTTTTGAATTTATCCGATACATTTTCAAATTCTTCCCGTACCTTTTTTTCAATATTAGAAATAGTGATAGGTTCTCCGTGCATTTCTAATTTTTCAGAAGTAGTTACCGCTTCCGGAACTATAATCCATAATACAATATAAGCAATAATACCAGATCCGAAACCAGCAAATACGAGGATAATCAGCGCAATCCTTAACCATACGGTATCAATCCCAAAATAGTATCCTAATCCCGAAGCTACTCCGCCTATCATCCCTTTTTCTCTGTCGCGGTATAATTTTTTAGATCTTCTGCCTGTAGGATTTGTATATAAGGTATTGTTTTTATCATTTTCGTCATTATCAATCCTGTAATCTTCAGGTTGCCCCATCACGGCAATTACCTCGTCCAATTCCTTTATATTAATGACCTGTTTGTCGCTGGTATGTTTTTCAGTGATTAATTCTGCAATACGCATTTCAATATCTTTAATAATTTCATCCTGACCGTTAGAGTTGGATAAAGATCGTTTTATAGCGTCGAAATAGCGTGTCATTTTTTGGTATGCATCTTCGTCAATATGAAAAAACATTCCGCCTAGATTTATGTTAACAGTTTTGTTCATGACTATTATTTTTGATTGGTTATTATATTTACTGCATCGGATAATTCTGTCCAGGTGCTATTTAATTCATTTAGAAATGTTTGTCCTATTTCGGTTAATCCATAATATTTCCTTGGGGGTCCCGATGTAGATTCTTCCCAACGATAATTGAGCAATCCGTCGTTTTTTAATCTTGTGAGCAAAGGGTAAACGGTCCCTTCAACAACAAGTAATTTAGCGTTTTTTAGCGTGTCTAAAATTTCAGAAGTATAAGCATCTTTTTCTTTTAATACAGATAAGATACAAAACTCGAGAACACCTTTACGCATCTGGGCTTTTGTGTTTTCAATGTTCATAATTTCATTTTGGTTTTTTTTGATTAATGTTCATTTTTGAAGTAATTGATTGATTTGATTGATGATTGAACTCCTATTTTAAAAAGCGGATAGTTAAGGGATATTTAAAATCAGTACCGCCTGATGTTTTTACTGCAGCATAAATAATTAAGAAAAACTCTGCTATTTTCATCATGCAAAAAATGAATACCGTGATGACAGCTACAGCTATAAAACCTGTCATGCTTTCAAAATTAAAATCATGTCCTGTGAATGTGCCGTGGTAATTAAAATTTTCTGGTTTGACATTTTTAAAAAATAAAATGAACAATACAGGAATAGCAATTAAAGCCATTATTATAGAATATATAAATAAACTTAGTTGGAAATTAATAGTTTCTTTACCTTGTGCATCAACATATGCTGAGCTTTCTTTGGCACCGCTCCATAGAATAATGGGAAAAATAAAATTGCCGAATGGTATAAAATATTGGCTTAATGCACTAAGGTGGATTAGGGTGGCTGTGTTGTGATGGCTTGTTGTATTCATGATTTGATTAATTTTTTTGATGATGATTAAAACTCTTTGTTAACCTGTTACTATAGATAAGCTATTAATTTCTTATACAAAGATAAGGTTAAAATAAAGTATCTTGTTTTGCACAGTACTAAATATTAACAAAAAATTAACATTATAAAAATAGATAGGGTTGCCTGGTAATTTTTGTATATTTACAAAAAACGAATAATCATGCGACTTACACCCTCAAAATTAAATCAGTTTTTATTGTTTCAATTGCCTTCGGCATATATATGTGGAGTAAGGGTTAAAGCAATTGACGATAAACAATGTATAGTCTCTGTCAAGCACCGTTGGATCAATCAAAACCCTTTTTATTCCATGTATTTTGCAGTTCAGGCTATGGCTGCGGAATTAACGACGGGGGCACTGGTAATGTCACAAATAAAAAAATCAGGTAAAAAAATCTCTATGCTTGTTGCCAATAACAAAGGAAACTTTACTAAAAAAGCGACTGGCCGGATTAATTTTACCTGTGTTGACGGACATCTGATTGAAGAAGCAATTGAGACTGCAGTTGTAACAGGGGAGGGGCAAACATTTTGGATGAAATCTATAGGCAAAGATGAAAATGGTGTCCAGGTTTCGGAAATGGATTTTGAATGGAGTATCAGGATCAAATAACATTATAACATACGTTAAAGGCATTACAATTAACTTTGATATCTTTAAAATCAAGTGTATGTTTGAATAAAAAAGCATGAAAATTCTAATAACCGGAGCCACAGGATTAATAGGAAATGAACTTGTTTCTTTACTTTTGCAAAATGGGATCAGCGTTAATTATTTAACTACTTCTAAAAAAAAACTCATAAACCAACCTAATTTTAAAGGTTTCTACTGGAACCCTGGCCAGGGACAAATTGATGAAAATGCATTTTTAAATGTAGATACCATTGTACATCTTGCCGGGGCATCAATTGCAAAACGGTGGACGGAAAGTTATAAACAGGAAATCATCGAGAGTAGGATTTTATCAGCAAATATGCTTTATAAAATATTAAAAAACAATGCTCATCAGGTGACACAAATTATTTCAGCATCAGGCATTGCTATTTATCCCGACAGCCTGACAAACATATACAAGGAAGATAGTAAAGCTATAGAAAATTCATACATTGGACAGGTAGTTGTAAAGTGGGAGGAGAGTGTAGATAAGTTCAGGCAACTCCATATTAAAGTCTGTAAATTGAGAACAGGTATAGTACTATCTGACAAAGGAGGAGCGATGGTTGAAATGATGAAACCTATAAAATTAGGAGTAGGAGCTGCCTTCGGTACCGGAAAACAAATACAGTCATGGATCCACATTGCCGATCTTGTCAATATGTACCTATTTGCAATACAAAACCAATGGGAAGGGACATTTAATGCTGTGGCCCCTAATCCCGTTGATAATAAAACATTATTAAAGAGTATCGCTGCACAACTTGATAAACCTTTCTTTATGCCTAATATTCCACGGTTTGTGATGAAGGCAATATTAGGAGAAATGCATCAGATACTCTTTACAAGCCAACACATTAGTGCTGAAAAAGCAGTATCTAACGGATTTACCTTTAAATTTAAAACGCTATCTAAGGCATTAGAAAATTTATTGTAATCAAAAAGCCCGGTTCGTTAAAACCGGGCTTTCGAATTATAAATGAATTAATAATTATAAAGATGTATTTGGAATATCTATACATATCAAAAATAAGAAATACAAATCCCTTTCGTCTTAAAATTATATTAAATAATTGATACTAATTATAATTTCTTATATCCCTTATTTTTTAATTAATTATAGAATGGTAAAAACTAAAGTGACAATTTGGCATTATACAATAATTGGCAGTAATTTTGCAATCAAAAATAGATGAAAATGAAAAATATATTCAAAAATAATAGCAAGATGACAACCGAAAATACCGAAATCGATAAAGAATTAGACGAAACTACTATCGAAAATAATGCAAACGGAGAACAGCTTATTACAGAAGAAGTAAATGTAGAGGAACAGTTAAATGCAGAAGAACAGTTAAATAAAGACCTGGCTATAGAAAAAGATAAATTTTTACGCCTTTTTGCTGAATTCGAAAATTATAAAAAACGTACGTCTAAAGAACGGTTGGATCTTTTTAAAACAGCCAATCAGGAAGTGTTACAAGCTTTGCTTCCGGTTTTAGATGATTTTGATAGAGCCTTGGCTGAAATTAAAAAATCAGAAGATGACGTTTTAGAAAAAGGAGTGACGCTTATTCATGAAAAATTAAAATCAACCTTGGTGAGTAAAGGCCTGGAAGAAGTAGAGGTATGTGCTGGAGATGCATTTAACGCAGATTTCGCAGAAGCCATTACACAAATCCCCGCTCCTGAGGATGCATTAAAAGGTAAGATAGTAGATGTCCTGGAGAAAGGATATAAATTAGGAGACAAAATTATACGTTATCCAAAAGTAGTTATTGGTCAGTAATAACAGGTATAAAGACATCAGTTCATGTCATTTTTTAAAATAAGATGAAAAAAGATTT
>DASVUQ010000432.1:0-8533 GCA_036386975.1 Flavobacterium sp. | reverse complement strand
ATTGATGTCCTTCCTTTGGTAATTGTTTCAGTAGCTTTCTGTATCAGTTCTTCAGAATACGTGTCTATCGATGATGTAGCTTCATCTAAAATAAGGATACTTGGATTACTTACATAGGCCCGTAAAAAAGCAATTAATTGGCGTTGCCCCGAAGACAACATGACGCCACGTTCTTTTACATTGTAATCAAGCCCTGCCGGAAGGTTCATGATAAAATCCAGTACGCCAATAGCCTCGGCTGCCTTAATAACCTGATCCTTTGTAATACCAGGGTTGTTGAGTGTAATGTTATTGTAAATAGTATCTGCAAAAAGAAACACATCCTGTAAAACAACAGCAATCTGGCTTCGGAGTGAATCTAGTGTATAGTCCTGAATATTTTCGTTATCGATAAGAATAGTTCCGGAATTGATTTCGTAGAAACGGTTCAGTAAATTAATAATTGTTGATTTACCAGCCCCGGTGGCCCCAACAATGGCAATGGTTTCCCCAGGGTTGACATGGAGTGATATGCCTTTTATCACTTCTTCATTTTCTATATAGCCAAAATGTACGTCTTTAAAATCGATCGTACCTTCAAAATTGGGTGCCGTTAAAGTGCCAATGTCCTGGATCTGGTCTTGTGTGTCGAGGATATCAAACACACGGTTAGCGGCAATCATCCCCATTTGCATTTCATTAAATTTATCAGCTATCTGACGTAGTGGATTGAATAGCATCCCGATAAACATTGTATACGAAAACAAATCTCCAAAAGTCGTGACATTATCTCCGTTTAAAATTTTAATACCGCCGTACCAAACTACACAGGCAAGGGTTAGCGAAGAAATAATATCGGCAATTGGAAAAAATACAGAGTTATAGAAAATAGTCCTGACCCATGCTTTCCTATGTTTGTCATTAATGACACTAAATTTTTGGGCTTCAATAGCCTCACGGTTAAAAAGCTGGACAATTTTCATTCCGGTTACCCTTTCCTGAACAAACGTATTAAGATTGGCAATTTGTGTCCGCACTTCTTCAAAAGCAACCTGCATTTTTCTTTGGAAAATCCGTGTAAAAAAAACTAAAATAGGCATCGCTATAATCACAATCCAGGTGAGTTTCCAGTTCATGTATAGCATAAAAATCAGGACAACGAACATCTTCATTAAATCACTCAGGATCATGAATAGCCCCTGGCTAAAGATCTTGGCAATGGCTTCAATGTCTGAAACTGTCCTTGTCACGAGTTGGCCTACAGGTGCATTATCAAAATATTTCATGCGGAAACTAAGGATGTGCTGAAAAAGTTTGGTACGGATGTCTTTCACAATATCCTGGCCCAGCCAGTTGGCCCAGTACACAAAATAAAACTGGGAAAAAACCTCCAGTAATAATACTACTGCCATAATGGTAACATAAAACAGCAACCCTTGTTTATCCTGTGCCTGAATATAGCTATCAACAGTTTGTTTTAATAGATAAGGACGCAAAGCAGCAAACACTGATAAGGAAACAGCCCATACAATAACGCCATTAAACCTCCATTGGTAAGGCTTTGTATAAAACATAATACGTTTAAAAACTTTTATATCGAATGCTTTTGCTTTCATTAATTTAAATTAAAGTTGTGGTACATTTTAGATAATTACCAAGATACTACCGTTATATAATTGTAAACCACTTTTGTTAAATACAATCCGTGGGCCGGAACAGAAAACCCTGCATTTTTCCTGTTGCGGCTTTCTATTATTTTTTTAAAATCGTCTATATTTATTTTCTTTAAACCTATATATACCAGCGTCCCCACAATAGCACGGACCATATTCCTAAGGAACCGGTCTGCAGTTATAGTAAATACCAGATGATTACCGTTTTGTTTCCAAAAGGCTTTAGTGATAGTGCAATTAAATGTATTTACATCTGTATTTACTTTTGAGAAGCTCTGAAAATTAGTATAATTTAGTAACAACCCTGCGGCTTCATTCATTAGGTTAAGATCTAATTCATGATGATAATACCAGCTTCTTCCTTCCAGGAATACATCTTTAAAAGTATGGATATGGTATTCATAAGTCCTTTGAATGGCATCAAAACGGGCATGTGCTTTTTCATCTACCGGAATGATATCAAAAACAGCAATGTCTTTAGGCAAATAAGCGTTGAGTTTATATACTAAATGATTGGCATCGAATGTTATTCCGCAATCAAAATGGGCAAACATTTCTTTGGCATGAACACCAGTATCGGTTCTTCCGGCACCTGTTAATGCTATAGGCATACTTAACAGAACATGCATTGCATTTGTCAGCATTTCCTGAACGGAATTGGCATTAGGCTGGGATTGCCATCCATGATAATGGGTACCATTATAAGAAAATCTAATGAAGTAACGCAAGGTGTTTTCTGAAGTAAAGTTTAAAAGCGTAAAGTTACGAAGTTTTACTCAGGTAGTTTAAATTTAAAATAGAAGTGATTTAAACTTTTTTGATCGAAGAGAAAAAGGAGGATTTTTGTTCTGGATTTAACTTTTGCATTGCACAGCATTACTACGGAGTAATTCCATTACGAATGAATAAGCAGCCTTATATTCATTAATTCGGTTTATATTACCATTTGAACCAGTTCTTACCTAACTAAAAGGAAAATGGGTTTACGAACACAAAAACATACATTCGGGTAGTACTAACCACCATCCTGCAAGTTTTTTTAACCTTGTAGGTATAATTAAAATAATATGAATAAATGAAATGCCTACAAGGTTAAAAAAACCTTGCAGGAGAAATAATAAAGAATAATTTAAGCGTATGCAAAGGGCTATTTATTTGCGTTTACCTTTGTAACTTTGTCTTTCTAATTACCAGAATGACAAAGATCCTTTTACTTTCCGATACGCACGGTTATATTGATGATGTTATTTTAAAGTATGTCCATCTGGCAGATGAAGTATGGCATGCGGGTGATATTGGCAACCTGAACGTTACTGATACGATAAAAAAACTAAAACCACTCAGAGCGGTGTATGGAAATATTGATGATGATAAAGCCCGCGTAGAATTCCCGCTGCATAACCGGTTTATGTGTGAAGGTGTTGATGTATGGATAACACATATTGGCGGGTACCCCGGAAAATACAATCCGGCGATAAAGGAAGCGATTGCAACGAATCCGCCTAAGTTATTTATTTGTGGCCATTCTCACATCCTAAAGGTAATGTTTGATAAAAAAAATAACCTTTTGCACATGAACCCGGGTGCTTGTGGCAAAAGTGGTTTTCATACCATGAGGACGATGTTACGATTTGTTATAGACGGGGATGCTATAAAAGACCTTGAAATTATTGAGATAGGGAAGAAGTAGCAGGCTATTTAATAGTTACAGTTGAGTTGCCTTTATAGCTAAATTAAAATAATTTGTCGTATTTTATAATTTTTAAAAAGTGGCAGGAGCACAAAACTAGCCGTTTCTATTACTTTTGTCCCGCTTTCTGCTCTATCTGCGCAAAAAAAGCGCAGGATGCCGCTACAATCGGGGCTATCAAAAAAAATTCGTTTTTTTAGGAACACGGGAAAGTAATATGCCAAGATACTTTAAAAATAGGCAGGCACCTAATACATTCCGCTATAGCTTTGCGCCTTAGCACCTTTGCGAGAAATTAAAAACACACAATAAATGAATTAGCATAAAATATTCTTTTTAGTTGCAGTAGTTTTAGCCCTGATTGTAATGAAAAGCTTTTTGAAAAAGCAGCCTGGATTTTCTTATTTTGACAAAGCGACCTCCGGAAGCTTTGTAGAAATAATAGAAAATCCCGCTGGTTTGAAAAAACTTGTAATGCAAAGCAGGATAGGCTTAAGAAAAAAAGAGAATTAGAAAATAAAATGAAATGAGAATCTGAAACAAGTTCAGATTGAACAAAAAAAATCCCAACTTTCGTCAGGATTTTTCTTCGCACTAATAAATTAAGTTTATAGGTTTACCTCAACCGGTCCACAGATTTTACAAGATCTTCATCCTTTTTGATGGCCTTATTGGCGAAAACCAACAAAACGATAGCAACAATAGGTAGAAACATCCCAATACCTTTCTCCGAAACAGTAACTGCTTCTCCAGATAAATTTAGTGAGCGGTATACAAACAATCCTAATAAAATTAAATTCAATATGATGTTCAACCTGCTTAAAACAAATTGATTTTGTCGTTTTTTAAAAGAAATAATACTTAATAATGACAGCGTTGTACTTATTCCAAACAATGCGGTGTAGAGGGTGTTTTTCATAAAATAAAAATCCAGGCCTGTACTCTCTTTCCACAAAGGGAAAACAAAAGGTAACACTCCCGTTGTTATTAGGGCAAGTACTAAGTATATGGTCTGTATGCGCTGTAACATTAGTATTAATTTATATTACAAAAATATATTTTCTTTTTTTAAAATACTATTGTATCCTTAAATTTTATTCGTATTATTGCATGAGTAATCCGTAAGTACTTCATTCTTCGGCCTATTCATTTCATAAATATTTGCAACCCTCACATTACTCTCGAATAATTAAAATTCAAATAACATTACATGTTTGATATTTCTGCATTAAAAGAAATGAAGCTTCCTGAGCTTCAACAAATTGCCAAGTTGGCTAAAACAATAAAGATTAACGGCGTTAAGAAGGATGTTTTAATTGATCAGATTTTAAAACATCAGGCTTCTGAAAACGAGCAGCCGCCTGCTACAGATAATGGCATTACTAATGAAGATGTAAAATTAAAAAGAACCAGGATGCCAAGTGAAAATAAACCAAAAATCACTAAAAACCCTGAATCTGCTCTGCCAAATTTTATAGTAGCAACTGATGACAAGGAAGAACAAAGTCCTGCTAATGGCATTTTGCCTGACACAACAGCAAACGGTCAGGAAAACCATAATCCGGGTCTAACAGAAGAACCTAAAGCACCGTTCCAATTCCAGAAGGACAAAAAGATAATAAAATCTAACACTGCTAAATACGATAATAAAACGGGCAGCGGCACCCAAACTCCAAAAACGGAAGCTGTTGTCGACCATGTGCCTGATGAAGCTGTAACCAAAACGGCAGCTCCAAAAGAAGAAGTAACAGCTGATAAGCCACTTATTGCCAGGACGCAAAATCCAAACCAAAAATCACAGAACCCAAATGGAAACCCCAATCAAAATGGAGGTAATGGCAATGGAAATACGAATGGGAATCAAAATCCCAATTTTAAGAACAAGAAAAACAACTTTAGGGATTCAGATTTTGAGTTTGACGGTATCATAGAAAGTGAAGGCGTTTTAGAAATGATGCCCGATGGGTATGGTTTCCTTCGCTCCTCAGATTATAATTACCTGGCTTCTCCGGATGATATTTATTTATCTACATCGCAAATCAGGTTGTTTGGTTTAAAAACCGGTGATACGGTAAAAGGGGTAGTACGTCCTCCGAAAGAAGGAGAGAAATTTTTTCCTTTGGTGCGTGTCCTGAAAATTAACGGGCATGATCCGCAGGTGGTGCGTGACCGGGTTTCTTTTGAGCATCTGACCCCGGTATTCCCTTCAGAAAAATTTAAATTAGCAGAAAAAGGAAGTTCTATTTCTACCAGGATCATCGACTTATTTTCTCCTATAGGAAAAGGGCAGCGTGGTATGATCGTAGCGCAGCCTAAGACCGGTAAGACCATGTTGCTTAAAGATATTGCCAATGCTATCGCTGCCAATCATCCCGAAGTATACCTGATCGTATTGTTGATTGACGAACGCCCGGAAGAAGTTACCGATATGCAACGTAGTGTACGCGGTGAAGTTATTGCCTCTACATTCGACAGAGAGCCACAGGAACACGTAAAAATTGCCAACATTGTACTGGAAAAAGCAAAGCGCCTTGTAGAATGTGGGCATGATGTTGTTATTTTACTGGATTCTATCACCCGTTTAGCAAGGGCATTCAATACGGTTCAGCCTGCTTCCGGTAAAGTATTAAGTGGTGGTGTCGATGCCAATGCATTGCAAAAACCCAAACGGTTTTTTGGCGCTGCCAGAAATGTAGAAAATGGCGGTTCGTTGAGTATTATTGCTACAGCGCTAACAGAAACAGGATCTAAGATGGATGAGGTTATCTTTGAAGAATTTAAAGGTACCGGAAACATGGAATTGCAACTGGATAGAAAAATTGCCAATAAACGTATTTTCCCAGCTATTGATTTAACTTCTTCCAGTACACGCCGTGACGATATGTTACTTGATGAAAAGACACTGCAGCGTATGTGGATCATGAGAAAATACCTTTCCGACATGAACCCTGTAGAAGCCATGGATTTTATCAATGACCGTTTCAAGAAAACACGCAATAACGAAGAGTTCCTGATTTCTATGAATGACTGATCTTCAATAAATGATATAAAATAAAAAACTCCAACCAAGAAAATTTGGTTGGAGTTTTTGCTTAAAAGGTTTACTTTCGAGTTGCAAGAATCGAATAAACCATTGGTATCTTGTTTTCTAAATGTTTTATTCTAAATTTCCCCGTTTCAAATTCTTCCATTTTGTTGAAACACTTATAAGGAGAATAATCATATTCATTGAAACAATTTAATTCAAGATTATTTTTCAAAAGACTGTTCAACAGTTCGCTTGTGCTGTGATTCCAGCTAATAGTTTTAGAAATAATAGATGCTTTTTTATCAGCATAAGTTCCTCCAACGGTTTCAATAATTGGCTTATTTTTAAAATAATTGTATTCAACTTTTTCGAAATTGTTGTCAAACATCCAAACAACTGGATGAAAATCTGCCATTATAAATTTACCATCAGGTTTTAAAAATAATGAAACAATTTTCGCCCATTTATCTAAATCAGGAAGCCATCCGATTGTGCCGTAGCTTGTAAAAACGATGTCAAATTTTTCTTCTAGTTGATTTGGAAGATCATAAATATCACAACATATGAATTGGGCATTTGCATTCAGCTTATGGGCAATTTGTCTGGCTTTGCCGATGGCATTATCAGAAAAATCAACACCTGTTGCCTTTGCTCCAAGCCTTGAAAAAGAAATAGTATCCTGGCCGAAATGGCATTGGAGATGAAGGATGCTTTTGCCACTGATATCTCCTAATAAATCCAGCTCAATTTGATTCAGTGAACTGTTTCCATTTATAAAGCCCTCCTGATTATAGAATTCGGAATTGACATGAACATCTGTTTTTTTATTCCAGGCTTCTCTATTTATTTCCAAATAATTTTCTTCCATCACATTTGTATTTTAATAAATATAATAAAAAGAAGCCTTTTGATAGTCAGAAAGGCTTTAATTTTATTTTAAAGAAAAAATTAATTCACAATTATCTTTTTAATTGTAGACTGATTATCACTGCTCAATTTTAAGATATAAAACCCTTTTGGCAGGTTTTCTAATGTATAATTAGTACCGTTTGCAGCTGGTTTTCTAATCTGTTGCATGATTTGTCCATTGATAGAGATCAATTCGATTTCATCTAAAACTACTTCTGTTTGAATATTGATTCTATTATCATTTGAAGGATTTGGATAAACGGAAACATTGGCTAGTAAATCAAATGTGTTATTAGATAAAAAGACGGAAGGCCATTTGTTTTCGGCTGGTGTACCACCCCATAATAGTGTAGCAAGATAAGGATTATCAATAAATGGATTACGGTTTCCTTGTGCATAGGTATTAGAAGTATTGGCATGATAGGCATTTCTGATATCTTCAAATGGAGATACCGGATCTTCGGCATTCCATTGTAAAAACAGCATGACCATATTAGGATCTTCACCAGTTACCGGACCCGTACCAACATTTTTGGCCAGACACTGTGTAGGATACCTTAAATGCATGTACATCATCATACGGGCTACATCGCCTTTCCATTCGTCGCCGGGATACCAGCCTCCTGAAACTGATGAAGCATTACCTGATCCGGCTGCAAATTTCAAATTCCCACGTATAGCATTCCATTGTACATCAGAAGGGCGGATATGATGCGCGTCTTCACCGGCATCACTATTAGCTCCTGATCCACCATCTTGTAAAACAGGTGTCCCTAACGATTTTGCATAAACATGCTCCCTGTTCCATTGTCCGTTGCCGCCTCCATTATTAGTTTTGCTTCTTGAACGGTCGTTTGTAACAATAGCATCTGTACCGTTTTCCCATCCATAGATTAATATAACGTTATTGGAATTGTTAGGATCCAGATCTGTTACTTTAGAAGCTTCCCATATACCCGGAGTATAGGAAAGACGGTTAGTATGTGTTGTTGTAATTTTTGTTGTAAGTGCATTTTTTAAAGTTGTCCCGGTTTGTGTCCAGTCAAATCCGTTATAGTAAGGGGCGGGCGCTCCTGCCTGTCCAAATCCTATTATTGTAAAAAGTAATAATGAGATTGAGTAAAATTTGTTCATGTTAAATTTATTAAGTTGTTTTTCTTTCTAATAAAGCCATATAAAAACCATCAAATCCTGATTCTGAGGCTAGTATTTTTTTATCCTTGACAAAAGTAAAATTTTTTCCTACTTCAGTTG
>DASVUQ010000431.1:0-2080 GCA_036386975.1 Flavobacterium sp. | reverse complement strand
ATCTTTTGTTTTTGCAAAATCTTCAAAGTATTTATTTTTAACATCTTGAATTGCCCTTACTTCATTTCCTTCATGCTTAGCTAAACAATTCCAATAAAGCTGGCCTGTTTCCCAATCTTCAATCATTAAAGTACTTGAAATACCTTTGGCATCTTCAAATCTAAAAGAAAATTTGTAAGGCAACTTTTGTACAACTTCAAAAGGATCTTCTGGATGCTCAAATAGATTTGTTTGATCCCGATTTGCTTTAAGCTGATTTATCTTTTTCTTATCCCATTCCCTTTCAACAGGTTCAGCAATAAAATCAAGTATTTTAGTTGGTTTGAAAACAGCTAGTGAAGTACATTTAGATCTATCATGTGCACTAGCGATTAGAGCCTTTAAATCCGTATGAACATTTTTTAAAGCAATTGATTTTCTTTCCGCCCAGCAATTATCTGATGTTAAATGACCTAGAATTGATATTTCAGTATCCATAGAATAAGGACGATAGCTTTCAGGTCTAATGTCACTTTTATTTTTTACTAAATCAATTTCTATCCAGTCGTATTTTTTATACTGCTGTTCATAAGTCTTTTTCCTAAAAGAAATAGGATAAATTCTAATCCAAGAGCCATCTTCCCTGAACCCTGCGGTACAAACTAATTCATCGTATTTTCCCGAAATTGTTGGATAGGTTTTTACTGCGACTAACACTCTTATTTTAGCCATGTTATATGTGTTTTACTGAATAATCAAATGTAGAAAATTTTTCAATTGACTCAGCTAAAGATTTCCTATGACATTGGCACACATCTGCTTCGAAACATGTTAATGCAATTCTATTGTACTTTATTAGTAATGCTATTATTTCTTCCTGATTTGATTTTGTGTCAAACAAGGTTGTCTTTTTGTACTTATCAAATAAAATATCATAATCATTTTGCGTATTTAATTCTTGTCGTTGATCAGAATCAATTCCAACCTCAGGAATGTGAATATAACTAACGCCCAAACTTCCACAATACTTCTTTAACAGGCTTTTACTAAATCCGAATTTCATACTTAATGGATTTTTCCTGACATCAACTAAAAGTTTAATATTATTTGAGACTAGTTTATTGAGATAAGCCTCTAACGAAACCCCTTCATAACCAATGGTAAATAGAACCGTTTCATTTGCAGTAGGTCGTTGACCAATAACTCTTTGTATTTGAATTTCATCCAATACATTTGAAACAATCGTGCTGTTAATGGCATAATAAGGAAAGTTTACATAAGTATGCTTAATGAGGGAATTAGAACTCATATTTCCGTATAGACCTACTACCTCTAAAAGTATTTTTTGATCGGCAGGTTTTAATATTTTGATATAGTCAGTCGCATCATTCTTGATAAAAAGATTTTCATTCTCAGTTAAACTGCCATTTTTTACCATTGTAACTAAATCTGCATTTGCAGAATAAGAATAACAACCAAACTTGTAAGGAATAAATTCATATTCAGGATTTTTCTTTTTTTGACTTAGTAAGAACAAAAGCTTTTGTATGCGAATTTTTTCAAGTTCTCCACCTAATTTTTGAATTAACGCTAATATAATTTTTCTTCTATAGAACATTTGGCAAATTTAGGTAAATTATAAGCTATAAATTTATAATCTAGCTCTTATAGAAATTTTATAATTAATAGGCTCAATATTTACATTTTTGTTTTCAGGATTAAAAGGATTACCAACAATCCAAATTTTTGGTTCTTTTGAAAGTATATCATATACCAAATAAATATAATAATTCTCTTTTTCTTGAGCAGTTTTTAATTCATTTATTGTTAGAAAAAAATTTGCATCACCCACTTTTGAACGTGTTGCTTTTACTTCGATATATCTTTCTTTTCCATTTTCCTCAAATGATAAAATATCATAACCTAAACTATCTGATTTTAAAGAAACTCTCTCAACCTGGTCTTTATAAATTGTGCTTTTCAATCTTGCTATTTCAAAATCTAGAACAACTTTTTCGCCTCTATCACCTAGCTTTTTATTTAGGCGATTTATTTTTTCATAATCGGGTTTTGAATTATTGTTTGAATTATTTGTTCTTGG
>DASVUQ010000430.1:0-24346 GCA_036386975.1 Flavobacterium sp. | reverse complement strand
ATATGATGAAAATCAAAAGTATTTATATCATTTAAAAAAATGGGTACTTGAATTAAAAAGCTTAATTAAAGAAGAACCTTTTTTAGGGAGATTAAACGGAGAGTATAGTGTTTTAACCTCAATGGAAGATGAAGATTTAGCTCGTGCTACAAAAGCACTAAACCAAAGAGAAATAGGAATAAACGAAATTATTACAGAATATAATCTATTTGTTTCAGAGCAAAATTCTAAAAAATCGAAAATTCAAAACTTACCAGAGGATCAAAACCAACCTGAGAATCAAGAGTCAAAAGCAAATGAGGTTGAAAATTATTCTACCGAAGACACTAAAGAAAAAGAGTATAAAAATAAAATAAAAAGCTACACAAAAAGCCTCGAAAACGAACCTAACAATCCTGATAATCTTTTTTTTAGAGCATTAGCAAAAAGTGAAATTGGGGATAGATATGGAGCTATTAGTGACTATGATAAGATACTGACGATACAAGAAAAAGTTAAACTTAAATACAATAAACTTTCCACTGTTTATAATAACAAAGCATATTGTTTAGTGCAGTTAGGGAATTATGAAGCAGCTTTGCCCCTAGTTGAAAAAGCTTTACAGTTAGATAAAGCTGAATGGTATATTTGGGATACAAGAGCTGAAATATTTTTAAATATGGGAAAATTAGATAACTGTATTGCTGATTGTAATAAAGCAATAGGTATACAACCCAATGGAAATTCATATCTTATTAGAGGTTTAGCTCATATTAAAAAAGGAGAAAAAACTAAAGGGTGCCAAGACTTATCTAAAGCTGGAGAACTTGATGAACCAACAGCCTATGAAAAGATAAAGCAATATTGTAATAGAAAATAAAAACTAATACATTCACGATATGTAATGTAAAGAAAAAAGAAGGCAGGTCATTTTATGTCCGTAGAACAGTTAAAGGTTTAACAGGCACACCAGATTAGTAAGATTTTCAAACAATCATTAATTTATAGTAATTACAGGGCTACATTAAGTAAGCCCTTTTTTAATGCTTTAAATTGAATTTTTTTAAATTTTTTTTAAAAAAAAGCATGAACTAACCCACGATCACCCCCGGACACTTTCAAAATTTTGGGTTGCACCCCCGTGGATGAATTAATTATGATTGATTATTATCATCTATGGAAATACAATTAAATGTTTAATCTTATAAATTATTAAAATTATGGTTACAGTAGTAGATTTTGAATCAGTTACAAAAGAAGATGGGAAAGAATTCATGTTGTTGATATTACAAGGTGGAGTTGAATTAATTAAGAGTGAAGCCACAGGTAGAATGTATTTTACCGCACGGACAGTAAAAGTTCCTGCAACCTTTAATGAAATCACTTGCAAGAGTTTGATCGGAAGTCAATTTAGTGGTGCAATAGTTAAGGTTACTAGCGAGCCTTATAAATACACTATTAAAGAAAGTGGAGAGGTAATTGAATTAACTCATCGTTATGAGTATGTAACAGACACAGCCTCGTTGCTAGAAAATCAAGTAGTGGATAGTGAATCCGTTTACTAAGTTAAATAGAAGAGGTCTTCAAATTGGGAGACCTTTTTATAATTCAAACTTAATAGCATAAAATCATTGCTATCAAACGTTAGGTTAGAAAAACCCTATCATATAACGTCTAAAAAGAATAAATTTTATTTGACCTTCTATTATATAGTAATAGCATTTAATAGTGCATTTATATATCAAATAACACCTAAAAAGAATAAAATAAATCCACAAAAATGACAGAAAAAACGCTGGTAGAGCTATTAAAATACAGTTCTCCAAAAGAAATCTATATAATTACTCATTATGGAGTACTAATACGAGTGTTTAGTCCTTTTAAAGTTAGAGCACTAGTTAAAATAAAAAAGATTGAAAAAGGAAATATAGTCTTAGTACAAGAAATTAAAGTCACACTAGAATTAAAAACAGTCTACATTATTGATAAAGAACCTTATTATTATTACTATTTTGAAATATTGGTTTAACTAACTGAAAATAAGTATAAGATATATTTATTTTTAATATGTAGACTTATAATTATCCGTAAATATCTAAGCAGTTATGTTGTATTTCGTATAACCAAACTATTTGAGCCGTTTTCTGCTATATCAAAAAAACCCTGAAAAAGTGATAGCTATTAATTGAGAACTACATTTACTTGACTAAATGTAGTTTTTTTGATTTTTCAAACATTAATTTAATATTTTTATGAAAATAATCCTATTAAAATTAGGAATTGTCAAATATATTTCTTATTTTTGTTATAAATTACAATACTGTGTATTTTTAGCTTCAAAGTTCAAAAAAGTAAAAAAAGTAAAAAAAGTAAAAAAAGTAAAAAGAGTAAAAAGAGTAAAATAGTAAAAATAAAACTTAAAGCTATAGCTCTTTATAATTTAGTCTGACTAAACAGACTGGTCTGACAATAAAATAGACTCACAAATAAAGATATAGAGGTTACTAAGATTGTAATTTAAAATTTTATTAATTTTAAATTATTTACAGATGGATGCTATTAAGCAAAATGAAAATGAGTTTAGTCAATTTAACTTCAAAATTACAAAAGCAAAAGATTTAATCTTAAAAATTCAAAACGAACCTGAACCTGAAATCGTTTGGAATGGAATAGTAGAAGGTTCTAAAGGACTTATTGTAGGAGTAAGTAAAACAGGGAAAACTACACTAGCGGAAAATTTAGCTATTTCGTTGGCAGTAGGTAGGAAAGAATTCTTCAATTACCCATTGAAAGGAAAACCAGAAAAAGTTTTATTTATTAATTTAGAAGAAAGTTTTAGGGTTAGAAGTAGAAGGAATCTAAAACAGATTTCTATACTTACAGAAGATGAAAAACTTCTATTTAATGAGAACTATTACTCTACGCCTGAAGATTTTCCCGAATTTTTAGTTACAGACGATAATTGGAATTATATAAATAAATATATAGAGGAAGTTGATCCAAAATATGTATTTATTGATAGTCTTTCTCACATGTTTGAAGGGCAAATTGAGAATAGTGAACCCGCCATAAGATTTGTGAAAAGATTTAGGACGTTTATTTCTTCATTAAATAAAACTATAATTATTGTACATCACAATACTAAAGGAAATGAAAAACCAATAGATCAAGACAGTATTGCTGGAAGTAGAATTATAGCTCAAGAATTTGAATACGCAATTGGATTAGGAAATATCCCAACTAGAGGCGGAAGTTACTTATCCGTACTCTATAACAAGTATGTAGAGAAAGATGATACAACAGCTTACACATATAAAATCAATTCTGAAAATTGGGTTGAAAACATAAGTATTGAAAACAAATATGATTTATATAAGGATGTTAAAATAGATTATAGAAAAGATTCTACAAATCCAAATCGTATTTTAAGTTATATCCAAAGTAAGCGTAGTCAGGATAGTCAGACTACTTTAACAGCAGATTTGAAAAGAGATTTTGTAGACAATGATACAAAGATAATGTCAAAAGATACCTTATATAAGTCATTAGATAAATTGGTGAATGAAGGTTTAATTGAAATGGTGAAAAAAGGAGAATATACAATAAAGATGAAGGATGAAAGAGAATTACAATAGTTATATAATATACAAAGCTCTAAATATTAATACCAATGAAATTTATATAGGAGCAACAACACAAAGTATAGAGAAAAGAAAAATAGATCATTATCAAAGATCAGAAACGGGTTGTGGCTCTAAATTTCAAGAAGCAATTCAAATCTACGGAATAGATGCTTTTACATGGGAACAAATTGATACAGCCTCAACAAGCGATGAATTAGCTAAAAAAGAAATTCACTATATACAACTTTATGAATCAGCTGAAAAAGGCTATAATGAAGATAGAGGCGGTGGCATAAAAAAGACTGTTTATCAATTTGATTCTAAATCAGGTGAGTTAATTAATTCCTTTGAATCACTATCGCAAGCTGCTTCAGCAGTTGATGCCGTTAAGCAAAACATTAGCGATGTTTGTTTAGGCTTTTACAACACCTGTAAAGGATTCTGTTGGAGTTATGATAAAGACTTTGTTATAACACCCGATAAGAGAAAAAAAGAAGTAGTTCAGTATAATTTGAACAGAGAATTTATTTCTAAATATGAATCAGTTGCTGAGGCATCAAGACTAACATCAATATCAAAAACTTGTATTGCTAGATGCTGTAGAGGACTCAGACCTAGTTCGCATGGTTACATTTTTGAATATAATTAAAATATTGAGACAGCTCGAAAGGGCTGTCTTTTTATTTATAATATTTAAAAAACACACTCTTTAATTGTTTATTTTTGTTACTTGATAAAATAAAATGACTCCCATAAAAAATAAAAAAGTAGAAGGTATAATTGCTGAAATTATTGATCAATATACCTATGCTGATACTTCAGATAGACCTTGGATAATAGGTTTTAGTGGAGGAAAAGACTCTACAGTACTATTAATGTTAGTTTGGATTGCACTTCAAAGAATAAGAAGAGATATGCCTTTCCCTTTTCAATTAAAAAGAAAAGTCTATGTTGTTTGTAATGATACAATGGTTGAAAATCCAATCATAGCTAATTATGTTGAAGATGTTTTAGCAAAAATTACGGAAGCTGCAAGAGATCAGGATTTGCCAATTTTTGTTCAAAAAACTACACCAAAATTAGAAGAAACCTTCTGGATCAATGTTATTGGAAAAGGGTATCCTGTACCAAACAATGCCTTTAGATGGTGTACAGATAAATTAAAAATAAGACCTACTTCTAAATTTTTAGTTGAACAAATAGACGAAAAGGGCGAAGCTATTGTTTTATTAGGAACACGATATGATGAAAGTGCAACCAGAGAACGTTCTATTAGAAAGCATGAAGTTACGGGCAGTAGATTATCAAAACATCAGACTACTGTGAATACCTATGTTTATGCTCCAATTAAAGAAATGATTGTAGATGAGATTTGGTATATCATAAATACTGTCAAATCCCCATGGGGCTATGATAATAATATTTTGTTTAAAATATATGCAGATGCAAGTGCAGATGACTATGAATGCCCTACTGTTGTTGTAAATAGAGAACACAATTCTTGTGGTCAGAGCCGTTTTGGATGCTGGACATGCACTGTTGTGAAAAATGATAAGTCAATGTCGTCATTAGTTAATAATGGCCAAAATTGGATGGAGCCTTTATTGGCCTTTAGGAATAGATTAGTTGAAGGAAGGAATATCTCAGAAAACCGTTTTGACACCAGGAGAAATGGTCAAGAAGCAGTAAGAGAAGATGGAACTTTTAATGGGAATTATACTTTTGGATACAGATTTCAAATTTTAAAAGATTTATTATCAGTTCAAAAAGAGATTCAAAAAGAGAGGCCTCATATTACTCTAATCAATAATCAGGAATTAATTGCAATACAAGTTACATGGAATAGAGACGGCTATTTTGACCATACTGTAGGGGACTTATATAAAGAAATCTATAATAAAGATATTAGCACTAATAACATAAAATCTCTTGATGATACTGAACGTAGAATATTAAGAGATGTATGTAAAGAAGATCCTAGCTATTATCATTTGATTGACAACCTTATTGCTTTACAAGAAACCAAAACTTTAATGATATCCAAGTATGGACTTCATAATGATGTAGAAAAAAGAATCGAAAATTTTGTAAATGAAAATCGATTATGAAAATAAGTAGAATCAAATTTCAAAATTTCCGCATTTACAAAGGAGAAAATGAAATAAAGTTTACTCCAAATCCTCTAAAAAACATTAGCATCGTAGCTGGTAAGAATGGATTTGGAAAGACTACTTTTTTAACTTCTTTAATATGGGTGTTCTATGGAAAAATGATGAGCGAAGTTGAAGATAAATACAAAAAAGACATTAAAAATGCAGGAGGATATGAAAAATTCATTAAAAGTCTCATAAATAGAAAAGTAAATAATGATTTTTTAAACCATACAGAAACAAAACCGATTGTTTCTGTAGAAATTGAATTGACTGATATTTTAATCCCATCAATTCCATGTAAATCAGTAGTAATTAAAAGAGCTTATAATTTAAAAAATGACGTTGAAACTCTTGATATTTTTATAGATGGCTTAGAAAATGAGCTGACTAAAGAGGTTGGTTTTGAAGTTTTTATTAATGACTTTATTTTACCTCGTGAAATTGCTAAATTTTTCTTTTTTGATGCTGAAAAAATAGTTTCATTAGCTGAAGCAAAATCAAAGCCTGAGCTAAAAAATTTAAGCAAGGCTTACTCAGAAGTATTAGGAATAAAAAAATATGAGGATTTGAAAAGAAATTTAGAAACTTTATTATCCAAACTTAGAAGGAATGGAGCCTCACAAGTAGAACAAACTAAATTGTCGGCACTGACTGAAAATGAAAAAGAATTACTTGAACTATTAGAAATTAACCAGGAAAAACAATTCAATTTAGAACGCGAAATTACTAATCATAAAATTACCAGTGACAATCTTCAAGAGAAATTAATTCGGGAAGGTAATGGAATTACTTTGGAAGAGCTTCAAAAAATGAAGTCTGAAAGAGACTATTTGAAACAAGAATCTGCTGAAATTAAAAACAAGCTAAAAAAATTAATGGACATTGCTCCATTAGTGATTGCAGGCAAAAAATTAGTACAGCTAAATGAACAATTAGTCTCTGAGCAAAACACAAATACTAATGTCATTGATAAAACAATTTTAATTGAAGAATTAAATTCCTTTTCGAATAGCTTATTAGATAAATTATATACTTTAAACATAGATAGTACAGCTAAACTTAAAGTAGAAGAAGCTCTTAAACGAGCCATATCAGAAAGGGAAATGATAGGAGAGACTAATAATTCGGGTAAAGTGTTGCTAGATTATTCAACAGAACAGTGCAGAAATTTTGATGCAGTCTATAATAATATAAAAGGTGCTTTTTCCAGCCAGTTTAATGCTGTTGTACAAGAGGAGAAGAATAATAGAATTTATCTTTCTAAAGTATATCAACAAATTAAACAAGCCGAAGCAAGAAAAGATAATCCTCTGGCTCAAAAGCTGAGACACGAAAAAATTGAGATCGATAATAAAATATCAAAAGCTACTCTTGAGAAGGGACAGTTAATACAAGAATCCCAGAGCTTAAACACACGCTTAGCTTCAGTAAGAAAAGTGCTCTCAGAGTTTGAAAAAAATTTCAAATTGGTTGAAACTGACCAAAAGAAATTTGAAGTAACTGAAAAACTTTTGGAAAAGATAAATACCATAATCCAAAAAATCAAAGAGGATAAAAAATATTCACTTCAGAAATCGATTATGCTTGGATTGAAAAAAATAATGCATAAAGATAACTTTATACATAACATCCGGGTGAATGTAGTGGATGATGTAATGGATATTGATTTATTGGATGTAAACGATCAAATTATTGACAAGGATTCTTTATCTAAAGGAGAGCAACAGCTTTATGCTACTGCTTTATTAAAAGCCTTGGTAGATGAATCAGGCATTAAATTTCCTGTATTTATCGATAGTCCATTACAGAAGTTCGATAAATACCATTCTAAAAATATTATTAAAGAATTTTATCCTGCTATTTCAGAGCAAGTCGTGCTATTCCCTCTATTAGAAAAAGAATTATCTGAGTTAGAATATGACTATTTAAAACCAAATGTAAATAAGGTTTTTGTAATTGAAAACTATGATAACGGCTCTAGTTTCAAACCTTATGCTGTTGACGAATTATTTACACATTTAAAACAAGAGCAAGATGTTTACGCAAATTAAAACAAGTAAAGAGAATAAAGAAGTTGTTGCTTTATTAACTCGTAAACTGGGTTTAGGAACCGAAAATGTTATAGCACGAATAGCTTATACTTATTCTTTATCTCAAGATAAAAAACTAGACCTTAACAATATTAAAGATGCAGGAGGAAAAGAATATTCAAAATCTGTTCTTTTTGGTGAATACTATGATATTTATTTAGGCTTAGTTTGTGTTCATTACGGTTTATACAAAACTGACAAAGATATTGGAAGATATATTAAAATGCATGTTGATGATGGTTTACAACTTTTAAATGATGAAGTAAATGAGCGTTCTAATATTGATGGATTTGATTTTTTGAGTGAAAAAATAAATATTGGGCTAAAAATATTTTAATATGAGTAATTTTAATTCGTTACCAATTAATGCTGATAGAATCTGTGAAGCAATTTCCAAAATAGGATATAATCCGAGTTCAGCTATCATGGACATTATAGATAATTCTTTTGTAGCTAATGCAAAAAACATTCTAATAAAGATTTTCCTTAAAGAAGGAATGAATATCAACAACATAAAAAATATTGAAAAAATATATATCGTTGATGATGGAAGAGGAATGAATCATGCTGGAATAAAAAAAGCACTAGAATTAGGCTCTGATGTTGAATACGGAAATAACAGTCTGTCAAAATACGGATTAGGACTAAAGTCTGCTGGATTTTCACTTGGTAGAAGAATTGAAGTCACGAGTAAAGTTGTAGGTGGAGAGATTTCAGAAAAGTATTTTCTTGATCGAGACTTGATAAAGTCGACTGGAGAATTTGGTTATGGTGTTGAGAATTCTGACGAAACAATCAAATCTTTGTTAGAAAATTATGATTCAGGCACAGTGATTTCTTTTCATAGTTTAATTTACACAAGTAGAATTAGTGCTCAAAAATTAAGTGAAGATTTATCAAACAAAGCAGGTGTATTTTATTCAGAGTTTCTTGAAGATGAAAATACAAATTTTAAAGTTCAAATTTTCGATTCTTCGAATAAAGAAATTAGAAACAAAGAGATAGTATCAAAAGATTTACTCTTCTGGTCTGATTCACTTGAAAGCTTTGTTAAAGAAGATTACGACTGTAAAAGACCTTGTAGAGTTTTAGATAGAGAGTTTGAAAATCCAATAAATCCTCAAGGTGAAAAAATTAAAATTCAAGCTACAATTTTTCCCAAGGATAGCATGAAAAACTTCATTGGTTTCACCGATGTTGAAAGATCAAAAATTAAAGAATACGATGTTTCATTGAAAAATAGTGGTTTTTATTTTTATAGAAACGGAAGATTAATCAAATGGGGGGAAAAAGTATTTTTAAATAGAGAGTTTGGGGTGAGAATAAAAGTTTCATTTAAAACGGAACACGATGATTTATTTGATGTAGACGTTTCTAAACAACATTTGACTATTTCTGAAGAAGTAGAAGGAATTCTTAAAAGTTTAGTAACTGTGCCTAGAAATCAGGCTAAAGAAATTTTTGAATTATGCGACTTAAAAATTAAAGATTCGAAAAAACATGAAAACGAAGGAGCTGAATTCAATAATAGTAATTCTTCGCTTGAAGAAGATGAAGACGAATCAATTTCAGTAAATCCAGAAGAAAGTAAAAAAAGAAAAGAACTTTTAGAAAACAGTTCAAAAGAATTTGAAGATGAATCACAACCTAAATATGAAGATGAAGAAAAGCAAGATGGTTTTAGAAGGGTTAGATATTGGGACGGTAATAGAAACCGAACACTGTGGGAAGCTGGATATGATAATACCGAAGGATCTTATGTTTTAATTGACAAAAATCATCCCTACTATGATCTAGTGATTAGCAAAAATGAAGCAGAGTCGGCATATAGACAAGCAATTGAAGCTATCTTTCATTCGATGGCTGTTGGACAAAATCAGACTATTGAAAAGTTCTATGATGCTGATGGGGATTTGGTTCTACAAATATTTAAGAAATTTTTGAGAGCAACTTCACAGCAATTAGATAATTGGGTTAACAATAATTGGGACTTATTTGACAATGAAAATTAAAAGTACAATTAAAGAAGATTTAGAAGGCTCGTTTGTTTATTTGATTTTCTCAAGAGAACTGCTTTATATTGGAGAAACACAAAAAATCACTTTTTCAAGATGGATACAACATTTTTACTATAAAGGCACTTTTTACAAGAAAATAGAAAAAAGAGGTTTAAATATAAAAGATTATCTTAATGAATTAAATTTGATTTCTATAGAATTAACTGAACTTAGAAATGATTATAGTGAAAATAGATGGAAAGTGATTACTCAAGCCGTAGAGCATGCAATGCACGAAGAATTATTATGTTATAAAATTGCTTTAATGCAAAACTATTATGAAAAGTACTATCCATATACTGATACTTTTGAAATAATTTCAGATACTTCTAGAACTTGCCCCAGCAGAATTCCAAATAAAGATTGGGACTATGCAAGAAAATATGCCAAAGAGATTTTAAATGGAGTATATAACTATTTGTAGATTGTAGTTAAGTTGTTGGGATAAATTTTTCTTTGCAATATTCATCAATTTCAGTATCATTTAAAAAATAACTATCACAAAATTCATCCAATTCTTTTTCTGTTGATTTGTAATATTTATCACTAGCAGTCATTAGTTTTTCAATCTGTTCTATAAATTTCTCAAAATCCTTATTGATTTTACATAATTTATCAATTGTTTTGAAATCTAAATCTTTGTACTTTGCTGGAAATAATATTTTACTTTCATAAGGATTAGCTTTTAACTCAATTATTCCAATTCCAAATGATTGATTCAAACGTTCCATTTCTTCACTCAAACTATCACTAATTTCAAAAGCAACAAGATAGCCATAATTAGCCCAGCTTGAATTAGAAACTGCCTGGAAGAATGTTTTTTTTAATTCATAATCGGAATTAATTTCTCTTTTAATTTCATAAGAAGATATTTTAAAAGTGTCTAATCTGTTTATTGCCTTTAAAAAAGTTTGATTAATTTTTGATTGAAGATTTAGAAACTGAATGCCAACTACATCGGGATGAATCCATTTTTGATGATTGTCTTTTGAATTTGATGATTGTTCGTGAAAAATAGTTTTTGAATAAGTATTTGTGTTTTTTAAAAAACTACACAATAATTTATGCAAATCTCTTTCTTGATAATCGTTTTTTTTAGGCTTTATTTTATCATCAGCTAAATCAGACCCTAATTGATCTATTAATACAGTTTTCTCAATTTTAGTCAAATAATATTTGTATGTTTCTCCAGAAGTTTTACTTCTTTTGATCCTTGAATCTCCATTTTTGATAAATTCTCCAAGCATAGCAGAAACTATTGCAATTGGTTTTTTTGCTCCAAATTCATAATAACTCTTGCTAACGATATGATTATAAATATCCGAGGCTCCAGCAAGTCCATTAATATCTTCTAAACTTTTTAATATTGATTCTTTAATTGTCATAATAATTTATAAGTTTTCGTTTTTATACAAATCAATAAACATATAATGCGAGTTTTCTAATTCACCTCTATCTAATAAACCATGAAGATATTCTAGCCCCCCATTTGCATATTCTTCAAAAAAAGCAATTATTTTAGTTATAACATTATTTAAATCAGCATCTTCCATATCCTCTAAATTGTTCCAATCAAAACCTAATTCCCCACTTTTTGTAAACACAATCATTAAGAGGAAATCCACTAATGAAGAGTCTCTTTTCCATTTGCCTAACTCTAAAAAATCAGTTGTTAACTCTCTAGGGGGCAATGGGAGCTTTAAATTGTTCTTTAACCCTAACATGAAGGCATAAATGTATAATTCATAAATAGGCCCAAACTGGCTGTATTCAGAATGTCTACTTCCTTTGTTTGCTAACACCTCTATAACAGGAATTCGGCTATTAGCGTATCTTGGTCTTTTTATCAATAAATTGGCCTTGAATTCTTGACTAGTCATTATTTCAATTTTATTTTTGTTGTAACTAAATCAACTTGTTCAACTCCTTCAGTTACTTGATTTACATACATAGTTTTTACCAATGGATCTTTCAATAATTTTTTACCCAAATCATTAATTTTCATCGTGTCATTTCCTTTGTATAAATCTTTAACCAAGACAATACTTTGTGGAAATACATTTCCAGTAGCTTCGAAAAATCCTTCCGTAAATCCCTCTCCAAAAGCAGAAATAGGAGCATCCGCCAATAAAGGATAATTGTATTTTGCAGTATTTGCAGAAATAACAGCCATAACAACTGAAAATTTCTTCATCCTTTGAAATCCTTCCGAGCTACCGTGTACAACATTTCCTTTGCTATCCATATAATTAAACAAAATTGAACCAGATGGAGACTTCTCAAATTTTAAAATGCCACCTGCTAAATCATTATACTTAATTAAATTCTGGAAATGCTCATTAGCATATTTTTCTAATAAACTAACCATATTGTCAAACACTCTCTCCTTAGCCTTTTCAGTTGCTCCAGCTAAATCAGAACAAATTTGATAATTTAAAAGATAGCCTTCAGGAATATTAGAAGGTCTTAAATCTTGAATTTCTTTCTCTATGTTGTAGATTGTTGTTTTTAGACGTTTAACATTTTCTTTCAAACGTTCTATTTGAAAAGAAGAACTTTCCATTCTTCTGATAGCTCCTTTATATCTATTTATAATTGTTTGAGAATCTTCATCTCCACTACCGGCAATTAGAATATCTTTTCGTTGGTCTTTTAGAAGCTTTAATTCTTTTTTTAGTTTAGTTAATCTTTCATTAAGAGTAGTTTCTTTCTCTCTGGTTTTTAAAATACTATCTTCAATATTTGAAATCTTATTATAAAATGGCTGGGCGTTGATTTGTAACCCTCCAAAAAAACCTTCTAAATTATTCTTGACAAATTCAACATCATTTTTAGAATCTACGGCTCTGTTTTTAAGTTTAACAAAATGGTTATGAGCATGAGAGCCTATTTTGGCTTCTCTATCACAAACAAAGCAATGTTCTTTGTCTATCATGTTTTTCAATGAAACACTATCAGGAGAATCAAGCGGTAAAAAATGAAATTGTTTATTTGGATTGTCACTTATGTTTTTAAGTGCTTTCTTCTCGTAATGAAGCTCTCTGAACTTTTGTATTTTTTCTTGAAAATCAGATTCGACGGTATCAAATCCAAATGAAATCCAAGAAAAATTACCATCAAAGAAGCGACTATTAATTCCAACTAAAAAGCTATTATATTCTTCCGCAACTTCATTAACTCTTTTATTTTTTTCTTTAATTTTATTATCTAATTCATTTCTTTTTTCTGCATTAGAAAAATTCTGTTCTAGCTGATTCTTCTCTTGTTCAGCTTCATCATATAAATTTTCAAATTCTCTAAGTTTTATTTCTTCATTTTCAAGATTTTTTTCAAGCTCGCTTTTGAGTTTAATTGCTTTTTCTAACCTTTCATTATGATCTGAATTTGATTTAGTCTGTTTATCTAAATCTTTTTCAGCTTTTATTTTAAACTCTTTAGTCAATTTTACTAACTCTTCATATTTACTGATGTCTGTTAAAGTTCTTACAGCTTCTTCAATACTAGATTTCTTCCCAAAGTCAATAATGCTATCAACTTCCTCACCCTGAAAAAATGAATATTGTCTTAGGTTTGGTAATATTAATTGTTTTATGATATTGCTTTTTTCTTCCGCATCATATACAGGTTTGTATTTCGGTAATACATGATCGGTTTGATTTACCTCAATATCATTCATTATAATTTGCCAACTATCAGCAGTAGTAATGTTTTCTCTTATTCTAGTAGCAACAAAAGATTTTGTTATTTGGTATTTCCATCTTCCTGTAGAGTATTCTATTTGAATTCCAGTTTCAACACTATCTCCAATGGCAGTTTCATTCTTTGCTTTATCAGAAATAATCTTAACTGCATTATCCTTTATACCTTTTTTTATTTTATCATCTGAATCAAGAATTTGGTCATAGAATAACCATAAAAAGGCGTTAAAAAATTTAGATTTTCCTGCTCCGTTATCAGCTACAACTATGTTTACGCCTTCTTCAAAATCATATCGAGTCTCCTCAAAATCACCGTAATAATTAAAGAAATTTTTAAATGAAATACTATTTATTATTGACGCCATATTAGCCTATATTGTGTATGTTTTTAATCTTTTTATAAATCTGAGTGTCACTTAAATTATTATCATTTTCATTAATAATGACTGATAATACTTCAACTAACTTATTATTATACGGTCCATTGGTTTTAAGGTTTGAGAAATCTTTAATGTTGTACTTATCACACAATTCTTTATCCAATAGGATTTCTCTTAATATTTGATTTCTATCCATTTTATAGCTCGTTTATTATAGTGTCTAAATCTAAATTATATTTAAAACAAACCTGTTCAAGAGCTTGTTTGGAATCATAAAAATTAAGAGCTAGACTTGCAAAATAGCCAACTCTTCTCAATTCATTATGCACTAGATTCTTTTCCATGTTGAAAAGTTCAGCATTATTGTCATTCAATCGTGGTATCACAACCATATCAAAAATAGTTGCATATGGTTTGTCATTATGTTTTCTTAGCAATCTACCTCTTCGTTGAATAAATTGTCTTGGATTACCTGTACTGCTTGCAAAAATTCCAACTTCTGCTCTTGGAACATCAACACCTTCATCAAGCATCTTCATTGCAAAAAGCATATCTATTTTACCTTCAGAAAAGCCTCTTAATAAATCATTTAAGTTTTGTCCATCAGCTATATAGGAGTTCATTTTTAGAGATGGAATAACTTGATTTCCAGCTAGTAAAAATTTGTTGAGCATTCGCTCAGAAGTACCATCATCTTCGTATGTAAATCCTTCAGGTATATACGTGAAAATGTATTTTAGTTTTTTTATTTGTTTTAAATCCAATAGAATATTTTTAAAACATTCTATTTTATTATTAGCTTTATGTATAATGTTTTTTCTCAATAAAAGAAGCTTTTCAACCATTGGATCTTTTTTAAACTCTCCTTTTTCAAAATCAAAATAGCGTAAAAGCTTCTTAGAAATCTCAATGTAATTCTTTAGCTCTTCATCATTTAGTTCAACTAATACAGGATAGTACTTATAATTCGTTAAAAAATCCATTTCCATAGCTTGTTTCATTGTAAAGCTGTAGGTATAAGGCTCTTTATCATTAAAGAATTTATCAATAAATTCTGTTCCTTCTATATCATATATTCTTTTTGGAGTTGCAGACAAACCTATTCTTTTTTGAATTTGAGAATTTTTTACAGAGGCTTTTATGTTTTTGGCACCCATATTATGAGCTTCATCAGCTATTAAGATAAATTCACATTCGATTTTATTGAAATATTTTTTAAATTTAGATGCCGTAAAGCTAGCATACGTTGAAATGATTATTAAATTTTTCTTGATCCCTGCATTAAAATTACTCACATAAGTTGAAAAATCTTTTTCCCATTTATTTCCGCCACCAACTTTTATAATATTTTGAAAATTAAATTCAACAACTTCTTCTTCCCATTGATTTAATAATGCAATTGAAGGCACAAGAATTATAGTGTGATAATTATTAGTTTTTTTGTATTCATTTAGAACACAGTTCAAAGATGTTTTGGTCTTCCCCGTTCCAGTTGCCATACCAAATATGCCAGAAAAATTATTATTTACCCAATTATTATAGGCATCAATTTGATATTCTCGCGGGTTATGTGGAGGAGGGAATCTTGGTTTGGAAATTATTTCCTCTACAGTTTTTTTAAACTTTTCTTTTAAAACTGAATTAACTTTTTTAATCTTAATTTCCTCTTGGGTATATGTTACGGAATTAATATCAACTAAATTTAGTTCTTCTTCTAACAGTTCCTTATCAGATAGAGATATTGATTTTTCTTTAATTATGTTTATAAGCTTTTCAGGATTTAAGTAGATAAATTCTTTGGATTCTTTTTTAAAAATTGTTTGGTATTCATTGATTTCATTTGTAACATTAGCTCTTTCAGATGCCCCGCCCCAAGAGCGATTAATTATGAAACTTTCACCATTACAGACTATTCCTTTGTAAGTAAAATTACAACTTCCAACTATATTTATTACATTATCTTCATTATCCCAAAATAGTGCTTCTTTATAATGGGAAATCTCTCCTGTTTTGGTTGTCACAGGAGTAATACTTATTCTATTATTATTAATTAGGTATCTTAAGCAATTATAAAAATGATTAACTTGTTTTTTTGTTAATACATCATTTAATCTTTCTAAGTCCCTAATAATACTAGCTTCAATTGAATTATAAAACCCCGTATCTAGAACAAAATCATTATTTATTAATCTAAAATCATTTTCAGTTACAAAATGATTAATCAAAAAATCTATAGTACCCCCATTATAAATGAATTGAGCAAACCCGTAAGACAGAGTACTGATCGAATTTGAACTAAAATAACCAAGCTTAAATTGAATCTTTTTTGATAGTGGAATAACATTTCCAAAAAATTCCAATGGAATCATATCACCAGAGGAGCTAATTTTTAGAGTGATTGGAAAATTAATTTCATTAAAATTCATAAATTCGGGGATTAAATTTATAAAAATAATAAAATAATAAAAATAGGCATACAATTCGGTAACATAAAAAAATAAAACTACGTAAAATGCTGATTCAGGTATTAGTTACCATCCTTGGTTCGAGCCCAAGAGGGGGAGCTTTAGAAAGCCTGACAGCAATGTCGGGCTTTTTTTGTTTGTATACTTCATAAAAAAATTTTAATCTTACAGTTCCAGCTTATATTAATAGGACTTGTAAATTACCTCCAATTCCCTAACCTCTAATAACAACCATTTTTATTTCTATATTTGGAATATTAAATCAAAAAACATGAAAAAAATCATTATTTCGAAGTTACCCATAGCAGTAATTTCGTCATTGCTGTTATTTGGCGCATGCCAGAAAGGCGACACTACAGCACTACACTCCGGTGTATTACTAAAAAACATGGATACTCTTGTAAAACCGGGTGATAACTTCCATGCCTATGTAAACGGTAACTGGATCAAGAATACTAAGATCCCGGCGGACAAATCATCCTATGGTGTTTTTGATATCCTGAATGACCAGGCAGAACAGGATGTAAAAGACATTATTGAAACAGCCGCAAAAGGGGACTTTAAAGACGGTTCTGACGAACAAAAAATCGGGGATTTCTATGCTTCGTTTACTGACACTAAAGCACGTGATGCTAAAGGTATTGCCCCTTTAAAAGAACAAAGCAATAAAATAGAAGCGATTAAAACCTATTCGGATTTGGCAGTCTACTTTGGCGAAAGCAACAAAACCGGACAAAGCATTCCTTTTAGCATCTTTGTTACTGAGGATTTTAAAAATCCCAAAGAATATGCGTTAGCTACGTGGCAGAGTGGCCTCGGGCTTCCTGAAAGAGAATATTATTTACTACAGGACGACAAGTCGAAAGCACTTCGTACCAAATATGTAGCACATATTACCAAAATGCTGACATTAGGCGGATATGCCAATCCTGCAGAAAATGCGGCTAAAATTATGGCCTTGGAAACGTTAATTGCATCCAAACACATGAAAAAAGAAGACACGCGTAACACGGTGTTGCTCTATAACAAATATCAAGTGAAAGACCTGCCGAAATTAATGCCGGATTTTGACTGGACGGCCATGCTCAAAACAGCAGCACTATCAGGCCAGAAAAACATTATTGTTACTCAGGTAGATTACATGAAGTCACTAAACGATATTATCAAAAAAACACCTCTGGACACCTGGAAAGCCTACCTGAACTGGACATTAATCCATAGTGCTGCGTATGCATTAAGTACTGACATTGTTAATGAAAATTTTGATTTTTATGGTAAGACGTTATATGGAACTACGGAACAAAGAGCGTTGTGGCGACGTGCAGTTAGCGCGGTAAATGAAAATCTCGGTGAAGTAGTAGGAAAAGTATATGTAGAGAAACATTTTACGCCGGAAGCGAAAGAAAGGATGACGGTCCTGGTTAAAAACCTTCTGAAAGCGTATGAAGAAAGTATTACTAATCTGGACTGGATGAGCCCAGCAACTAAAAAAGAAGCACTGGATAAGGTCAAAAAATTCATGCTCAAAATCGGTTATCCTGATAAGTGGAGGGATTATTCTACTTTAAAGGTAGAAAAAAATGACTTATATGGTAACCTTAGACGTTCCGAAATATTTGAATACAAACGCAACCTGAATAAATTGGGCAAGCCTGTAGACAGAGCAGAATGGGGCATGACACCACAAGAGGTAAATGCCTATTACAACCCAACGCTAAACGAAATTGTATTTCCTGCAGCCATCCTGCAACCGCCCTTTTTTGATATGAACGCAGATGATGCCGTAAACTATGGAAGTATTGGTGCCGTGATTGGCCATGAGATCGGCCATGGTTTTGATGACCAGGGCAGTAACTTTGACGGCAATGGCGTAATGCGTAACTGGTGGACTCCGCAAGACAAAGCTGCTTTTTCTAAAAGGACCGCTGATTTAGTAGCACAATATAATGGGTTTAAAGTTTTCAAGGACCTTAATGTTAATGGTGCTTTTACTTTAGGGGAAAATATTGGCGATCTAGGTGGATTGTCCATAGCGCTAAAAGCATACAAAAAAAGCCTGAATGGAAAACCAGGCCCAACAATGGATGGTTTTACGGCACAACAACGGGTATTTATTGGGTATGCACAATCCTGGCTTAGTAAAGAAAGAGAAGAAGCACTTCGGAACCAGGTAGCCAGTGATCCGCATTCTCCTGCTAAATTCAGGGTAAATGGCATTGTGCGTAACATTCCTGAGTTCTATGAAGCATTTAATGTGAAACCTACAGATTCGCTTTATCTTGCACCCGGGAAAAGGGTCAGGATCTGGTAATACGATTAATATATAAAGCCTCTGGATTATTTTCAGAGGCTTTTTTTTAGAATTTATGTTTCGTTAACTTCGCTTATCTTAAATATAACTTTTATGAAAAAAATAATCCTGATATTCCTGATATTGATATTTAATTCTTGTCAAAGCTATAAAACAATCAGTACAGCAGAAGCAACAGCAGCAATCCACAACACATTAGACAACTGGCACAGAGCTGCAGCAGAAGCAAAATATGACCTTTATTTTGCTCAGATGACTTCTGACGGTGTTTTTATTGGTACTGATCCTAATGAGAATTGGCAAAATGATGCTTTCAGGGCTTTTGCTAAACCTTATTTTGACAAAGGTAAAGCCTGGTCATTCTCTTCTGTTAAAAGAAATGTCTATTTTAATGAAAAACGGGATATCGCCTGGTTTGATGAACTACTGAATACCCAAATGAAAATTTGTAGAGGATCCGGTGTAATGAAAAATGTTAATGGTCAATGGAAAATTGCCCATTATATCTTATCGATCACAGTCCCTAATGAAAATACGGATGAGGTGGTAAAGCTAAAGTCAGGATTTGACGATAAATTGCTATTAAAAATAAAATAAAGGCAATACTTATATAATATATTTTTTATACGTTAAAGCGTATAAATATGTGTTTAGGCGTCAAAAATTATTTATACCTAATATAAATTAATGGGTTTTTTGATTAATTTATTACTATTGAAAAACCAACTTTCATAAATCTTCGTAGATTAGATTAACAAAATAAAATGTTAAACCTACTGAGTTATAATTTATGAAGATTAACAAAAAAGTAAAGGTAATTATCCTTACGCTATTAGGGATATTTATAGCTTTTAATGCATTTATGATATGGCATATCCTGGATCAGACAAAAAAAGCAAATGCAATTGACAATCCAACGGATCAAATAAGCCGGATTGATTTTGATAAACCATTTGATTCAATTAGCGAACTAGAAATAAAAAAGGCATTACATTCGATTCCCGGAGTAAAAAAAAGAGTAACAGTAGTAAGAAATATTGTTGTCTATAGACATGATAACAAAGTTACTAATGCAAAAAAAGTATACTCTCAACTCATGTCGAAAGGAAACTATAGTGCAAAACCATTTAATGTCCCTGCTGCTTTTGCAGGAAAAGAAGTGTGCCCTGCAATGAAAAAAGAAGGGTTTTACTATAATTACACTCAACTTGTATTACGAATTTTCAATTAACTATAAATATTATTATTATGAAAAATTTTTCAAAAGCAGCACTTTGTGCAATGATTATTGGAGCATCTCTATTTACTTCCTGTAGTAAAGACGATGATGCACCAGCACCAGCACCAACGGAGTCAATTTATGTAAGACTTGGAGGCACAGCTATGGTAGCAGATCCTGACAATGCAGGACAGATGATTGAAAGAGGCCGATTGGCTTTTCGTAACGTTGTAGATGATACCGTAGGTCTTATTGTTGCTGATATTGAAGCTGGTAATCCAGGTAATTTAGGAGCACATTTTGCACCCTTATTAGCCGAAGTAGGTAGTGGTAATACTACTAACTTTGCTATACTAAAAGACAACTTAACTGATTTCTTTTCTTTTAATACAGGAGGCACTAGTACCGTAAATACATATTCCGGATTAGGTATGGTAGCAGCTCACAATCCTAGTCAAAACTCTAGAATGGGGGTAAGATCTACAGATGCAGATTATACAAGATTTAGGGACTTTATAGGTGCTGCTGCTCAGGCTAATGGTGTTGCTGCCAATACTCAACTATATGCTGATGTTGTTGCTGTATTAGAATCTTTAAGAGATCCTATTGTACAATAATAATAAACTTTAAGTAATAATAAACCGTCAGTCGAAAGATTAGGCGGTTTTTTTATTTTATGCTTTTAATAAGGTGTAATGAAACACCTGATATAGCTGAATTAAAAAAAATATCATAACTAATTTGTGTCTTTGAAATCCGTGAAGAAGGTCTTCAAGAAACCGCTGTACGTTTTCATAAAAGATGATACAATTGATCAATATTACTGTAGCATATTTTATACTACTTCATTTATTTTGTGTTTTTAATTTCTCGCCAAGGTGCTAAGCCATAGGGAAATATATTAGGCCCTTCCTATTTTTAAAGTTATAACCAAATACCACTGTTCCCGTGTTCCTAAAAAACAAGAATTTCTTTACTAGCCCCGATTGTAGCGACATCCTGCGCTTTTTTTGCGCAGATAGAGCGGAAAGCGGGACAAAAGCTGTGGCAACAGTAACGTTTTGTGCTCCTGACAATGCATTGGATTTAAAAAAACTGTACATTTTTCGGGATCTTTATCTACTTTTTAAAAAATTATAAAATAGGACCGATTATTAATTTAGCTATAGATACCGGATTTTGTTTTTGTGTCAGGGGATTATTGGGTTCGCCGAATACCTAATCAACAAAAATTTTGATATGTTACAATTAAAGGGAAGATGCAAAATAGTATGATATAAAATTTTTACCAGTCAGGAGTGCCTGTTAAGCCTTCGATTTCTATAGGTATCTATTTGCGATATCTGACATTAACATAAATCTATGATGATGTAGATTTATTTACAATGTTCTTCAATCAACATATCAGCGTCCTGTGCTTCATATTTTTTAGCATTATAAAAGTCTACACAAAAATCGGGCATACCAAGTTCTTGTTTTGCCTGGCCTAATATAATATAACCATATCCATACCCGGGATTTATTTCAATTGATTTAGAGGCATCTTCAAATGACTTTCTAAATTGGCCCAGTTCTAAAAATAAAAATGCACGATAGCCAAATGCCCTGAAAAAATCTGGTTTTATTTCTAAAGATGTATTAAAATCTTTTTCAGCCTTTTCGTATTCTTTTAATTGCCTGTAACAGGTTCCTCTATCAATGTAAGGAACATGATTTTTTGGATTTAGTTCGATTCTTTTCGTTGCATATTCGATAGTTTTTCGAAGATCCCTAATATCAAAATATAACAGGCTTAGGTTATCGTAGATCAAATCCAAATTGGGGTCAGGAAGTGTTAATGCTTTAAGATAATCTTTTTCGGCTTTTTCAAAATCTTTACTTTTATAATAGCAATAGCCACGATTCAGAAAGTTATCGGATTTTAGCACATTATTATCAATTAATTTTGAATATGGAATAATTGCTTGTGTAAAAAAATTATTACCTGCAAAATTATCTGCCATGAATTGTAGTTTTTCATTTAAAGTACCGTTACAAATGTAATCAGGGATCTTAGCAGCTTTTTGATCACCCAATTCAGAAGCCATGTTCTTGTCACTACAAGCTGCGTCTGTATTTAATAGAAAAAAATGAATCATAGATCTTAAAGAATAAGCTTCTGCATATTTATTGTTAAGATTGATTGCCTTATTAACCATGTCTAAAGCTTTTTCATATTTTTGATTTTGTGATAAAATTATTGCAAAATTGTAATATAGATCAGGTCTTTCAAATTTTTTATCCAGCGCGTTCTGATAATCATTTTCTGCATCTTCAGTTTTTTTTAATTGCTGGTTTACCATGCCTTTCAGGCAATAATATTTTCCAATGGGATTTAAACTTACCGCTTTTTCTACTGCATATAGTGCCTGTCCTAATTCTTCCAATTGGTTATGGAGAAGACTTTCTTCATAATAGTACTCCGGATTATTCGGGTTTAATGTAATGGCTTTATCTATACTTGATTTTGCGTTTTCGTAGTCGTAAACGATATAGGAGGCTTTTGAATACCTAACCCAATATTCAGATTGAATGGTGTCTTTTAGATAATTTTCTTTTAATTTTTTTATAGCTGTCTTTGCGTCAACCATTGATTTTGTTTCAATTAACGCATCTATGTCCTGGTATATGTGCTGAGCTGTTGCTTTTTTAGCTGATGATGGTTTTTTAGTTGTTTTTTGTGCTATAGCTACTGGTGCAAGCCAGGCAGTACAGGCAACCAATAAGATTGAACGCCGTAATAATAGTAAAGAAAATATGTTCATATTAATTAAATTAAAATATTACAGATAAAGCAAGGCTTTTTTATAAAGGGTTCGCTGATGGAATTGCCTCTTGTTAAATTCACTAATTCTTTTTCTTATTTGTTCCTATCTCAATTACTCTTTACCAATCAGGGGTTCCTGTTAAACCTTTTACTTTTCTACGGACATAAAATGACCTGCCTTCTTTTTTTGCAACAGAAAAATTTACTTCATTTACATCTTCGCGTACAAATAATATACTATCGTTTCTTATAATAGCCTTCATATTTCTATTGTAATAAGGGGTAGTACCAAATTGGCCACCAACAGTAAAAGTTTCCATTTTTAAATTTTCCCCTTCTAATCTATAATAACCAATATCTCCATATCCATTTATGTTATTTATATCCTGCAAAGTCAATTTTGCTTTAAGAGCAGCATGGCTACCAAAATAACATCTTCCATTAGAAAAAAACCGAATAAAAAATTCTTCTCTTCTTGGTTCGGTACCATAATAGACAATTGCTTCCTCTACATATATAGCATTGGTATCAATGAGATCATTGCTCTTTAGTCGATAGGGTGGTTTTGCGAGTTCGAATTTTAGTCTTTTTGGCCGGTAACCACGATTTTGATTCTGGTAATAGCTATTGCAGCTAATAAACAAAAATACTATAATTGTTATTAAAATCGAAATCCGCCCCATACATCTATCCTTTTATGTTCGTATTCGAATTTAAAATCTCTAATTTTTTTATGAATTAAATTTTGTAGCCAGGCATCCCCAATAACATCGATTGTAATGTTAGCCCCGTTATTATTGATCCTTAAATAAGTAGATGCCATATTCAAACTTTTTTGGTAAGGGTCTTGCTGATGGAATTTGTCTCTTGTTAAAATTAATAATTCTTTTTCTTATTTGTTCCTATCTCAATTACTCTTTACCAGTCAGGGGTTCCTGTTAAACCTTTTACTTTTCTACGGACATAAAATGACCTGCCTTCTTTTTTTGCAACAGAAAAATTTACTTCATTTACATCTTCGCGTACAAATAATATGCTATCGTTTTGTATAATGGCATACATTTTATCATAATAAGGAGTATCCCCAAATTGTCCACCAACAGTAAAAGTTTCCATTTCAAGATTATTCCCCTGTAATTTATAATAACCTATTCTATTATAGTCGTATTTCCCATTTAAATCTTCTAAGGTTAATTTTTTTGCTCTAGCGATACCCATACAAAATCTTCCATTAGAGAAAAACCTCATAAAAAATTCTTCTTTTCTTGCTTCGGTACTATAATAAATAATGGCTTCTTCTACATACACAGCATTGGTATCAATGACATCATTATTCTTTAGTCGATAGGGTAATTTTGCCAGTTCGAACTTTGGTCTTTTTGGCCTGTAGCCACCATTCTTATTCTGGTAGTAGCTATTGCAGCTAATAAAGGTAACTAAAATTAATCCTGTTAAAATCGAAACCCGCCCCATACATCTATACTTTTATATTTGTACTCGAATTTAAAATCTCTAATTTTTTTATGGATAAAATTTTGTAACCAGGCATCCCCAATCACATCAAA
>DASVUQ010000429.1:0-8671 GCA_036386975.1 Flavobacterium sp. | reverse complement strand
GTTGATGTTTTTTTGTTTCATTTTTAAATCTTCCTTGGTACTGGTTATCGTATAATAGGTACCAGAGATAGTGCTCTGGGCGATTTCGGCTATTTTTGCTTTTTCTTCCGTGGTATAATATCCAAGTAGATCTTTTGTATTTTCTTTTTTTGTTTTTACTTTTAACGAATCTGGTTTTGAATTAAATTTAGTTGCTGGGGGCATATTCATTGTAGGCCGCTGACGGATGTTTTCGCTAAATGAAATAACATCTTTTTTAAAGCTTTTATTCAATGAATCGAGTGTATAGCTTAATTCATTAATATTGAGCATACTATTAGTATTGGCTACTTTCTCATCATTAACATCTACTTTATTCATCTGAGATAAATCCATGTTCATAATGTATTTCTCAAAAGTAGTTTTAGCAAAAGGCAGTTTATTTCTTGCCTCATAATCTTTTGAAACAATATCTTCATATTGCGCCCCTTTGTAAAGTACCAGTTGCAGGATATTCGATTTTTCGCTACTTAACAAAATGCCATCCTTTGCTTTTATAACAGTGCTGTTTCCTGAACCTGTAGATGATTTCTTATGAATGGTTACTCCTGTTAAAATATTACCTTTATCACCGGATTTTTTATCTACTTTAATATTATAATCGCCTACTTCGCTAAATTGTCCCTCTGCAATAGCCATAGCAGGTTTTACTTGTGCAATATTTTTTCTGAAATTAATAAATTTATATTGGGAGTAGGGGATAACGTTATTGGCAAAGGCAAAAGCAGCAACACTTAAAACCAGAATAAAAACAGTTAATCCTTTGATCGCCCTTTGCAATGAAACCCCGGATGATTTCATGGCAGCAAATTCATAATTTTCTGAAAGATCACCAAATGTCATAATCGAAGCCAGGAGGATCGATAACGGCAGTACTAATGGAATTACACCAGGCATCGAGAACATCAGAAACTTCAGGACTAGAACAAAATCTAAATCTTTTCCTGCAAGCTCAGCAATAAATAGCCAGACCGTTTGTAAAATAAATATAAAAAAAAGAATTACGAATACCGAAGTAAACGTAATTAGAAATGTTTTTAAAATGTACTTGTCGAGAATTTTCACCTAAGATGGTATCTATTTATTAATAGTATAATTTGGATATTTGCTCTCTACAAAAGTAAATTCATTTTTTGATAATGGCTGATTGGTTTTAAAAGAATTAACAACAATGGATGTTTTTGTTCCGTTTTTTCCAATTTCAATTACTGTATAAATATTCTTTGTCTGTACATCTATACCCAACAAGAGTTCTTTTCTGCTATCTCTGCTACTATTAGGGATTAATTTTATATATTGAATTTTACGGCCTTTAACATCTTGAAGGATATCCAAATAGCATTTGTAACCGGAATTAAAGAAAGTTAACATTTTAGAAGGTGTAATGGCACTTTCATCATTTTCATCATACCCGGAGATTGATACTTCTTCATCTTCCGGATTAATAGTGTATACCCTTCTTCCATCAAATATTTTTGTAACCCCCATTAGGTTCAGTACATATTGATTGCCTTTTAATGTTACATTACCTTTACTTTCCTGATTGCTATTCCCTTTTGCGTTATTTACTGCATATTTAAAATCAATTACAATATTATCATAACTTTTTACTTTTGCTGTAACTTGGTTTAATAGATCCCTGGCTTTTTCATCTTGTGCCTGTACTGAAAAGCTAAGAAAAAGTAAGAGCAATAAGGACAAACATTTTGACACTATTGAATTTAAAGCTCCTATTTCCCAATTTAAATTTTTGGATTTCATCTTAAAAATTATTTTGTTCATTGTTAAAAAACTGATCAAGCCCTGTCAGGTCAGCGATGTTAACGCTACGGGCCTTGCTTCCCTCAAACGGGCCAACAACACCTGCAGCTTCTAACTGATCGATTAATCGTCCCGCCCGGTTGTAACCTAATTTTAACTTACGTTGCAGTAATGAAGCCGAACCTTGCTGGGCAGTAACAATAATTTCTGCAGCTTCCCTGAAGAGCGTATCTCTTTCGGAAATATCCATATCAAGATTAATGCCACTTTCATCCCCTGTGAATTCAGGAAGCAAATAAGCGGTGGCATATGCTTTTTGAGAACCTATAAATTCAGTAATTTTATCTACTTCAGGTGTATCAATGAAGGCACATTGTACACGCACGACGTCATTTCCGTTAGTGTAGAGCATATCACCGCGGCCAATAAGCTGATCTGCCCCCTGAGTATCAAGAATAGTCCTGGAGTCAATTTTTGATGTTACCCTAAAAGCAATCCTTGCCGGGAAGTTGGCTTTAATTAAACCTGTAATTACATTGACAGAAGGCCGTTGCGTTGCAATGATCAAATGTATGCCGATGGCCCGCGCCAATTGTGCTAAACGGGCAATAGGTGTTTCTACTTCTTTTCCGGCAGTCATAATCAGATCGGCAAACTCATCGACCACAAGGACAATGTAGGGGAGGAACTGATGGCCGTTTTCCGGATTTAACTTTCTGGATTTAAATTTATCGTTGTATTCTTTTATGTTCCTAACCATAGCATCTTTTAGTAAAGAGTAACGGTTATCCATTTCCACGCAAAGTGAATTTAATGTACTGACTACTTTTGCATTATCGGTAATAATAGCATCTTCGGTATCAGGAAGTTTGGCCAGGTAATGCCTTTCTATTTTATTAAAGAGGGTTAATTCTACTTTTTTCGGGTCAACCAAAACAAATTTAACTTCAGCAGGATGTTTTTTGTATAATAATGAAGTCAATACCGCATTAAGTCCGACAGATTTTCCTTGTCCTGTTGCACCAGCCATTAGCAAATGCGGCATTTTGGCGAGGTCAACTACGAATGTTTCATTAGAAATAGTTTTTCCCAGTGCAATAGGCAATTCCATCTCTGCTTCCTGAAATTTTGCGGAACCAATCACACTTTTCATAGAAACCATCGTAGGGTTCTTATTAGGGACCTCGATACCAATAGTCCCTTTTCCGGGAATAGGGGCAATGATACGGATACCTAATGCAGAAAGGGATAATGCAATATCATCTTCCAGGCTTTTAATTTTTGAGATACGGATCCCTGCTTCCGGAATGATTTCATATAATGTAACAGAGGGGCCAACAGTGGCTTTGATCTGTGCAATTTCTATTTTATAATTGCGAAGCGTTTCAACAATTTTATTTTTATTTTCTTCTAACTCTTCCTGATTAATAGTAATACCTCCTGAAGAATATTCTTTCAATAGGTCAATAGTTGGGTATTTATAGTTTGGTAAATCAAGTGTGGGATCAAACAAACCAAAATCGGCCACAAGCTTTGATGCCAGGTTTTCTTCGACAATATCTTCTTCTTCTACTTTTTCGATAACAAAAGTTTCTTCGACCGGTTTTTCCTGCTCTTGTGTTATTTGTAACGACAGCGGCTTTGGTATTTTTATAGCAGGTTCCAAACTTAATTCTGAAGCATTATTAATAGTAGGTTTAAGGTCCTCTTTATTGATTTCAAAACGGGAAGCCGGTTTTTTAAGGATAGGTTCAAGTTCTTCATCAAAATCAGCTACAGCAAATTCTTCAAGATTATAAGCAGCAGCATCAGATGCATTTGGGGTGGCCTCCAAACCCTCTTTCAGGTCATTTTTAGTCTTATTGAAGAAGGATTGGATAGTATCCGGCGATACTCTTATTTTATAAATTAAATAGATGATCAATCCAAAAACCAATACCATAATAGTTCCGGCTTTACCAATATAATCCTGTAAGTATAAGTTAATTTCATATCCTACAATGCCACTTAACTCCGGTAAAAAATCAGCAAAAAAACCAAACAGGACAGAAATGGTGACTACTGCAAATAAATCCCAGAACCAGGTCGTTTTTAATTTTTTTAATGGTATTTCCAAAACAAGATAAGCACCTGTGATAAAAAAAAGCTTTACAAATAAAAATGAAGCAACACCAAAACCTTTAAAAACAAAAAAATGCGCAAGATAGGCACCAAATTTTCCCAGCCAGTTTCCTACTCCTACTTCTCTGTCATTTAATAATACTACTGCACTTTGGTCTTCCTGGCCATGAATAAAGAAAGATACAAAAGCAATTAATAGCGAAATAGAAAATAAAACCAGCAGGCTTCCGGCAATTACTTTATGCTGCTTATGTATTTGCCAGGGCTTTCGATTTTCTTTCGGATCAGTTGTTTTTTTAGCTGTAGTTTCTTTTTTATTACTAGTTTTTGCCATTCCTGATATATGATTCGTAAAAATAAATAAATTATACTAATACCTTGTTTACATTGCAAGAATTAAAGGGGCATAAATAATTATGCCTATCGCTAGTGCGGCCAGGGCTGCAAAAAATACAGCTCCTGCAGCGATATCTTTAATAAACCCTATTTTATTGTGAAAATCGGGATGAATAAAATCAGCTATTTTTTCGACGGCCGTATTCAATCCTTCAATACTTAGGACCAATCCAATGGACAGCGTCTGAAAAAGCCATTCCATCTTCGTGATCTCAAAATAGAAACCCGCCGCAGTAACCAATATTCCTAACGAAAACTGAACCATAATACTGTGTTCTGTTGTAATTAGTTTATAAGCACCGGCAAAGGCATATTTAAAACTCTTTAACCTTCCGGTCACAAATGTAGTATCGTTTTTCATTAACATCAGGAAGTTTAGATCGCGTTTAGGGCCGCTTGGTAATCAGGTTCATTGGCAATTTCCGCGACTTGTTCGGTATGGGTTATGATGCCATTTTCATCAATGACCACTATCACTCTGGAATGTAAACCGGCAAGAGGGCCATCAACAATTTCGAGGCCGTAGGTTTTACCAAAGCCCCCGTCTTTAAAGTCGGATAGGTTTACAACATTTTCAATCCCTTCTGCACCACAAAAGCGTTTTTGGGCAAATGGCAGGTCCCTTGAAATACAAAGCACTTTCGTATTTTGTAAAGCACTTGCCTCTTGATTAAATTTTCTTACTGATGCCGCGCAGGTACTGGTATCGATACTAGGAAAAATATTCAGGACCAGTTTACTTCCCGCGAAGTCCGAAAGTGAAACGGGCGATAAATCGGTTTGTATTAATTTAAAATCAGGAGCAGTCGTTCCTGTTTCCGGTAATTCACCACTTGTTTTTACAGGGTTGCCACCTAAAGTTACTGAAGCCATAAATCTTTTTTTTGAGACCCAAAAGTATGAAAAATTATAGAGAAAAAAGAGGCTAATTTAAATTGGGTTTAAAAAAAGCTGAAGCAGTATTTGGTTTCTATAATTATATTATCGTAATATTGCAATATATAAATATAATTGCTTTATGGGTGCATCAAAAACAAGCTCTTTTTCAGACAAACAAAATGAACTCGCAGTGCTTTTCAAAGCATTGTCACATCCTGCCCGGATTGCCATAATTGAGTACCTTCTTTCTGTGGACTCTTGTATTTGCGGAGATATTGTAAATATCTTACCACTGGCACAACCTACCGTATCCCAACATCTGAAAGAGTTAAAAAACGCTAACATTATCAAAGGCAATATTGAAGGTACTGCGATATGTTATTGTTTAAATCCTGAAGTACTGGAAAAAATAGAACACTATTCCAGGGGCATCTCCCATCAGTTAAAAAACAAATGCTGTTAAATACAAGCGTCTGCAAAGAAATAAAACATTCTAAACAATTAATTTATGAAATTATCAGAAATCAAATCAGCATTAAAAAAGTCAACCACAATTGCTTTTCAGTTACCAGGCGGAGCATTCGTTCCCAATCATTTTCACGTGACCGAAGTGGGTAAAGTAACCAAACATTTTATTGATTGTGGCGGCGTTGTCCGCACGGAAGAAGTGGCCAACTTTCAACTTTGGGAAGCTAATGATTATGATCATCGTTTACATCCGGAAAAATTGGTTCATATTATTGAATTGTCTGAAGAAAAATTACAGATTCCTGATTTAGAAATTGAAGTGGAGTACCAAATGAAAGATACCATCGGAAAATTTAATCTTGATTTTAACGGAACTAATTTTCTATTGACATCAAAATTAACGGATTGCTTAGCCAAAGACAATTGCAGTATTCCAACGGATAAGCTAAAAGTTAAAATTGGTGAATGGAAAGAAAAAGCGACTTCTTGTGATCCCCATTCGGGTTGTTGTTAATTCATCTAATCTGTAAAAAAACTATTGTAAGCCTTATTGATAATGCTTTTACAAAGTATTTTTATTGATAAATAACAGTGGTTTTAATCTGAGATTATAAATTAATAAAAAATGGAAAGTAAAGCAGATTTAAAAGATATTGCAACGCTTTTTCTAAAACTTGGGACAATTGGTTTTGGTGGCCCGGCAGCTCATATTGCCATGATGCAAGAAGATGTAGTGACTAAAAGAAAATGGCTGACTGAACAACGTTTTTTAGATTTAATTGGTGCTACAAATCTTATTCCCGGCCCAAATAGCACCGAAATGGCAATTCATATCGGTTACGAAAAAGGCGGTTGGAAAGGGTTACTAATTGCCGGATTGTGCTTTATTTTACCAGCCGTTTTTATCACAGGAATTCTTGCGTGGCTTTATAGACAATATGGTCAGCTTCCCCAAGTGCAGCCTTTTGTTTACGGAATTAAACCTGCTATTATCGCCATCATTATTGGGGCCATTTTTCCATTGGCAAAAAAATCAATAAAATCTTTTGAATTAGCAATCATTGGAATTATCGTTTTAGTAAGTTCGTTACTGAATTTTAATGAAGTTTATTTAATGTTCGGGGCTGGATTTCTGGCTTTGTTTTTGGCTTCAATCCGAAATAAGAATAGTATAAATACTATTTTTCCGTTTACATTTTTGCAAATTACTAATACAACAGAACTAACAGCAACCAATGCCCATTTGTTTTGGATATTTTTAAAAACCGGTGCCATTCTTTACGGAAGTGGTTATGTTTTATTTGCTTTTTTGGATACCGAATTAGTCGCAACCGGGCTTCTATCGAGACAACAATTGATTGATGCTATTGCAGTGGGACAATTTACACCAGGACCTGTTTTTTCTTCGGTAACCTTTATTGGCTATCAAATCAATGGTTTTACAGGTGCAGTTGTTGCTACACTTGGAATTTTTCTTCCCTCGTTTGTATTTGTTGCTTTGCTAAGCCCAATGGTTAAGAATATGAGGAACTCAAAGTTGTTTTCGGTATTTCTTGATGCAGTAAATGTGGCTTCAATTGCGATAATTATTTCCGTTTGTTTTGCTATGGGCAAAGACACAATTACAGATTGGAGAACGGTATTTATTGCAGTTGTAAGTATTGTAATCACCTTTGGATTTAAAAAAATAAACAGTGCATTCATTGTTTTAGGCGGTTCATTATTGGGTTATTTATTATTCTTTATAAAATAAAAATATGTTAGAAAATTTATCAAAAACAATAGGGATCATTTCTGAAATTTCAGTTTCAGACGAAAGAAAAGAAATGTTGAATCCTTTAGTGGGTTACATTAAGGACAAAGTGAATTCTAATGAAGAAATTCGTTTGAATTTTATTTGTACACACAATTCGCGACGAAGTCATCTGTCTCAAATTTGGGCCCAAACGATGGCGTTTCATTTTGGAATTCAAAATGTATTTTGTTATTCTGGCGGAACAGAAGCCACAGCAATGTTTCCAAAAGTAGGTGAAACGTTAACCAATCAAGGATTTCAAATTCAGCAATTAAGTGAAACAAAGAATCCAGTTTACACTGTGAAATTTGATGAAAATCAGCATCCAATCATTTGTTTTTCAAAAACGTATTTCGATAATTTTAATCCGAAAAGCAGTTTTGGAGCCATTATGACTTGCAACAACGCTGACGAAGGTTGTCCAATGGTTTTTGGGGCAGCAGCCCGGTTTTCAATAAAATATGATGATCCAAAAGCATTCGATGGAACTAAATTCATGAATGAAAAATATACAGAACGAAGTTTGCAAATTGCAAGTGAAATGTATTATGTGTTTTTTCAAATAAAAAATTAATATGTCAGCAACAAATTGTACACCAGTTGTAAATCGAAAAAGATTAGGTTTTTTAGACCGGTTTTTAACGCTTTGGATATTCCTTGCTATGCTACTTGGCATTGGAATTGGTTACTTTATTCCGGGTTCTTCAGGATTTATTAACTCGTTTTCATCCGGAACTACGAATATTCCATTAGCGATTGGATTAATTTTGATGATGTATCCTCCTTTAGCGAAAGTAAATTACGGTAAAATGAGTGAAGTATTTCAAAACACCAAAGTTTTAGGAGCTTCTTTGCTTTTAAATTGGGTTATTGGCCCCATATTAATGTTTGTTTTAGCATTATTGTTTTTAAATGGTTATCCAGAATATATGATTGGTGTTGTACTAATTGGACTTGCAAGATGTATTGCTATGGTTTTAGTTTGGAACGATTTAGCCAACGGAAACCGCGAATATGCAGCAGGTTTAATTGCACTAAATAGTATCTTTCAAGTGTTGTTGTATAGCATTTATGCTTATGTTTTTATCACGATTTTGCCGCCTTATTTTGGTTATGAAGGTTCAATAGTTACTATTAGCATTGGGCAAATTGCTGAAAGTGTTGGAATTTATCTAGGAATTCCATTTGCATTAGGGTTTTTGAGTCGTTACT
>DASVUQ010000428.1:0-1950 GCA_036386975.1 Flavobacterium sp. | reverse complement strand
TTAAAAATTTAGTTTGACAGTTGATTTAATGTATAGTTAATTAACTCATCTACAGATTTGTAAGGATCTGCACTAAAAGTACCACTTGCACGATTGGCAATGATCGCATTTAGTGAAAGTGCGTTGTGGCCTAGCAGTGCGGAGAGGCCGTAAATGGCTGCGGTTTCCATTTCGAGATTGGTGATCCTGTTGTTGCCAAAGGTAAAATTGTCCATTTTGGCATTGAGTAATTCATCCTGGATATTGAGCCGTAATACACGCCCCTGTGGCCCGTAGAACCCTCCGGCAGTTGCAGTGATGCCTTTATGCATTTTGTCGCTTTCGATTATTTTTTCTAATTTTTCGGAGCAGGAAATGACGTAAGGTTTTCCTTTGCAGGCGTCCCAGCCGGTATGTTGTACAAAAGCGTCTTCGATATCGGCATGGGAAACTTCATTAATGAGATAGGAGCGGAGCATGTTGTCGAGGCCCAGGCCAAAAGTGCTCATGACAAAACTGTCTACGGGAATGTCGGCATGCAGGGAACCGGAGGTCCCGATACGGATAATGTTTAAAGAGGTCAGGTTTTCCTTCGGCATCCGCGTTTTGAGGTCGATATTTACGAGTGCATCGAGTTCGTTCATTACAATATCGATATTATCCGGGCCAATTCCGGTGGACATTACCGTGATGCGTTTGCCTTTAAAGATGCCTGTTTGGGTTTTGAATTCGCGCTTTTGTGTAGAAAATTCGATGGCATCAAAACATTGTGTGATTTTTTCTACGCGGTTTTGGTCGCCTACAAATATAATATCATGGGCAATGTGTTCCGGTTTTAAATTGAGGTGGTAGACACTTCCGTCAGGGTTTAGGATTAATTCTGAAGCTTGTATCATTGTTTTTTTGTTGTTTGAAGGGTTTGAAATTTAAGGTTTAACGTTTGGGATGTTGGGTTTGCTGATATTATCCTCCGACGCGTTTTACTTTGAAGCCTTTTAACTTTAGTATTTCCATAATTTTATCGCGGTAGTTGCCTTGTATGATGATGGCGTCGTCTTTAAAAGTACCGCCTACGCTGAGTTTTGTTTTGATTTCTTTGGTTAATGTTTTAAAGTCTTCGTCACTGCCGGTGTACCCTTCGATTATCGTTGTGGGTTTTCCTTTGCGCTTTTCAAATTTACAGATCATGGGTTCGTCCTGGACCCATAGTGCTTTGGGTTCCTGATTGGTTTCTTCTGCTTCTTGAGAAGGGGTGTGGTCAGGAAAGAGGTTTTTTAATTGGTCTTGTAAATCCATATTAAGTTATTTAAAAGATTTTGAACGCGGATTTGTTAATTTATATTTATTTTTGAACGCGGATTTTGACGGATGACGCTGGTTTACGCGGATTTTATTTTTGTAATTTCATAAACTTTCTTGTGAACCCCAGTTTCTTCTGCTTTTTCTGAAAGGGTGTGGTTTGTGGAAAGGCTTTTTAATGATTTATAAATCTAATATTAAGTTATTTAAACCTGATTTTGACGGATGACACGGATTTACGCGGATTTTTATTTTCTGTAATTTTCATAAACTTTTCTCGTAAATTCAGGCTTTTTTCCAAAATTCAGGAGTAAGCCTACTTCACAATCGGTCCCTCTTAGATAATTTATAAGTTGGTAATGGTGTTCTTTACTTAAACTTTCTACGGCTTTCAATTCTAAAATGACACAATCGTCTACTATTAGGTCAGCAAAATATTCTCCAACAACAATATTTTTATAGTGAACTACGATTCTTTTTTGAGCTTCGACTTTATAGCCATTAGCTTTAAGTTCATAATACATTGCATTCTGGTAGACCCTTTCCAGAAAACCATACCCTAATTCGTTATAAACTACGTAAAACAACTTCAATATAGCCCCGGTTAATTCTTTGTGAAGCAATTCATCTGTTTCCATAATTATAATTTGTGATTAGTAATCCGCGAAAATC
>DASVUQ010000427.1:0-1925 GCA_036386975.1 Flavobacterium sp. | reverse complement strand
TTATTTAACTCGTTTGTCCCGTAAGACAAATCCAGACTTTCCTCTGCCTTTAACGGCTCGTCGGCTTCTTTTTTCTTACAGGATACAAGGCCGGTGATAAATAACACCATTACCAGCCCTTTAATTATTTGAGATTTCATTGAGAGATTTTTTTAAGATTATACAAAACTAGACCTTCTACGTTAAAACTACTTTAAATGTTCTCCGTTAATATTACAACCATTGCTAATACCTGATTGTTAAGATGTTAACAAAAAAACAATATAAACTTAATCAATTAACGTATATCTTTAATAGACCACAAAATATATAGCTTTTTAAGCCTATGGTCGTTAACGTAAACTAAAACACAATCATTATGACCTGGAAAAAATTTAGTGGCGAAGTAATCCAAAGTCCCATTTTAGAAGAAGTAGAGCAGGCAATCGAAAGAGAGTATAGTTTAGGCAACAAGTTAAAGGTATGCATTGGAACAGACTCGCAAGTAAAAGGCAGCTATACCGATTTTGCTACGGTTATTGTTTTTTTGCGCGAAAAAAAGGGCGCTTTTATGTTCATCCATCAGGAAACGAGTAAAAAAAAGATGAGTATAAAGGAGCGGATGCTTACGGAGGTCCAAAAATCCATAGAAACGGCCTATGCTTTATGCGATTTACTGGATCTGTATGATGTGGACTTGGAGGTGCATGCCGATATTAATACCAATCCTATGTTTAAATCAAACCAAGCCCTGCACGAGGCGATGGGATACATCTTAAGTATGGGATTTGTATTTAAAGCTAAACCAGAAGCGTTTGCAAGTTCGACCTGCGCAAATAAGATGGTACAATAACCTTAAAATTGCGAGTTGATCTAGTTAAAAATTGTTAAACAACAGTTTTTTAGCTAAGCAAGTGTAACGTACAGGATGGTGCTGCGTCATATAGGAAAATAACCTCACCAAAAAATGTACAATGAAAGCAATTAAAACATTACTCGCCGCTGCCTTAATGGTATTTTCCTTAAACTCATTTGCTAATGAAGAACCACAATCACAGAAATTGAAGATGGACTATGCCCTTAAAACCTATATTGACGCAATTTCCTTAGGTAAAATTAAAGGCCTTTCCGAAATACTGGATAATGACGTGAAGTTTACCGTAACGAGAGGGGAAAAGATTGTCAACTATTCAAAATCTGAGATGCTGAATTCTTTAAAGGGTTCGGAAAACATCAGTCAAAATTGCACCACTGATTACTCAATTATTGAACAGAGCGCTACACAGGCAATTGTTAAGGTAATCATGAAATACGATGCTTTTTCTAAGGTGAATTATGTAACCATGTCGCAAACCAACAAAGGCTGGAAAATAACTAACGTTTCTAGCGTTTTCGCATAATATATTTATCATGGGCCTGCTAGCTTCAGGCCCATAATATTTCAATACAAGGTATATCTAAGCCGCAAAGTCATCCTCGCTGATTCCCTCTGTAAGAGTTTCAATACTAGCCGCTTCTTGTGCATCATTTTTTTCAACGCGCAGGTTTTTAACGATATGCTGCTGCCTGTCGGGAGTGTTTTTTCCCATGAAGTATTCTAATAAGGAGTGAATATTAGCGTCCCTTAGAATTACCGGGTCAAGACGAATGTCTTTTCCGATAAACAAGCCAAATTCATCCGGCGAAATCTCTCCTAAACCTTTAAATCGTGTAATCTCCGGCTTGCCTCCTAATTTTTCCATCGCACGCTGCCTTTCCTCTTCATTGTAGCAATAAATGGTCTCTTTCCTGTTGCGCACCCTGAACAACGGTGTTTGCAAGATAAATACATGTCCGGCTTTTACCAGATCAGGAAAAAATTGAAGAAAAAAGGTCATCATGAGCAGACGAATATGCATACCGTCCACATCAGCATCTGTAGCAATTACAATATTGTTATATCGCAA
>DASVUQ010000426.1:0-1522 GCA_036386975.1 Flavobacterium sp. | reverse complement strand
TAAAATCATTTTCTTTGATCCCATCTAATGAAATGGGGAAGAAATGCTTGGGTACATAAGGAACATTGTCCTTAGAATATTCTGCCGGGCGGTTGTTTTTGTCGGCATAGATCCGGAACAATGAAAAATCCCCGGTATGTCTTGGCCAAACCCAGTTATCTGTATCAGAACCAAATTTTCCAATAGAAGATGGTGGTGTACCCACAAGGCGGATATCTTTAAAAGTTTCCGTTACAAAAAGCATGTATTGGTTTCCTTCGTAAAACGTACGGATTTTGTTTTCCTGCCAGCTTTCTTTTGGTAATGAAGCTGTAAGGGTACTAATGTTATCCTGGATTTTCTTTTGCTTTTCTGCTTCAGATGATAATGATGCTGTCCCATCTAAAACCTGGGTTGTAACATCCTGTATTTTTACAATAAAAGTAACTACGAGATTTTTATTAGGTAACTCGTCCTCTAACTTATAAGCCCAAAAACCATCTGTTAGATAATCCTTTTCTACAGAAGATTGTTTCTGAATGGCATCAAAACCACAATGGTGATTGGTTAAAAGCAGCCCTTTTGCCGAAATCACTTCGGATGTACAACCACCATTAAACTGCGGTACGGCATCTTTAATACTGGATTTATTAACGCTGTAAATATCTGCAGCTGTCATCTTCATACCCAGGTTTTTCATTTCGTTTTCGTTCATGCCCTGAAGTAGTGACGGGATCCACATACCACCTTGTTGTGCCTGAGCGTGAAATACGAATAGGAGTAAAAATAATTTTAAGAATTTCATTTTTCTTTAATTTAATTGGATTTTTGTTGGACGGTATATTTCATTATTTTACGATTGTGGTATTCAAAATCCTGCGAAAGATACAATTTTTGAGCCTTTTCATTACAATTTTCTACTTCAAGATATAGCATTTTTAATGCTAACCGGGAAGTTTGTTGTTGTATAAATTGTATAGCTACTTTACCGGTTCCTTTTCCCCGTGCTTCTTCGATAAGGTACAATTCATCAATAAAAGCGATTTTTCCTTTATATTCAAAACTAAAAACAAATGTCAGGATAACATAACCAACAATAGCATCATTATTAAGAATCAGCCATGCCCTTCCCAGATTGTCATCAGCCAGGAATGCATCAAATAACACTTTGGCAGTTGCTGCATCAAAAGGATAATTATCAATGGCATAAAAATCTTCCATCATAGCAATGATAGCCTCTATGTCGGATGTTTCTAATGGTTTAAAACAGATCATTATTATATGATTTAGCCTAAGGTTAGGTGTTTCAACTAATATGCTTTAGGATAATTTGTGTCGCATTTTTATTCATTTGTACAAAAGTACTGCAGATATGTCCTTTTTCAGAACGTTCGTCTTCATTTTGGATCAGTAAAGAAAGGGTTTCTTCGAGTTCCGTTTTGGTCTTTACCGAGATACATCCGCCCATACCGACTAGTGCTACTGCTTCGGAAAACTTTTTAAAATTTGGCCCGATAATAACGGGAATGCCAAAAGTAGCCGG
>DASVUQ010000425.1:0-7219 GCA_036386975.1 Flavobacterium sp. | reverse complement strand
CTTTATTAATAAGATACACATTAAATTTTAATACTATATCCATAAATTTTTCTATATTTAAATTGCAAATAATTTCATCATAGGTTAAGAAATTTACAATTTTCTCACGATTAACATTTAGTGCATTATTATCTTTGTTTTTATTCTTGTAAATTAAAGAGACAATTCTATTTGTTGTTCCCTTTACTTTTATATTTTTCTCAAGATTTCCTAATTCATTGATCATAAGATTTATAGTTGTACCATTACATCTACTATCGAAATCCAGATTAAATTTCTGAAATACTAACGATTCATTGTTTACTTCTATAGTTGGTTTTTGATTGACAAAAATATAAAGGTCTTGTTTTGCACCTTGTGCATTGCACATTAGTGCACTAATAAATGTTAAGTAAATTAATAGTTTTTTCATGGACAATCGTTATTAGCAGTAGACATTTTATTTCTAAAATCCATTAAATAAAGAAATTTAGAAGTATTTGAAGAATAACCATTAATATAATTTATAAAATTAGAAGTTTTTTCTAAACCAACATAAGACGAGGCTTTTGCTATTTCACGCTTCCAACTGCTTCCAAAGAGATTTATCGCTTCAGCTTTAAAAGCTGCATTTTCATTGTTCCAATCGTAAATATTGTAAATCATGTTTTCTATTTCCTGTCTGTAAGTAGCAACAGTAAAATTAGAATTGAACAATTCGTGAGTCCATTGTGGAGTTAGCGTTGCATTTTGATTCATTGCACATATCATTGCGATGAACCTGTCTTGGACAGATAAAGAGTTTAAATTTACATTGTTATAATTTACAGTTGTTGAACAACTTAAATTTAATAATGGATCTCCATTAGTGTCAAAAGTAACCAGTCCGAAACCTTCCATTGAGTTTAGCATGTAGGCATGAATTAATTCGTGACATAGAGTTGCTGTTCTTGTAAGATTTGATGTGTTTTCTAAACTTGAGTTAATAGTAATCTCGTAACTATTTGAAATATTCGAATCTCTTTTAGTTATTCCCCAGTCTCCATTTGGAGGGTTTCCTACCTTCATTGTAAGATTATAATTTGTGCTTGAATTAAAGACTGACAACATTTGTGCATAAATGTTAGTCTGGTTTTGAGTCATTTTTATATGTGCACAGTTGGTTTTGGTATTAACAAAACTACTATGTAAAATTACTTCGTCTTTAAAATCAACTTCGCCTCCTTCTATCAAAGCATCAATAGCTTCTTTAGCAAAGTTTGTTGCTTCCGGATCTATTACTCCATTAACCGTATTTCCTGCAAGGTATGCTAATATGCTGGGCACTGTTTCAGGGTGTGACCTAAGGTAGACAAACTGCGGGGCATTAAGCCCGATAAGTGTCCTAAGCCACAATAGCTGGGATTGTGTATTAACCGGTACATACCCTTCAGGCACCGTTTCCTCACGACAGCTGCCCCTTTGTGAAGAAGTCCTGGACAAATGGGCCAACAGTTTGACTTTTAGAGCAACCCAGCCACCGGTATTGTAACAATTACAATTTGGGATATCAATCCCACCTCCGCCTCCACTACTGCCACCGCCGGCATAATAGGTAATACCTCCGATTGTAACTGAACTTACCCCTCCCGAACTTCCTGCCGAGGCATTGTACCCTATAACGGTAGTAGTAGACCCGGAATTCTCTGTATCGTCAAATCCGCCACCGCCACCGCCTGTGCCTGAGGATGCACCTGGTGCCGTATCGGCTGAAGGAATGAGGATCTTTGGACACTCATCATCATTATTATTACGCGCAGAAAGTTTGTTGCCGGTGCTCTCCCCGATACTGCTTAGTTCAGTAACACCTACAAAATAATTAAAATCGAAATTATGGGCCTTAAAAGTAGTAAAATCTTCAGGGTTACAAATGTATTTTAATACATATGCCTTTTTCTCACCCGATGCCGGTTCATTGATGATAAGGTTATAGAAAATATTTTCAGAGGTGTCATCATATACAAAGTGTACACTATAATTCTTGTTGCCCAACGTATCGATGTTTTCGATGATACTGTTTTCATCAATAAGCATACCGTCATCAGCATTACGGCCTGACTTTGATGCCATGCCTCTTAATTTCTGATTGGTATAATCTGCTATTCCAGGGATATCTTTAAAAGATACCACTCTCGTAGAAAAAGGAGGGCTATTGGTACTACTGCTACTGTTGGTAACTTCTTCCTGAAGGTCTTTTTCGCAGGAGGAGGATAAGAATAAGATACACAGGGCAGTAAAGAGAAGGGTAAGTTGTTTTTTCATAAAGTCTGATATTTAAGCTGTTAAAAATATATTTTTTTTAACCTATGCATTTTCTTATAATTATTTTTAAAAGACATTCTTAACCGATTAAACTATTTAATTCCTACCAAAATATATCTCTTTTAATATTTTATAACTTTAATTTATCAACATCATTATAATGTACTTTTTGTTGTATGGTACCTTTGTTTAAAATAACGATACTGGGGTTTGCCCTTTCAATTGTTTTCAACGTTGTCCCATCACAAAAATAAAAATCAAAAGTAAAATGATGCTGTTTCGTAAACTGATCAATTTCTTCCTTTGAAGAAGAAGTCAGTCCTATTACTTTATATCCTTTTGCAATAGCTGCTTTATGAAGCGGTTCTAATTTTGCCAAACCGGATGCATCTGCTTTTGCTAAATTATAGGCGACAAAAATCAATAATTTAGGTTCTTCCAATAGCTCTTGTTTATAATCAGAACCCTCTTTTTCCATAGAGAAATCATGAATAGGCGGAATATAACCTTCTGTAATTATTTTATCTTTCCGGTCTACAAATGTGGCGCCTTCCGGAACAGCCATAAGGTCTTTTTCCGTAAATTCTTTGTCCACGCCATTTACTTTATAAATAAAAACCATTTCTACTACAGATTTTGGTGCGCCTTCGGGAATTTCCATGCCTTTCTGGATGTTATTGCCTACTTTATACGCCCTGAAATCAATTAGGGGCAAATGGTTTAATACCCAATATCCCATGAAGGCACACAAAACAACACTTAAAAGCACTATTGTATTTCTTACGGTTGTACTAAATAGAGGTTTTACCAATTTCTGGTTAAAGAATAAGATCAATATAAAGAACAATAAAATAATGTCTTTGCCAAAAGATTGCCATGGGGTTAATTTTAGTGCATCCCCGAAGCAGCCACAATCTTTCACCACATTAAAATAAGCAGAATAAAAGGTTAAGAATGTAAAGAAAACAATGAGCAACAATAAGCTCCAGATGGTAAATTTTACTTTATAACCTATTAAAAGCATAACGCCTAATACTACTTCAAGCACCACGAGAAATAGTGCCAGGGCTAATGTAAACGGAACCAAAAAAGGAATGTTAAAAACAGGTTCACTAAAATATTCATCCAATTTATAGGAGAAGCCAACGGGATCATTCAATTTTATTAATCCTGAAATAATAAATAAAATGCCGACAAAAATTCGGGAGAACTGTGTTATTATATTTTTCATTTTGAATTGTAAATGTTATGTATTGTTATTTTTCATAAGGATCAGGGCGAATACAGCATAGTTAATCATATCCTGGTAATTGGCATCAATACCTTCAGAGACTAATGTTTTTCCTTTATTGTCCTCAATTTGTTTTACCCGAAGCAATTTCTGAAGGATCAGGTCGGTCAGGGAACTTACCCGCATTTCACGCCACGCTTCGCCATAATCGTGGTTTTTGGCTTCCATTAACTCTTTCGTCAGTTGTATTTTTGTGTCGTACAATCCGGTAGCTTTTTCTGCGCTGAGATTGGGCTGGTCTGCAACACCCAATTCCAACTGGATCAATGCCATAACAGCATAATTGATAATACCTATAAATTCACCGGTTTCATCTTCATTTATTTTTCGGGTTTCATTTTCCTGTAGGCTTCTGATCCTTTGTGCTTTTATAAAAATCTGATCTGTAAGTGATGGTAGCCTTAAAATGCGCCAGGCACTACCATAATCTTTCATTTTATTGATAAACAAAGAGCGGCAGGTAGCAATTACAGCATCATATTCCAGTGAAGTATTCTTCATTAAGCCTTATATTTGTATTATTTTTTTCAAAAGTAAAGAATTAATTTTTAATGCGGAACAGCTAAGGGACTTAGTTGGTTTTTCTAAATTTAATAAGGACTCAACATGACAATTAACTGTAAAGGGACACTTATCGATCTGACATTGCCTAAAGTTATGGGTATCATTAATATTACCCCTAATTCTTTTTACGATGGCGGAAAATACAACAGCGAAACAGCTATTCTGGAACAGGTAGAAAAAATGCTTGCTGATGGTGCTGCCTTTATTGATGTTGGGGCGTATTCGAGTAAACCCAATGCGGCCTTTGTTACCGAAGAAGAAGAGTTAAACCGGATCATACCAGTTGTAAATACTATTGGGAAACATTTCCCCGAAGCATTACTTTCTATTGATACATTCCGAAGCACTATAGCCCGGGCCTGTGTGGAACATGGCGCGGCGATGATCAATGATATTTCAGCCGGTAACCTTGATGAAAAGATGCTGGAAACGGTTGCAGCTCTTCGGGTACCGTATATTATGATGCACATGCGCGGGACACCTAATACGATGCGGTCATTAACTGATTACGAGAATATTGTAAAAGAGATATTGTTTTATTTTTCAGAAAAAATCAGTGTAGCCAGAAGTTTGGGCATTATTGATATCATTATAGATCCCGGTTTTGGTTTTTCGAAGACATTGGATCAGAATTATGAAATATTACAAAAATTAGAATTATTCCAAATGCCTGAACTTCCTTTACTGGTAGGCATTTCAAGAAAATCCATGGTTTATAAAGTATTGGGTACTACTGCTGCAGACGCATTGAATGGGACTACCGTTTTAAATACAATCGCCCTGCAAAAAGGAGCTAATATACTGCGGGTGCATGACGTAAAAGAAGCAGTAGAATGTGTAAAGCTGATGGAAATGGTGATGTAATTTATAAACTAAAGTTCAATTAACTTCTATTTTATTTAGAAATTAATTGAACTTTAAACATATGTCTCTTAGAATATAGAGTAAAAAGGACTTACTGTATAAAATAAACCTTTTTTATTTTTCCGTCTTCAATTTTATAAATGGCAGTGGCTTCAGTAAATACGTTCTTGCGTATCATTACACGCTCGTGGTCAATTACGGTATTGCCCTGAACAATCCTTTCTTTTACTTCACAATGCAGGTAGGGTAGGGCAGCAAACATTTGCTGGTAGTTTTTCCGCATAAATTCTTTTCCTTTTCCCGTTAGTTTATCCGGAAAATCATATAGTTCTACATCATCAGCATAAGGGGCTAAGAAAGCTTCGATATTCCGTGCATTATACGCATTAAGCTGTTGTTGTACCAGTGAAAGCGGAGTAGGTGTAATTATTTTTTCGGGTTGCAGCACATTTCCTTTGTTGACAATCAGGTTAATTTTGGCGAGGTTATCTAAATTCTCGAGTGGGTTCGCACTTAATAAAATTAAATTCGCATTTTTTCCGACCGCTATACTGCCATCGGCCGGATCAAAAAGTTCTGCACTATTAATAGTGGCAGCCTGTAACACCTGCCAATTGGACATCCCGCTTTGAAGCATGGCTTTTAACTCTCTTATATAAGAAGAAGCGTGCTGTGTACCAATATTACCGGCATCAGTTCCGACAACTATCGTAACGCCGGCATCTGACAATTTTTTAAGGTTGACCTTACGAATAGAATCCGTCTTTCTCTCACTGGCCACCATGTTTTTGGAGCGCATATATGATTTTAACCTGCTAGAATAGGTGGTGTCCTGGAGGTGTTTCAGATCGAAAACAGAACCGATCTGTTGTGCATTCGCATTTTCCAGTTCATAGGTATCCGGTACAATGTTTTGGGCGAAGGTAGCATTATACCCATCGGCAACAATTAATGTCGGGCATAGGATTGTCTTTTTATCCTTAAGTAATTTTATAAAATCAGCTGTTATGATTTTGTCTTCTATACCATGTACGAGGTAGTCGCATCCGCTTTCTACGGCCAATTGTGCTGTAAGCTGTTCGGTGGCATGTACAGCCACTTTTAATTTATTTTTGTGTGCTTCATCGATAATGGCTTTGGCCACAGGAAGGAATTTCCTGGCACTTTCTTCAGGTTTTTCCGGATCAATAATGTACCATATTTTTATGAAGTCAGGCTGTAAAGGCAACTGTTGCTGTACCATAGCGCGGCCTTGTTCGGGCGTGGTAACGAGATTGAACGGCTCATCTTCTTTTAACCCTTGATAAACATCTGGTTCCCAAAATGTAAGTAATGGTCCTGTCATATAGATTTTTGGTGCAAAATCTTTGTTGGCAAAATCTTTTCTTTTCTTTAAAAAATGAGGTGTTGCGCCTACGTCTACAACAGTGGTTATACCACTTTTGGTATACCGCCTTAAAAAGTCTTCCATATTGTTATGCACCCATGCAATTTCAGTTTCATAAGGCATTTGTTTACGCAGGTCGATAGCATCCGGACGCGCGTACAGGCCGCCACTTTGAAAAAAATGCACATGTCCATCGGTCATTCCAGGCATCAGGTATTGGTTACTACCATCAATAACGGTAGCGTTTTGCGGAACTTTTACTTTTTTAGCTGATTGAATTTGGGTAATCTTCTTATTAGTAAAGGTAACCGTTTGTGCCGGCACAAGTTTTTTGTTTTTAACATCGACTACCGTCACATTGGTAATATAGGTTTGTGAGTAGGATAATAGCGGAAGCAATAACAGCAAATAAAAGAAAGTATTGTTTTTCATGTTGTTGTAGTTTTAAAACGTAAAGAATAAGCTTATTTAAGCTATTTTGTTTTGATATTGTTAATATGTATCTAAAGAATAGAAAATGTTACAAAAGATATAAATATTTTTAGGGAATTGAGGAAATAAATGTTGCTTTATGACATCTAAGGCATATACTTTATCAATGACCAGGTGACTTAATATTGCTGAAATCCTGAATAATTCTCCTATTTAGAGGGCAGTCTATTTAGGATTGGAATTTTTAGCCCGGATAGTAGCCTACCGTGTGGACACATCTACGAATAATTGCCATCCCTGCATAATTGCTGCGAATTTTTGTATTCCTATAGCGAAAGTTGTTATTCCCGGTTTTCGCCCACTGGCATATCCTTTCCATCCTCCGAGCCTTGCCATGGCCC
>DASVUQ010000424.1:0-13672 GCA_036386975.1 Flavobacterium sp. | reverse complement strand
GCCATGGCAAGGCTCGGAGGATGGAAAGGATATGCCAGTGGGCGAAAACCGGGAATAACAACTTTCGCTATAGGAATACAAAAATTCGCAGCAATTATGCAGGGATGGCAATTATTTGTAGATGTGTCCACACGGTAGGCTACTATCAGGGCTAGGGCTTTGTGTTGTAAAGCATAAAATGTAGTTTTAAAATCTTTTTTAAAGCAATAATGGGTTTGCAAATTGAAAACTTTTAATTACATTTGTCACATGAAAATCCTGGTAAAGAAAACTATTTTATTTTACACAGAAAAATATCCAATTGCAAGAACACAATTGTTGATTTGGTATAATGAATTTACGAAACAGGATTTTCATAATTTTAATGAACTTAAACAAATTTACGGAAATGCAAGTATTGTAAATAATCAAAGAGTTGTTTTTAATATCAAAGGAAATGATTTTCGGTTAGTGGTTTCAATTAATTTCCTGCAAACAGCTTGCTACGTTATTTGGTTCGGAACCCACAAAGAATATGATAAAATAAATGTTGAAACTGTTGCCTTTGATACAGCAATCCTAAACCACAAAAAGCTATGAACTGGAAAGTAATAAAAACGGAAGAAGATTATAATAAAGCTTCAATGCGGTTGATGGAAATTTTTCATGCACAGCCAAACACTCCGGAAAGTGACGAATTAGATTTGTTAATGGTCTTAGTAAAAGACTATGACGATAAACATTACCAACTTCCTGAACTTGATGCATTAGAAGTTATCAAATATAAAATGGAAGAGATGGGTATAAAAGCCAAAGATCTTGAACCAATAATTGGAAGCAAAGGGCACGTTTCTGCAATTCTTTCGGGAAAGAGGGAAATTACATTAAAAATGGCCCAAAAACTTAAAAATTATTTTAATATTCCTGCAGAAGTTTTCCTTCATGGTAAATAATAAGAGCTTTGAGATTACAACATTTTCATTGCATTCTATTACAGTTTGGTACTTAGCGAAGTGGTAGAATTTGAAACTGATCTCTTTCGGCGCAACAAAAGCGAAGTTATGGAAAAGCTAGTTCCTGCGACAACAAAACAGCAATTGCGCCAACCACTGTTACATTTAACTTTAATGTGTCACGCCTATTATTACTCCAAGGTTACCATCAGTTTGCGTCCATTTTTCACTTGGTAAATATGTCCTAGACACATAACCATCCAAATATAAGGCATTTTTGCAACCAAGATTTTTAAAATAGTTTGCAAAGTCATAGAAATTAATTTCTTCTTTTGACATGGCAAAAACCACTTTTCCGTTTTCAAGAATCCCAACTCCGTTTCTAATATTTAAGTTGGTTGACCCCTCTTTAAAAGCGGAGTGAATTCGACCGTCGATGACAAGCATTGGACCAGATTGGGTTGCATATTTTATAGTATTACTTTTAAATTTTTCTGAAATACAGATCACGGCAATGTTTTTCGTAGTTATATAAAATACACCGTTTGGTTTCAGATAAAAATTCCCATTTCCATTTGACGTATCTAAATGTGTCAAAACTTTATTGTTTTCAATGTACAAACCTTGTGGTGAGTTATCTTTTTTATACATTCCGGCATTCATGGCAAAATCCAATTTTTTATTTTTCTTTTCTAGCCATAATTTTAAGTTTTGAATATTCTTAAAATTTTGACTTTTATCATCTTTCCAGTAGAATTTTAAATCTTCTTTTTGCAGGTCAACAATGCGACTTACAAATCTATTATCTGCAATATTGAGTTTTGTTGCAGAGAGAAGTATTCCTATTGAAAGGAATAATAGGATTATAACTATTTTAAATTTTCTATTCAAACGTGATGTTGTTAAAAGTTGTATGTAAGGTTATGTGGTTTAGCTACAATGATACAAATAACTTTAATTAAGCCTAAACCTGCAATAGCGTACAACTTGTGTTGGCGGTTCTTGCTTTTACAAGCTACAAGAGAATTTTAGTTTTATTTCGTGAATAAATTCAAAATCATTTATACATCTTACATTCATATTTTCACAAACATTAGGAATTTTGACTTTATCTGTATTTGTAGTAGTTATTTTTTCTTCCTTACTCACAACTACTGCATTTTCATTCATGGCATGAGCAATTACCCATGGGTCAGCTAATGAACGATTTTTAGTATTGTCTACTAATTTTAAATGAAGTGGATTTTGGTATATTTCCTTAAGGCATTTAATTACGTTTTCAGATGATTTTTTTATTGGTATATTACATTTCTTTAGCCAATCATATAAGTCATCTTCTGTTTTCTTGATTTCTCCATAAACGTCCTCACAAATAAAAATTTTATTTTGTTTTCCAAGTTCATCTAAAACATTCCAATAATCTGGACAAAATTTTGGCGAATAATATTTTTGCCAAGCCTGAATAAGTACATTAGCATCTATACAGTATGTATCTAATGCTGTACTCATTTATATAGTTGTGCTTCTAATTTTTGAAATTTATTTATTTGAACATTCAGGAGATTACTAGCTAAAGAAGGCTCAATTCCTCCACCACGAAATGTATCAAGAACGGTTTGAGTGAAAAGTCTACTATTTCTATTTAATTGTAATAAAAAATAATTAGGACCACTTTTGTTCTCTTTTTCTTTTTGTTTTACTTTCTTTTCTGCTTCACGTTTTAAGAATTCACTATATTCATATTCGGCATCTTTTTTCAAAGATTGATATGTTGCATAATTGATTAAGTTTAGATTATATGCTCTCACTAAAAAAGCAAATGAGCTAACACCTAGTTTTTTTGCAGATTTAAATACTTCCTTTGAATTTTTAAAAGTTACGTTTTCCAAATTATTAATTATTTCTTTCGGAATCAATGCATTTGCTGCAACTTCATTGCAAAACAATTCTATTGGATGATACTTGTCTTTATCTTTAACATTTTGCTCAATTTCATTAGAAATGCCTGATTCAGCAATCCAAATGTGAGCTAATTCATGAACTAAAGTAAAAAGCTGAGGAGCATTCCAATCGTCTGAGTTAATAAAAACAAAAGGAGCAAATTTATCTGAAATTGCAAAGCCTTGTAATTCTTCTGAATCTAATTTTAATTTTGAATGTATAAAGCTTGTTCTAGAAATGAAAACACCTTTAGATTCTGCTTTTTCAATCCATTCTTTAATTGGATTATCTGATTGATAATTTGCAGGATTAATATTTAAACTTTTTAATATATCTTCTGCTACAAATTCAGGATTGTCATTAATGTTGAATTTACCGACGAATGATAATTCCTTTTCTTTATTTTCTTCGTACAAATCTCTAATCCATGATTGTTTTTGTTGAGTTTCACGAATAATAAAAATAGATGAAGTGTTAAAAGGTTTTGAACCACTCTTTCTAAAGTCTTGTAATGGTTGAAAATCTTTAGGTATATCTGGTAAAAATAATAATGCAAAAGGTCTTTTGTATGCTTTTGCTAAAGTTTGAGCTTGTCTTATTGTAGGCAAAGTAATACCATTTTCCCATTCCTTTAATTTTTCTATAGAAACAGAAACTTTAGCGCATGCAATTTCTTCGGACATTCTTGCCGATTGTCTTGCCCATTTGAGAACATTTGGTGTTATGTATGCTTTCTCTGCCATATTATCACCAAAGATATAAAAATCAGATTGAAAAAAATATAAATTCTATTTCACATTAGCATTAGTATGACGGCTAACTCATTTATACAAAACAAACTTTCTCAAATACATTATTTTCCAGGTGGCTGGCGAAGGTTGATTGTTATTTTCAAATATAATAAAAAAAGCATTGATGTCAGCTGAATTGCTGTGCATTGATCCTACTTTTAAGAGCTGCTTTAAATTCTAAAGGGGTAAATTTACATCTGAGTGCGTTAGGGATTGCAGTGAAAATCCTTTTGGTGAGGAACGAACCGAAAGATTGTAACAGAAAGCCCGGCCCTTTTGGGAAACGCCCCATAAATTCCTATTAGTTTAAAAAGCACCTGCCGTAATAAAAACCCAATTGTTGATTACTTTTTTATTCAGAACAAAATATAAGTTTTACCTTTGGCATCTCAAAAAAAAGGAAAGATTATGGTTTATAAATTTAGGGTAATCCTTGATGCAGAAGAAGATGTTTTTAGAGATATCGCGATAGTAGAAGAAGATACACTGGAGGATTTGCACAATGCTATTTTTAACGCATTTGGCTTTGACGGTATGGATGTCGCTTCTTTTTATACCTGTGACGAAAACTGGAACCAGGAAGAGGAAATTTCGCTTTTTGACACCGGTGATATTCCCGGTGAACAGAAAATTATGAGTGATTATACCTTGTCGGATATTCTTGATGAGGAAAATACAAAAATCATTTATGTCTACGATTTTATCAATATGTGGACATTCTTAGTAGAATTGGCTGCGATTGAAGACCAGGAAATAGGTGTGGCTTATCCGAACCTGCTGTTTTCTCATGGCGTAATGCCGGACGAAGCACTGGAGAAAAATTTTGAAGCGCTTAATGATGATAACTTTAATGATTTTGAAGATGATTATGATGAAGAGGACCTTGACATGCTCGATGGTGGTGAGAACTTTGAAGATTTTGGTTTTGAAGAGAATTGGAATTAGTTTTTTAGGTTTAAAGTTTAAGATTTGGCTAACAAACATTAAACTTTAAACCTTAAACTAAGAAATGAGTACATTTAGAGAATTGCTTGTTTGGCAAAAATCGATGGCATTGGTTACTGAAATTTATCAATTAACAAATGCTTTTCCGAAAGAGGAAATTTATAGCCTGACTTCTCAGATTAGAAGAAGTGGCATTTCTATCCCGAGCAATATCGCCGAAGGTTACGGTAGAAACGGACAAAGGATTATTTAAGATTTTTAAATATTGCCATTGCTTCTCTTTTTGAAATGCAGACTCAAATTGAAATAGCTTATAATTTAAAATACATCAACGAGATTCAATTTAACAAATATTTGAAGAAGCAGGGAAGTGGAAAGAATGATGGGTTCTTTTATCCGTAAAATTAATGAACGTATTTAAACCTTTGCATCTTTGTACCTTTGCACCTCTAATTTCTTCACCATAAACTAAAATAAAAATGATCAACTTATACAACACCCATATTGAATCCCTCTCTATTCACAGGGTAAGAAACAAAAGCCGTAACGAAGCTATCTTTCTTTCACAGCAAATTTTTTCGTTAAGTGATGAAGTGGTGCCGCTCATTAAAGAATATTTCTTTAAACCTTTTCGGGAAAAAGAAGAAAATTATTTTCAGTTTGCGCATGAAGTCGACCTGGAATATAATGATATGTTTAATTATGCGACTGCAATTTTTGATAATCCTGCCGATGCTCATGAAATATCAAAAAAAATAACCCAACATTTATTTGAGCAATCCAACCACCCGCATATTAAAAATGGCGAAGTATATATTACATACCTTACCAACCTGAATATTGATAATAATGTAGTAGATGCAGTCGGGATTTTTAAAAGTGAGTTACAGGCTGATTTTTTACAGTTTGAAGAAAAAGGTACCCATCTGGAAATGATCCTGCAACAAGGCATTAACCTAAACAAGCTCGATAAAGGGTGCCTGATCTTTAATTATAAAAAAGAAGAAGGGTATAAAATCCTGACTGTTGACAGCAACCGTTACGATGCCCGGTATTGGCTGGAACATTTCCTGTCTGTTGATGCGTTTCAGGATGAAAATTTTATCACTAAAAAATATTTAAAGTTTTGTCAGGATTTTGCTAAAGATGTAGTGCTTCCGGCGGAAGACAAAAAAGAAGAAGTGATGTTTATGAACCGTTCCGTTAATTATTTTGCAAAAAACGACCAGTTCGAAGAGTCTAATTTTTTAAATGAAGTACTCGACAACCCGGACCTGATCCCTGAATTTAAAAACTACAAAGTAGACAAAGGCGAGAAATACAGTATCGAAGACATTACGAACTTTCCTATAGCCAATGCGGCAGTTTCGGATGCGAGGAAAAAAATTAAAAATGTAATTAACCTTGATACTAACATCCAGATTAAACTGGATTTTATTAACCCGGAAAGTGCTGAGAAATATATAGAAAAAGGCTGGGACGAGGAGAAACAAATGTATTACTACCTTGTTTATTTTAATAAGGAGCAAAAATCATAGCACCGTAAGCTAATTTGCATAAAAATTTTAATATTAAAAATCTCTGACTATAATAGTCAGATTTTTTTTGCGCAACCTTTTCCACTTTATATCATCTAAATTAAAATTAAAACTGATAGAAATATGAAAACACAAACTACAACCAGGAAAATTTTAATTTATGTTATAACTGTACTTTTAACTATTGCTATAGTGTTACTGTCACTAGTGTCATGTTCGGGTAATGAAATCACTACAGTGGATCAGCAAAACAAAATTTTATTATCAAAGTAGATTATACTAATACTATTTTTTGAAGAAAGTCAGCACATAGATCAGAAAACTACCTCCAATATAATTATAATAAAAGTATAACATGAAGATTATATTCGTGTATACAAATTGAAACTCATTAAAGTAAATAAAAAAAGAGAATTATGTATAAGTTATCTATTTTATCGTTAATTGCCAGTATTGTTCTTTTTTCCGGTTGCGAAAAAGATAATAATGTTGCTACAACACAAGAATTTAATTTCGGTTTTCAGTCCGACTCAGAGGGATGGGTAGGCGATTTTGCCGACTATCCCAGCGCGCCTGATCAAGAATCCATGTATGAATTACAATTTTCACACGCCATGTTGCCTAATCCCTTAAATACTAGTGATGGTGCGCTACGGCAATCTGGGACTAATCATAGCGATGACTTATTTATGTTCGTAAAAAAGAAAATTACTGGACTTGAACCCAATAGAAATTATACAGTTTCTATTGAAATTGAAATTGCTACTAATGCTCCTTCTGGCAGAATGGGGGTTGGAGGCCCTCCAGGTGAAGGTGTAGCTATAAAAGCCGGTGCCTCTACTATAGAGCCGCTAAAAGTGTCTAATAATACCGATAATCATTACAGGATGAATGTTGATAAGGGAAATCAAAGTACCGATGGGCCTACTATTAAATTTATTGGGGATTTTGCAAATGGTACAAATTCTGAAGATTATAGATTAAAGAGACTTAGCACTTCCTCGCCTGTAAATGTTCAATCGAATGCAAATGGGGAACTTTGGTTAATTGTTGGGACAGACTCTGGTTTTGAAGCCACTACTACTATTTATTATAATTATATCAAAGCTGTATTAAGATAGGATTATATACAATAGTGCATTGCAAAACAGGCTGATGTAAAATAATAAGCATCTGGATGCAACCGTTAAAATATTTCTTTACAAGCCAAGTAATAAAATAGAAAATCCAGAAGAATGAATTAATAATAGTTTTTTAAAAATTAATGTAAGCTTTTATAATTGTTGTTTTTAATTGTTTATCCCTTAATTGGGAGGATGCGTTGTACTTTTATAGTATGGCGCATTTTTTTTATTTTAACTTTACGTAACATTTGTTAACTACATTCGTCATACTAAAAACCTTAATTATAATATACATTGGAAACCATTTTATCAATTACCAATCTTAACAAACGCTATGGCTACATCCACGCGGTAAAAAATGTTTCGTTAGAGATCAAAAAAGGCAATGTCTACGGCATCCTTGGCCCAAACGGAAGCGGAAAATCGACCACTTTAGGTATCGTACTCAATGTAGTCAATAAAACCTCCGGAGATTACAGCTGGTTTGGCGGCACAATGAAAACACACGATGCGTTAAAAAAAGTAGGTGCTATTATAGAAAGGCCTAATTTTTATCCTTATATGACCGCAAAAGAAAACCTGGAGCTGGTGTGTAAAATTAAAAATATTCCATATACAAAAGTGCAAGAAAAACTGGAACTGGTTGGATTGATAGAAAGAAAAGACAGTAAATTCCGTACTTTTTCCCTTGGAATGAAACAACGTCTGGCTATTGCTTCTGCCTTACTCAATGATCCGGAAATCCTAATTTTGGATGAACCTACAAATGGTTTAGACCCGCAAGGCATTCATCAGATCCGGGACATTATCCGGCTTATTGCATCTCAAGGCACAACAATTTTACTGGCTTCGCACTTATTAGACGAAGTTGAAAAAGTATGTTCACACGTTTTGGTTTTACGAAAAGGGGAAATTTTATATTCAGGCCTTGTCAATGCAATGTCCAACAATAAAGGCTTTATTGAATTACAGGCTCATAACCACATTGCATTAATTGATGCTTTACACCTTTTCCCTGCCATAGAAAGTGTTAAGGAAGAAGAAGGAAAAGTAATTGTATCTTCTACTACCGAAATTGATCCTGCCGAACTCAATAGATTTCTTGCTGAAAAGAATATTTTTCTGACCCATTTAGCAAAACGCAAGCACAGTTTAGAGGAACAATTTTTAAAACTTACTAACCATCATCAATCATAACTAATGAAACGTCTACTCTCGATAGAATTACAAAAAATATGGAAGAATAAAGCAAGCCGCGTCCTTACGCTTACTTACTTTATATTATTAACATTTATTGCTCTTATTGCTGCTATAAAGTTTGATTTTGGACCGTTTAAATTTCACTTTGCCGAATTAGGTATTTTTAACTTTCCATATATATGGCATTTTAATACATATATCGCTGCATTGCTAAAGTTTTTCCTGGCTATTGTTATTGTATCTATGATGGCCAATGAGTACAGTTATGGTACATTAAAACAAAACCTGATTGACGGAATGAGTAAAAAAGAATTCATTCAGTCTAAATTCCTGACTGTGGTTTTGTTTGCATTAATTTCTACCATGTTTGTATTTATCATGTCGGTTATTTTAGGGCTAGTTTTTTCATCCTACAATGAACCGGATGTTGTTTTTATGGATTTGGAATATATCTTAGCTTATTTTGTAAAACTTATTGGTTTTTTCTCCTTCTGTTTATTTTTAGGTATTTTGGTAAAGCGTTCCGCGTTTGCTTTGGGTTTTTTGCTGGTATGGAGTATTTTAGAAAATATAGTTAAGGGCATCTTAGTATTTAAAATTTTCCCTGATACTACTATAGGCACAAGCATTATTCAATTTCTTCCGCTTGAAGCGATGTCTAACTTGATTGTAGAACCTTTTACACGATTATCAGTAGTAAAATCTGTGGGAAAACAGATAGGAGTAGAAAATGTTAAAGATTATGATGTCCATTTTTCAGCAATACTAATTGTGCTTGTATGGACTACAATTTTTATTTTTTTATCTCACAAACTACTTAAAAAAAGAGATTTATAGAATTATTAAAATAAATTTATTACAGTTTGTAGTTGCCAAACGAACCTTAAAAATTGTAAGAGTGTACTTTACATTAAAAGATAAATAGTATATTTGGTTTTTTTTTGACCATGAAAAAGCTATTACTATTCCTCTTTATATTCTTAAATTATTACTGTTTTGCCCAATTTAGTAAGACACATTATATTCCTCCTTTATCTAATTCAAGCGAAATAAACCCACAGGGGCAGTTCTTATATATTTCCTGCCCCAGCCTTACACCTGTTAACTTTACCATTACCGCGGTGGGTGGAAGCGTAGTTTCAGGAACAGTAACAAGGGACAACCCTTATATCCTCAATATAGGCGAAGGCCGTTATACGCAGCTTATGGTTGATGGTAGTAGTGCGGGCCAAATTTTAAACAATAAGGGATATATTGTAGAGGCCAACGATCTGGTATATGTTACGGTAAGGCTTACTGCCCAAACAGATTTTCATGCGGGAGGATTGGTATCTAAAGGGTTGGCCGCCCTTGGGACACAGTTTAGGATTGGTGGCTTTACCAATACCCGAGTAGCATTACCATTCTCAACAGGCCCTTCTCATTATACTTTTGCTTCGATATTAGCAACCGAGAATAATACTATTGTATCTTTTGATATAAAACCCGGTGTTAGAATTTTGAATAAAGAAGCATTTGGTAATGCAATTCCAAATATTGTACTTAATCGGGGCGAAAGTTATACTATTGCTGTCGAGGGGGGGTATAACTTTCCTAATAATGATGGGTTAATAGGTGCCTTAATTAGTTCCAATAAGCCTATTGCAGTGAATTGCGGATCTTTTGCAGGGACAAACGGCGATCGTAATAATCTGGATTTAGGATTTGATCAGATTGTATCTGCTGAAAGAACGGGTAAAGAGTATATTTTTATCAGAGGTAATGGCGAAAATATTGTAGAACGCCCATTAATAGTAGCTAATGAAAATGATACGGCTGTTTTTTTAAATGGCAATACTGTGCCGGTTACAACTTTAAACGCAGGGCAATATTTATCCCTGGACGGAAATAGCTTTTCAGCTAATGGTAACTTATATATTTCTACTTCTAAAAATGTTTTTGCCTATCAGGGTATCGGAGGAGATTCCAATCAGGCTAATCAAAATATGGCTTTTGTTCCGCCATTGAGCTGCCAGACGCCTAAAGTTATAAATAACATCCCTTTTATAGATAAAGTAGATAATAACGGGTCTAGTTTTACCGGAACTGTTGCGGTCATAACGGAAGCTGGCGCTGTACTTTCATTTATTATTAACGGGACATCTTATGATTTAGCAACCTTACCAGGAAGCATTGTAAAAAGTGGCCCTCTTAGTGTAAATGGAAATGCTGCGTATGTGACTTATACATTTAAGGGTTTAACAGGAAATGTATCTGTTTTCTCTACCAAGCAACTTTACCTTTCTTACTTTGGTTCCAGTGGTTTTGCTACTTACGGTGGTTTTTACTCCGGATTTACCTTTAAACCTGAAATTGGTTTTGCTAAAATAAATTCATCAGCATCCGATTGTATCCCTAGTGTGAGATTGTCCATCAATTCACTAACCGCATTCGATAAATTCCAATGGTATTTAAATGATGCGGAAATCCGGGATGCTGAATCAAATGAATATGTTCCGTACGAACCTGGATTTTATAGTGTCATTGCTACGATAAGAGCCTGTGATATAAGTAGAACATCAGATAAGATTCCCGTAAGTGTCTGCTCTACAGATATAGACAATGACCTTGTTAATGATAATATTGATATTGATATTGATAACGATGGTATGACCAATTGCCTTGAGTCCTTTGGGAATGCAGTTGTTGATATATCTAATCCTACTACAGGGACAATTGCTATTAATACGTACTCCAACCCTTTTACAATAACAACATCCAGTTTAGGGCCATTACCGACGAATGATTTTGTTGGTACTGCTGACGGTAGTTTTATTTCGCAAACTAATACGAATAAAGGCGATTCTATTACTAAAATATTTAATTTTAGCACACCCGTCAGCTTAACTTTAGAATATGTAACCACTGCTCTTGCAACAGACTTGTTGTCCTCCAGCGGGGAGTTTATTTTACAGGTACCGGTTGATAAAACCATTACTGTTTTGAATCCAACTGACCAGCTGCTCATTGATACTAATTATGACGGTATTTATGAAAGCGGGGTTACTTCTTTTTCTTCTTTTCAGATACGGTTCAGGTTAAATAATGGCGGCTTGCCACTTGCGGCAGGAACCGGAACATTTAAATTCCAGACGTATTTAACCAATAGCTTTTCGTATACCCATATTAATCTTTTAGAAACGGGAAGCAGCAGTAAGGCTTCCTTTAAAATTTTTGCTACCTGTGTTCCAAAAGATACTGATGGGGATACTATTCCGGATCAAGTAGATATCGATAGTGATAATGACGGTATTCCCGATCTTACAGAAGCACTGGGCCTTACCACTCCTACAGCTTTTACAGATACCAACAAGAATGGGTTAAATGACAGCTATGAACCAGGATTATCTACAGATACCGATACTGACGGAATAAAGGATTATTTAGATTTGGACAGCGATAATGATGGCATATATGATCTTACAGAATCTGGTAATAATGCTACTGATGCCAACAGCGATGGAATTATTGACGGTGTACCGGGCAGTTTTGGGGTCAATGGCCTTTTTAATGCTATTGAAAGTTCAATAGATTCAGGGACTTTAAATTATAATATATTAAATACCGATAGCAAAGATGTTAAAAATTATATTGATCCTGACAGTGATAATGATGGCTGCTTTGATGTAATTGAGGCAGGTTTTACAGATCCTGATAATAATGGAATATTAGGTACTCATCCTGTTATAATAAATACAAGTGGAATAGTAACCAATGTACCCGGTTATACTGCGCCTAATTCTTCTTATTTTATTCCTACTCCTGAAATTGAGGGAAGAACCAATGGGTTTGTCTGCACCAATTTACCTGATAGATATATTATCATTGATGCGGGTATTCTTGAAGAGGCAATTGAACAGTACAATTACGTTTGGTACCGCAATGGAAGTATTATACCTTATACTACTTATTCTATACCGGTCAATCAAGCTGGAACTTATACTGTTGATGTTATTAATAATCGTAACGGTTGTATCAAAACCGGGACTATTGAAGTGATCGCTTCCAGTAATGCAACGATAGCTTCTATCGACATACAGGATATTACTGATAATAACATTGTAAAGGTTAACCTTAGGCCCGACAGTATAGGTGTTTACGAATATAGCCTTGGCAATCCGTCAGAGCCTTTCCAAAATGCTAATGTTTTTGAAAATGTACCTGCCGGAATTTATGAAGTATATGTTAATGATACCAGAGGTTGTGGTATGGTTTCACAAAAACTGGCCGTAATTGGCGCTCCTAAATTTTTTACCCCTAACGGTGATGGTATTAATGATTACTGGAAAATAAGCGGTTCAACCAATACTTTCTTTACTAATTCCAAAGTAAATATTTTTGACCGATATGGTAAATTAATATATCAGATTAAAAGTGGTGCAGAGAATGGGTGGGATGGCACTTATAATAGTAAAGCGCTTCCTGCTGATGATTACTGGTACACGCTTTATCTGGAAGACGGAAGGTCTGCAAAAGGCCATTTTACATTAAAAAGATAAAGTCCAAGCTAGTACAATGGCCTAGCCCTGATAGAGCCGGTATCCTCGTAGCGTAGCGGAGAGATAAAGGCGAAAGCAGGAAATAGCTTCTAAAAAAACAAAAGCCACTCTTTTCAGAATGGCTTTTAGTTCCTTCGCAAAGCTCAAGATGATACTATTTTGGATTAGAATTTAAAACGTTTTCTGTCGGTTTCTGAAAGATAGATCTTTCTAAGGCGTATGCTTTTTGGTGTTACCTCTACATATTCATCTTTTTGGATGTACTCTAGTGCTTCTTCGAGGGAGAATTTGATGGCAGGAATGATCCTTGCTTTATCATCGGCGCCGGAAGAACGTACGTTGGAAAGTTTTTTGGTTTTGGTAACGTTTACCGTCATATCATCGCTACGGGTATTCTCTCCGATAACCTGTCCTTCGTAGATATCTTCGTTGGGATCAACGAAAAATTTACCACGGTCCTGTAATTTATCGATAGAATAAGGAATGGCTTTACCATTTTCCATAGAAATTAGCGAACCATTGTTTCTGCCCGGGATTTCTCCTTTATAAGGTTCGTAGCCTATGAAACGGTGTGCCATAATGGCCTCACCTGCAGTAGCGGTTAGTAACTGGTTTCTTAAACCGATAATTCCACGAGAAGGGATATTGAATTTAACGATCATA
>DASVUQ010000423.1:0-5813 GCA_036386975.1 Flavobacterium sp. | reverse complement strand
ACAGAGAACGGGGTATTGCTTTTAACGTCCTGGCATTAGGTGCTGTACAGACAGAAATGCTCGCAGAAGCTTTCCCAGGATATGAAGCACCGCTTACCGCAACTCAGATGGCAGATTATATTTATAACTTTACGCTTACGGGAAATCAGTTTTTTAATGGCAAAGTATTACAGGTTTCTTCTTCAACACCTTAATAAGTTAAAATTAATTGTTCATCATATATTGATAAAAGAATATGAATGAGACACTTTTAAAATATTTACCGGAACACGCCGTTGCCCCTTGTTTTGAACTAATTAAAGTAAACCAGGTACATCTAAAAATTGTTAACGAACGTGTAACACGCCATGGTGATTACAGAAAAGGCATTTCAGGAAAGCATGAAATTACAGTAAATGCCAATCTGAACAAATACCGATTTTTAATTACCTTAATCCATGAGATTTCACATCTGGTAGCATTTGAAAAATTTGGCCGAAATATAAAGCCACACGGAGCAGAATGGAAATACTCATTTCAAAAATTAATGTTGCCTTTTATTCGTCCGGAGATTTTTCCCAATAGTGTTTTGCCGTTAGTAGCACAACATTTCAGGAACCCAACAGCTAGTAGCGATACAGATGCACGGCTGGCTTTTGCCCTAAAACAGTTTGATGAACGAAAAGCAGATATTTATTTTATTCATGAAGTACCCAGCGGAAGCAATTTCAGGATAAAAAACGGTAAAATTTTTCAAAAAAGAGGATTGCGTGTTAAGCGTTATGAATGCCTTGAAATAAAAACAGGAAAATTATATTTGTTTAATGCCAATGCAGAGGTAGAAATACTTCCGGGATAAGTAGGTGTGGATTTCATTATTTTATTTATTATAATAGCCAGATTACAATAATGCATTCTTTTTATAATTTTAAAAGAGTTAATAAGGATTACGAAAAACGTATATTTTTAATCCAATGAATTGTCAGGAGCACAAAATTCAACATTTCCACAGCTTTTGTCCCGCTTTCCGCTCTATCTGCGCAAAAAAGCGCAGGATGCCGCTACAATCGCGGCTATCAAAAAAAATTTAGTTTTTTTAGAAACATCTCAACAGTGGTGCGCCGCTATAACTTTAAAAAACAGGCAGGCACAAATACATTAGCTATAGCTTAGTGTCTTAGGGCCCTTGTGAGAAATCAAAAACATACAACGAATAGTGTAATATACATTAATCTCTTTAGATTTAATTTCTCGAAGCACTACCTCGATTTTTTTAGCCCCAGATTAACAGATTAAAAAATAAATTTTAAAAATTTGTGAATTTGCGGTTATTATTATCCTTTTTTCGCGAAACGTACAGCGTTTTCCTGAAAAGTGATACCTTCTTTCTATTGAGTCTCAAATGCACAGATGCGAAAACCTAAAGAATAACTCCTATTCAAAATTAGAATATTTTATTTTAATTTAGTTATATATTTGTAGCTGTTACAGAAACAACAAACCCAAAGGACTTATTACTTAAGCATCCCTTAAATGAACAAAAATTATTTCGCAATATTGATGGCCGGTGGTGTTGGTTCCAGGTTTTGGCCGGTAAGTACAACCGAGTACCCAAAGCAGTTTCATGACATGTTAGGGTCAGGGGAGACGCTGATTCAAAAAACATTTAGCAGACTGGTAAAAATAATTCCGGCAGAGCATATTCTTATCTTAACCAATGAGCGGTACAATCATTTGGTTTTAGAACAATTACCTATGGTAAAACAGGACCAGGTTTTATTGGAACCGGCGATGCGAAATACCGCACCGTGTATTCTTTATGCATCATTAAAAATAAAAAAACAAAATCCGAATGCTGTAATGGTAGTGGCACCAAGCGATCACTGGATAGAAGATGAAGAGGCCTTTATAGCAGATTTGCAAACCTGTTTTAATTATTGCGCTAAGGAAAATGTAATGATGACATTGGGTATTAAACCAACATTCCCCAATACAGGATATGGATATATTGAATATGATAAAGCAACTACCGATATTATAAAGAAGGTACGCCAGTTTCGTGAAAAACCGGATTATGCCACTGCCAAATCATTTTTAGAAAATGGTAACTTTCTTTGGAATGGTGGTATTTTCATCTGGAGCGTACAAACCATCCTGGAAGCTTTCGAAAAATTCCAACCGGAAATGAACCGTTTATTCCTGAAAGGTTATGATACTTATAACAGTGATGAGGAAGCCAATTTTATTCATAAAAATTATGATAAAGCAGCCAACATTTCTATTGATTATGCTGTTATGGAAAGTGCAGCTAATGTATCTGTACTTCCTGCATCTTTTGATTGGAATGACTTGGGGACCTGGGGATCTTTGCACGAAAAAATTGACAAAGATGAAAACAATAATGCTGTGATTAACACTAAAGTAATTTTTGAAAACGCTTCTAATAATATTGTCAGGGCCGATGCTGAAAAACTAATTGTTATTAATGGGTTAAGGGATTATATTGTTGTTGATAAAGAAAATGTACTGCTTATTTACCCCAAAGGAGAAGAGCAGGGAATTAAACAATTAATTAGTAAAATAGGCAAATAAATTAACCTTTCAAATGTGCTTCCCTTACTTTTTTGAATAAATTAGAAGAATAAACAAATTCCACTACGGCCTCATTATCTGTAACAAAAACTTCTTTTTTATTACCTTCCCACGCCTTTAAACCGTCTTTTAAAAATACAATTTTATCACCAATTTCCATAACGGAATTCATATCATGGGTATTAATTACCGTAGTGATATCGTATTCCTGTGTAATCTCCAAAAGTAAATTATCTATTAGGGTAGAGGTATTGGGATCCAGGCCTGAGTTAGGTTCGTCACAAAACAAATATTTCGGGTTGTTTACAATTGCCCTTGCTATGGCCACCCGTTTTTGCATTCCTCCTGAAATTTCCGAAGGGAGTTTTTTATGTGCTTCTTCAAGATTTACTCTTTCAAGAACAAAATCTACCCGTTTTCTATTTTCAGCCCTTGAATTTTTAGTAAACATTTTTAATGGGAACCCAATATTTTCAGCAACAGTCATCGAATCAAAAAGGGCACTTCCCTGAAAAACCATTCCAATTTCAGTACGTATTTCCCGTTTCTGATCTGTTGTTAATTCTGAATAGACCCTTCCGTCAAATTCAATTGTACCGGATTCAGGTGAATGGATGCCAAGTAAACTTTTAAGCAATACGGTTTTCCCTGATCCACTCTGCCCAATGATTAGATTGACTTTTCCAGACTCAAATACTGCTGAGACCCCTTTTAACACTTTAGCGTCACCAAAAGATTTTTCTACATTTTTTACTTCTATCATTAGCTCAAAAGTAATTGGGTTAAAATATAATTGGTTAAAATAATCATAACGGATGTCCACACAAATGAAACCGTACTGGCTTTACCCACTTCTAGTGCACCACCTTTCATATAAAAACCATGAAATGACGGTATTGTTGCCAGTAATATGGCAAATATAAAAGTTTTTATAAATGCATAGATGATATGAAACGGGATAAAATCCATTTGTAAACCTTGAACAAACTCAGAACTTGTTGCGAATCCGCCATAAACTCCTGCCATCCAGCCACCAAAAACACCGAGGAACATAGCAATACCTATAACAAAGGGATATAATAACACCGCCATTAATTTAGGAAAAACAAGGTAATTTACAGCATTAACCCCCATTACTTCAAGAGCGTCAATTTGTTCAGTAACCCGCATAGTTCCAATAGTAGATGTTATAAAAGAACCCATTTTTCCCGCCATAATAACGGATATAAAAGTAGGAGCAAATTCCAATATTACTGATTGGCGTGCAGCAAATCCGATAAGTGATTTAGGGATAAGGGGATTAGTTAAATTAAGTGCCGTTTGTATCGCCACAACACCACCAACGAAAAAGGATATAAAAGCCACAATCCCTAGTGAGCCTATAATCAGCTCGTCTACTTCTTTATAGATAAGGCCACGCATAACAGACCATTTTGTAGGCTTGTTAAAAATATCTTTCCACATCAAAAAATACCTTCCGATCTGTGATAAATAACGTTTAAACATAATGAATTTTAAATATTTGCTAAAGTAAAAAGAAGTTATGAGTTATAAGTTATGAGTTAAGATTTATTTCTACCAGAATATCCATCTAATGATAATTTGCTTTTCATCTTTTTCCAACGGTAGTCTTGTATAAATTTTGCCTGTTCGGCAGTGACTAAAAGGGGTTTTTTTGCTTTTTTTGCCTTCAAGAATCCATTTATATAATCCAGGAACAAGAAGGGTTTTTTCTTTAGCATTGCTAATTTTAATGAAGCAATTGCTGTTATAAAAATACCATATCCTAATGTATAAAAAGCTTCACCTTGCTTATAGCGTGCCGTTTTATTATAATTAGCTCCGGTAGGTTTTAAATGTTTTACCCTCAAGTTACTATCAGTTATTATTTTCCATCCATAAAATTTAGATAATAATTCATCGACAGTATCCCAACCCATAGCGGGTTTTAACCCGCCAATTTGTAAAAAAGTTTCCTTTCTGTACGCTTTAAAAGCACCCCGGATATGATCTTTATCTGTAAGGTTTTCAAGGACCCACTCCCCATTTTTCTCGATATAGGCAAAACCACCTGCCATTCCTACTTTTGGGTTTTTTTCAAAAATAGCTATAATCGTTTCAAAATAATGATGGGGTAGTACTAAGTCAGCATCAAGTTTTACAATAATATCATAATGATTGTCAAGAATCTCAAGTCCTTTCTGAAAGGCTTGAATTACTTTACTTCCAGGCAAATGTATAGCTTCAGATGTAGTATTGACCAATTGTATAAAGGGATTTTCTTTAATAAAATCACTAACAACTGATGCTGTATTATCTGTAGAATTATCGTTAACTACAACTATTTTTTCAGGTAAAACAGTCTGATCCAGTAAGGATTGTAATGTCAGGCCTACAAATTGTGCTTCGTTGTGCGCAGGAATGATGATATAATATTTCATTTTATTTCAGAGTCAGCGACAAATATCATTATTTTTGTCCGCATAAAGAAAATTAACTTTCATTTGAAAAAGAAAATTGCAGTAGTAATCGTTACTTATAATGGAAGCTTTTGGATAAAAAGGAATATTGCTTCTGTATTAAATTCTGACTATCCTGTTCACATTATTGTTGTCGATAATGCTTCAACGGATACTTCTGTTGCACTTTTAGAAACTTTTCCTGAAATTGAAATTATTAAAAACACTACCAATCTTGGTTTTGGAAAAGCAAATAACATCGGAATTAAGAAAGCATTACTAGGCGGTACTGATTATATTTTTCTTTTAAATCAGGATACCTGGATATTTGAGAATACTATCACGAATTTATTTACAAGAATAGAACAAAATCCAACATTTGGTATCATGAGCCCTTTACATTTTTCAGCCGATGGAGTTCATCTTGATACTAATTTCCATACGTATTATAATCGAAAAACAGATAGGCTAGCCGCACCAGATATAGTTGAAGTACCTTTCGTAAATGCCGCTGCCTGGTTAGTCAGTAGTTCTTGTTTTAAAAAAGTAGGTTTATTTGAGCCTCTTTTTAATCATTATGGAGAAGACCGTAATTTTGCAGATCGCGTTAGATTTCATAATTTTAAAATTGGTATAGCTAAAGATGCTGCGATTTGTCATGACCGGACTATTACCAGAAATTTTAAAAAGGACCTGTTACAATCAAAATACCTTATTCTGATTTGTATTTTAGATATTAATAGGTCTTTGTTTTTGGCACAGTTTAAGGGATTAAAAGCGGTA
>DASVUQ010000422.1:0-2147 GCA_036386975.1 Flavobacterium sp. | reverse complement strand
ATAACTTATTGATGTTGTACTAAGAGTAGCACCTCGAACATTTTTAATAACTACTTTCGTAGGATTGTTTACCGGCAATAACACTCTAGCTTGAACTATTTGTTTTGGCATACTCTGCATATTCAAATTCAGTTTCACCTTGTCTAAAACATCAATAATTCCAGCTGCTTTTAGAGTATGAAAGAAACTATTTGGAGCGGTATCATAAGTTATACTTGCAGAAAATTCTTCTTTAACTCCATGAATATTCTCATTGAAAAGCTTAATTTCAGCAGGATTTTTTTTTGCATCATATACTAAGACTTGTCCAAAGTCATAAGCTTCATATGGTGCTTGATACAGTTGGCTGATTTGTAATGGATCAATATCTCCAGTTACATTTGTAAGATTATCGTTTTCGTACGCAAAATTAGTGCTTTTAGTACCAGTGGACATGTTTGTAACCTTTCCAGATGCATTATAATTAACTGTAATTGTGTTCGATCCATCACTTGGCGAAATTGAAGTAATCGTTTTAATATATCTTGCGTTTGCATTTCCATTAGCGTCATCAAATTCATCAGATGCTGAATCTGAGCAACTTGACATAAATACTGACATTAATACTGAGAGTGTAAATAATTTGTTTTTCATAAAAGTGTAAATAATTAACTGATTAATTTTTCGACAGCAAAGATAGTATTTAATTAATTTAATACGTAAATTATTATTTAAATATCTTAAGTATTTAATTATCTGTTAATTAACATAAAAGCCGGATATCAATCATATTTTCAATAATCATCTAAAGCTAAGGCTACATTTTCATCAACCAGTTTTTCATTGAAACCTCATCGTTGATGATTTTTTCCAAAGCTGTAATAGCAACCCTGTCTTGTTTCATTGAATCCCTATGTCGGATCGTTACTGTCTGGTCTTCTAGTGTCTGATGGTCGACTGTAATACAAAATGGCGTACCTAAGGCATCCTGTCTTCTGTAGCGGCGGCCAACAGCATCTTTTTCATCATAAGCCACATTAAAATCCCATTTGAGTTCATCTATTATTTTTCTGGCTACTTCGGGCAAACCATCTCTTTTTATTAATGGTAAAACCGCTGCTTTTGTAGGGGCTAAGACGCTCGGTAACTGCAATACTATCCTTATGGAACCGTCTTCTAGGGTTTCTTCTTTTAAAGCATTAGAAAAAATAGCCAGGAACATCCGGTCGAGTCCCACAGAAGTTTCTACTACATAAGGAGTGTAGTTACTATTTTCTTCCGTATCAAAATATTGTAATTTTCTTCCCGAAAATTGCTCATGTGCTTTTAAATCAAAATCTGTCCTGGAATGGATCCCTTCCAGTTCTTTAAACCCAAACGGAAAATTAAACTCAATATCTGCCGCAGCATTCGCATAATGCGCCAGTTTATCATGATCGTGAAAACGATAATTTTCTTTTCCTAATCCTAATGATAAGTGCCAGTTCAAGCGGGTTGTTTTCCAGTATTCGTACCATTTCATTTCTTCGCCCGGCTTTACAAAAAACTGCATTTCCATTTGTTCAAACTCCCGCATACGAAAAATAAATTGTCGCGCTACGATCTCATTTCGAAACGCTTTACCTGTTTGTGCAATCCCAAAAGGGACTTTCATCCGTCCTGATTTCTGAACATTTAAAAAATTAACGAAAATGCCTTGCGCCGTTTCGGGACGTAAATACAAATCCATAGCGGAGTCTGCAGATGCACCCAGTTTGGTACCAAACATCAGGTTAAATTGTTTTACATCTGTCCAATTGCGTGAACCGGTTTCCGGATCTGCAATTTCCAGCTCTTCAATCAGGGCTTTTACATCATCAAGGTTTTCGCTTAAGCCTTTTGCCAGCCTTTGTCTGATAGAAGCTTCTCTAGCAAGATATTCCACCACACGTGCATTGGTTGTAATAAATTCCTGCCTGTTAAAGGCTGCTCCAAAACGGGTACTTGCTTTCTCTATTTCCTTTTCGGCTTTCTGGTGTATTTTTTCGACATAATCTTCTATTAGTACATCTGCACGGTACCGTTTTTTAGAATCTTTATTATCAATTAATGGGTCATTAAAAGCATCTACGTGTCCGGAAGCCTTCCATGTAGTAGGGTGCATTAGTATTGCCGCATCAAGGCCTACA
>DASVUQ010000421.1:0-4414 GCA_036386975.1 Flavobacterium sp. | reverse complement strand
GTTGCATCACTTTTGAGATCTGCTACGATAACTACTGGTATCTGGTTGAAACGTATGGATGAAAATTGTAAAGGTTGATTGTCCTGATTTTCGATTTCGATATAGAAGTCTTTTTCAAAAATTTGTGGGATAGCGATGTTGTTTTTTGTATCTGAACTGATTTGGAAGCTGAACATATCTTCTTCTTCTTCCCATACTTTTCTTTTGTATTTCCGGGTTACTTTTTTATATATCCGGGCCTCTCTTTTATAATATGCAGGGGATTTTACGTCTAAGGCTAACTGGTCAATAACTTCTTTATTTTTAAAAATGATGTGGATCAGTGTTTTTTTCTGCTCTGAAAGCTTTATTGTTTTAATTGATTCCGGAACAATGGGCAGTAATTGTACTGAAGGTACAAAAGTGGTTTGGGTAATATGAATATCCTGAAGGTCTAAGGGCAGTGTTTTTGTATCGTCGAATTCTATTTTAAAGAATTGATAGGAGCAAAGGGGGAATGTAATGGTTTTAACGGTAGTAATGTTCTCAGTATTTGTAATGTCTGTAAGTATTTTATTATTGACAATACCAAACCATTTTGAATTGTCGTTGCTGCCGCTGATGTTATATTTTTTTTCTACATCGGTATTGCCAATGACTAAAGTAATCTCGTTTAGTTTTTTTAGTCCTGTATTTTCGAAAACTACAGTAGTATTTTTTCCTGGCCTACTGCTTTCTGAGAGAATGGGAAAGTCTTCTATGGCAAAGGCAACAGTATTATTGTTTTGCTGTAGAATGAAATAAGGCGTTTCGTTATTTTGCGTATCATAGATCCTGAAATTACTCAGGTCTTTTGTGGTAAAGGAACGGATAGCGGGAGGCAATACGATTTTATAAAAACCGCTTTGCTTTACTGGTTTTATACCGGCAGTTACCTTATTTTGTGCAAAAGATATATTGACAAATACAATTATAAACAACCATTTACCGACTTTCATTTTCGTCTGTTTTTTTAGTATCATCTACCACTAATACTTTGATTTTCTGGTAAACGAATGAAATAACGAGGACCAGTACGCCTAACAATATAAAGGCTATTATTTTTCCGGTTTCGGATACATTGCGAATGTCATAGAAAAATAATTTGATGATTGTAATCCCAAGTAATGATAATGCTACAATCCGTAATAATCTGTTTTGTATTTTTATGCCTATTATTAAAAACAAAAATGCCAGTGTGCCCCATAAAACAGGGAATCCTGTCCTAATGATCTGGTTGCGTACAAGATCGATATTTTCTTTGGCAATTTTTGATTTTATTTCCTCTAGGCTATATACATTAAGCATTTTAAATGCCTTCACATCCGCTGCTGTTACCGGTACATTAGAGAGGACCAGCCCATGCAGCATTAATTCTGTACTGGCAATATAGATGGCGAAAAAGGCGGCCGCCCATATAAAAAATGGTTTTTGTAATATATTGAAAAAATGGGCTTTCCGGTTCTCTTTGTACATCAGGTAGATGGGGTAGATTATGGCTGCAAGTGAAAAGTAATGCAGGTAAAAAGCTATTCGTTGGTACATGCCTGTTGCCATGTACCCGTGATGTTCATAGAACGCGAAATTGATGAACCAGAATGCAAATAATATAGTATTTCCTATAGTAATCACTGACGCAAGCCTGGAATAGAAGCTATTATTATTCTTAAACAGAAAATAAATAAAGACAGCGCAGAACAGAAGATGGTATAGTATTGGGAATGCACTACCTGACCCCGCTCCGTATACATGATTATTAGCCTGATATCCTGTTTCAATGATACCACTAAAATACAAAATTGCAATGGCCAGGCATGCCATGTATTTCCTATATGCCTGTGGGTCAAAAGTAAAACTGAACATTGTAGAGGTTCCTGTTTCTTTTTTTAACAAATAATGAGAAGCACACAAAGAAGCAATAACAAACAGGCTGGTCATGAAGGCAGGGTTAATGATAATATCCATTATATCATCTGCCTCATAATATTTGCTCCAATCTAACATTAAACTTACCAGCAGTAGTGCATGGATAATAACAGCACCAAAACGGTATATTGTAACTTTTGACTTCTGTGCCAGCCACATCAATATAAAAGCTTCGGCAGCCCAGAACAGGGTGATGTGATTGCCTTCGAATTGTATAGGGACAGCAAGGGTCACAAAGGTCAATGTGAGGCCTATTAAGAGGTACAAACCTGTTTTATCAAGGCTAAATTTTTTATATAAAATGGATGCATATACAAAATTTAATAATCCCAGGGAAGTGGTGAATAATCCTTTTAATTCAGGATGGTAACGTTGTAATATAAACATTCCTGCACCATAGAAAAGGAAAGTATTACTCGACAGGATGGAAAGCTGTGTAACGGAAAAAGCGCCTTTATTTCGTATATTATGAATAACATTCATTACTATAAAAGTAAAATAAAAGGCAAACCCAAATAACAAAGCCCCCAAATAGTGTGGTGGTACATTATAATAGTCTTTTAATAACCATCCTGCATATAGTATAACGGTAAATAAATAGGAAAGGATATTTATAATATTCCATTTTTTGTGATAAGCCAGCACCAGTATGCCAGCATTCAAAATAAGGATATAAGTAAACAATACTACATAGTTTCCGTTCCCGGTACTGACCATAAACGGTACAGCAAATCCGCCTATAAGCGATAGGACTGCCAGCTCCTTCCTGTTATAGGAAATTGATATGAGGGCGCTAAAGCAAGTGATAACTACCATAATGGCAAAAGCAATAACCTGATTGAAAAGATGGTACTCATGAAATGCAATCCCAATAGTAAAATAAAAAACAGTAATGGCGCCACCTACTAAAACAGAACTAAAAGCAGCATAATCTTTCCTTAACTTATGAGCGAAAACCATAATGAGTGCGCCGCATAAGATACCGATTCCTACTCTTGCCGGTTCATTGATCCAATCTTTATTGATGGCGTATCTTACAAAGTAGCTTATACCAAGCACGAGTATTAGCACTCCAATTTTACTGATCAGGTTTTCACCAATAAATTTTTCCAGATCGGGGTTTTGCTCTTTGAAATTTTCCCACCATGACTTCTCAGATGCTATAGGTATTATTGGGGCTTGTTGAGCCGGTTTTTCATATTCTGGTGTTACGATAGCTGTACTGGTGTTAAGAACGGTTTTTTCAGTTTCCGTAGTTTTTATTTCTAAGGGAACAGGGGTTATCAGCTCCTGTTTTTCCGGTACACTTACCTGCTCTTTTTGTATGATGGGTTCTGAAATAACGGTATCGTTGTTAAAAACTATTTCTTCGTTTTCAGGGACTTTTATTTCTGAAAAAACAGGGGTTATCGGGGCCTGTCTTTCCGGTACAACAACCTGCTCTTTTTCTATTACAGGATTTGTTTTTTCAGTAGTGGTACTATTTTGATCTTTTAATGAGTCAATTGATTTCTTTAATATCCTCAGTTTTACTTCGAGCCTCTCTTCATGCTGTACTATTTTAGAACTTATGTTACTGTTCAAATAAAATAATAACCCTATAATTATTAAAAACAGAATAGCCTCCATAGTTATGTGTAAATTTTTATAGTTGTAAATATAATAATATTTTTGTTAATATATTTCCAGGTGTAAAAGGCAAATTATGATTAGAATATTAAGTTACTCAAATTTACATATATACATGTCTTGGAGTTACTTTTTTGCCCTGCTTGAAATTTCAATCCATATCATTTGTAGCAGTAGTGACGGAAATAATCATAATGTCCTATAGTACACAGTCGCAATAAATAGAAACTATGTACAGAAGCAAAGATAGGTACGCCTGATAACCTATAATCCAAACCCAACTCCTACAGCTACCCTTAATCCATCAGTAGAATTAAAAACGGAAATCTGGCCTGTTATGATATTGATTCCATTGATCCATAAACCGCCGCCATAAGACTGATGCCATTTTTCTGAATTATCGTTGTCAATCCATACCCTTCCGTAATCAAATCCTCCAAAGACTCCATACCGTACCGGAGCAATAGTATTTTTTAGTTTTCCTAAATTAAAACGAAGATCAGAACTGTGGTAGAACGATTGTTTTCCTGAAAACCGCTGGTTCCTGAAACCTCTCAAATCGAAATCGCCTCCTACTGTTGCTGCCTGATAAAACTCATAATTGTTATTAAAAAGCGCTTTTCCTTTTACACGTGTGGCTAAAACCAGCTTTTCGTTATTGGTTACTTTTAATGTAAATCCTAAAGTACTTTCTGCGTAAGGAAATTGTTTTTTTGTTTCCCTTGCATTTACCGTATAACCACCTAAAATAGAAAATGTCATTCCCAGGGTAGGGTTAGAGACATTGTCATAATTTTCGAAAGTATACCTGGCATTAACGTCTACAAATGTTTTATGGTTA
>DASVUQ010000420.1:0-4235 GCA_036386975.1 Flavobacterium sp. | reverse complement strand
ATATGAATAAGAACATGGCAAAGTAATGCAATAGAATTGGTTTTTGCAACAGGAGATGGAAACTATTTATGCAAAAATGTTTTCTTTGATCTTAATTCTTTCTACTATCCTTAATATATCTGATAATACGCCTCGTGCGGTTACTTGTTTGCCGGCACCGGCGCCCTGGATTACAATAGGGATTTCTCCATAGGATTGGGTGTAAATTTCTATTAGGTTATCGGTTCCTTTGAGTTGCCCCAGCGGGGACGAGCCAGGCTCTGAAACTAATTTTACTTCCAGCTTTTTATGGGTAATATCCAACTCTCCTACATAGCGTAGTACGTGGTTTTCTTTTTGTGTCCGCTTTGCCGTTTTATAAGGTGTATCGAATAATGCTTTGCTGATAGCATATTCGGCCTTACTACTTTTTTTATTTAGGTTGGGTAAAAGGAGTGACGTAATATTTATATCTGAAAATTCTACTTCCAGGCCAATTTCACGAGCCAGGATAAGCAGTTTACGGGCTACATCGTTTCCTGAGAGATCTTCGCGGGAGTCCGGTTCGGTATACCCTGATTTTTCTGCATCCTGCAATATTCTTGAAAACGGAAGGTCTTCTTTGGCAAAACGGTTGAAGATATAGCTGAGCGACCCTGAAAATACCCCACGTATTTTTGTTATTTTTTCTCCCGAAAAATGAAGGTCCTTTATCGTGTTTATTATAGGAAGGCCTGCACCAACATTGGTTTCGTATAAATAGGTTTTATCAAACTTTTTAAGGTTGCGCCTCAGTTCTTTGTAAAAATCCTGATGCAACGTATTGGCGATTTTATTGGCTGAGACAATATGAAAACCGTTCTGGATGAACGGGATATATGATTTTACCAGTTCGTAACTTGCAGTAGCATCGACAACTATAACATTCTCAAGTTGTTTACTGTTGCTATAATTGATAATATCTTCTACTTTGAAAGGGATGGCCGATTTTTTAAAATCTGCCTCCCATGTATTGTTGAGGTTGTCTTTTTCAAAAAAAGCCAGGGTAGAATTAGTGATTACGGGAAAACGCAGGCTAACTTTACTACTTTCGTAAAAGAATGCCTGGCTTTCCAGTACCTGGTGAATTAGTGTACTTCCTACATTTCCTATACCGAACAGGATAATATTAATTTTGATAGCTGACATATTTTTGTTCTTTATATGTGTTAAAAATTGGATTTAAAATTTGAGATAATTGTTCAGATTCTATTAGAAAGGCATCGTGGCCGTGAATGGACCTGATTTCATTATAGAATACCTCCTGCCCTATTTGTTGTAATTGCTGATAGGTTTTCCAGCTTTCATCAGCTGTAAAAAAGTAATCGCTGTCTACGGCTACAATATAAAATGTAGTGGTACTGTTTCTTAGAATGGTTTCAAAACAGGCACGCCCTCTGGTAATGTCATTTGTTTTTAGCAGATGGTTCATCAATTTATAAGCGGCCAGCCTGAACCTGTTTTTGAGTTTAACGCCATGGTTTACTAACCAGTTTTCTATTTGATAAACGGATGTGCCTCCCTGTTTTTGTCTTTGAAACCTTTGATTTATGGATTCTGGTGTGCGGTATAATAGCATAGCATGCAGCCTGGCATCAGCTATCGGATCGTCTGAATTATTGAGGATCTGATCCTGAACTAATACATTTGCCAATATCCAGTCTGTTGCTTTCCAATCTGTTGCTATAGGGATCAGGTTGCGCACTTTGGCTGACTGTAGCACCGTCATTTCCCATCCTATGGCACCTCCAAGGCTTCCTCCGATAATGGCGAATACCTCATCGATTTTTAAAACATCCAGTCCCTGCCAGAAAATTTCTGCAATATCCCTGATTGTAAAATCCTTATAATTAGCAATCAGGTTGTTGGCATCACCGTCAAAGCCGTTTCCGGGAATATTAAAAGCGATTATTGTAAAGCAACGGGTATCTATAATTTTTTTCTCTCCCACAATGTCGTTCCACCACCCTTTTTTACCAGTGACATTCGAATTACCGGTCAATGCATGATTTACCAGTACTACAGGTGCTTTGCCGATATCATGCCCGAAAACCTGATAAAAAAGTGAAATATTATCTACTGTTTTACCATTTTCTGTAACCCATTTTCCAAGTATTATTTTTTCTAGATTTTGCATAAAAACTTTTTAGAAAACTGCCCCTGGCCTAAGTAGTGCCAAAGACAGTTTCACACAAACAAAAATAATTTTTAATAAACGGCTGCTGTTCCCAATGTGTTTATACCATGTATAAGACTACTATTGTTATACCGTTTGGGTGGTTTTGATGGTACTGAATACGGCCTTTAGGTCTGCTTTCAGGTCTTCTACATCTTCTAAACCTACAGAAAGACGAATAAGGTCCTTTGTTACTCCTGTTGCCTGCTGCTCTTCGTCTGAAAGTTGTTGGTGTGTCGTACTCGCGGGATGAATGATCAGTGATTTTGTATCTCCGATGTTTGCCAGTAATGAAAATAATTTTGTTTCGTCGGCTACTTTTTTAGCTGCTTCAAAACCCCCTTTTAATCCGAAAGTGACAATACCACTTTTACCTTTTGGCAAATAGGCATCGGCTAAATCTTTATACTTTGATGTTTTCAGCCCCGGATAGTTTACCCATGCTACTTCTTGTTGTTCCTGTAACCATTCGGCTAAAGCCAAAGCATTTTCGCTGTGTTTTTTTATTCTGATTTCTAGTGTCTCTAGTCCCTGAATGGTCTGGAAAGCATTAAAAGGGCTTAATGCGGCACCAAAATCACGAAGGCCTTCTATTCTGACTTTTGCAATAAATGAAGCTGCCCCAATTACTTCGTAGTATTTTAACCCGTGGTAACCGGCAGACGGTTCTGTAAATTCAGGAAATTTCCCGTTGCTCCAGTCAAACTTTCCGGCATCTATAATAACACCTCCAAGCGATGTCCCATTACCTGTAATATATTTTGTTAAAGAGTGGATTACAATGTCTGCACCATGCTCTATTGGATTTAATAAATAAGGTGTGGCTACGGTATTGTCTACAATGAAGGGCACTTTATGTGCTTTTGCGGCTGTTGCTATGGCTTTTAAATCGAGTACGTCGAGTTTAGGGTTACCAAGGCTTTCGACAAAGAACACCCTTGTATTTTCTTTTGCTGCTTTTGTAAAGTTTTCCGGTTCTGAAGGGTCTACAAACGTAGTAGTAATGCCTAATCTCGGCAATGTTACTTTTAGCAGGTTATAGGTTCCGCCATATAAACTGTTTGAAGCTACAATATGGTCTCCTGCCCTTAATAATACTAATAATGCTGTTGCTATTGCTGAGGTCCCTGATGCTGTTACTACTGCGCCGATTCCCCCTTCGAGTGCTGCAAGGCGCTGTTCTAAAATGTCGTTAGTAGGATTGTTTAACCGGGTGTAGATGTAGCCGGCTTCAGAAAGGTTGAACAAATTTGATGCATGATCTGAATTGTTAAAAACGTAGGATGTAGTCTGGTAGATGGGAACCGCTCTTGTACCGCCATTTTTAGTAACATCGTGTCCTGCGTGCAATGCGTTTGTTGCGAATTTTTGTGTGCTCATAATTTTGAATTTTTGGATTATATTTATTATTATTTTAAATTTTAAATTTTAAATTTTAAATTTTTAGTCTTTTATATCTGGAATTTGATAACAGATGATCATAAAAAAAGCCCTTTTGGATGGCTTACCAAAAGGGCTTATAGTTGAAACTATAATAAAGAGTTGTCTCTTTCACTTTCGGCAATAGCGAGGCGGTGCGCACATACACATCATACAACACATCATCATTTGGTTCGCTATTGTTTTCATTTTATGAATTGCTTTTGCTGTTGTTAATTGTTTTGAATTTTGAGATTCTCTTAATTGCCATTATGAAACAAGTTCAGAATAAATAAAAAAACCTCTGCGGTTGGCAGAGGTCTGATTGTATATTTTAAAATTTAAAACTATCCAATATTTGTCCTCTGCGGAAATTTCCACATCATCATACAAACAGTGCACATTGTTAAATTCATTTTCTTATTTTTTGATGTGACAAACATCTGAACTATTTTTTGAATTAGCAAATTTTTTAGATTTTTTATTTTAACTATTTGATTAAGTAATGAAATATAAAATTTATTTGTATTAAAGTGCCTGGAACCATAAAGCAGTTTTCATAATATATTTTGTAATGTCGCTTTGCTTGATGATGTAACAGAAATCGTAATGAAATTCTCTC
>DASVUQ010000419.1:0-2318 GCA_036386975.1 Flavobacterium sp. | reverse complement strand
CCATCCTTTTATCGTAAAAATTTCAAAACCTTTGTTATTTTCATCTCGCTGAAAACCTTTCAGTATTTCAGATATATTTTCTTTTGTGGTCTGATGTTTTGCATGAACAGAAATCCCATATTCATCATCCCATACGCTCATGATCATAGGTACTTGTAAAACACCTGCAGCATTGATCGTTTCAAAAAACAAACCTTCGGAAGTTGAAGCATTGCCAATTGTACCCCAGCCGATTTCATTACCATTGATGGAGAAATTAGTTTTATTACTAATGCCTGATACATTCCTATATATTTTAGAAGCTTGTGCTAAACCCAATAATCTTGGCATCTGACCGGCTGTCGGAGAGATGTCAGCGCTGGAATTTTTTTGTAATGCCAGGTTTTTCCAGGAACCATCTTCATTTAAACTATGTGTTGCAAAGTGGCCGCCCATTTGTCTTCCTGCGGACATCGGTTCCTGATCGATATCAGTATGGCCATATAAACCGGCGAAGAACTGTTGTGGGTTTATTTTGCCAATTGCCATCATAAAGGTCTGGTCGCGATAATACCCGGAACGGAAATCCCCGTTCTTAAAAGCTTTTGCCATAGCAAGCTGCGGTACTTCTTTTCCATCACCAAAAATTCCAAATTTTGCTTTTCCTGTTAGTACTTCACGCCTTCCCAAAAGGCTGCATTCTCTACTGGTAATGGCAATTTTATAATCCTTTAAAATTTCGGTTTTAAAATCTTCAAATGAAATAGCTGCATTTGTTGCTTGTTGTGTCATGGCATTTTTTATTATCTGAAACAAATTTAATTAAAAAAACAATTAATTTTATACTTATAGAAAATAAATACAATTTCATAATTCGTAATTTAAAGGTATTTTAAGTATATGATTTTATCATAACTAAATCTAAAGCCAGGAATTTATAAAAATACTGCAATAGTCAAAATAACTAATACTTTTTTATAGAAGTATTGATAAAGATCAAGTAGGGTAGAAGTAGGGGGTATCTAAATTGATAGTACCGATAATTTTACTAAAAGTTTTATTTGTTTTCTAAAGCCATTTTCTGGTAAAAAGACCGGTTAATGCCCTGGGGTTAAGTGTTACTATAAACCGGATCTTTTCATTATAGTTTTTTTGTCTAATTTCCCATCCGTTATTAGAATATACAGGAAAGTAGAGTTCGAAATAATCGGTAACAAGGTTCAGGCGGATACCACTATCGTAAACTAATTTTCCTGCCTTTGCTTTATTTTTTACCAGTCCGATATCGCCATAGACTTCAATCCAGTTCCATATATTAAAACTTCCGTTTATGGTAGTCATCCACTGATTGGCAAACGGAGTATCCAGTTTTGATTTAAAACCGCCTTCTGCAAGAATGATCTGCTGGCTAAAAAGACCTGAATTTTCAGAACGTCCTAAATAGTTATAATCAAAAAGGTAGTCTGTAGGACGGTCCAGCGCGAAACTAAAGAAATCAGAATTGGTATTGTTATAGATAAAACTTCCTGCATACAACCTTAGATTTACCTGCCTGTTATTTTGAAATAATTGCCTGTAGCTGATTTCTCCTGATAATTTCCCAAAGTTCTTGGCGAACTGCACATCTGTATTAAAGCTGATATGATTGGTTATCTCTGTCCTGGTATTGTAATATTTAGCATTAAAAACAGCATAGTTTTGTGTTATAGGATTAGTGAGTAAGGGCGATTGTTCACGGCTTACAATAACCTGTCTGAAAATGTAGCCTTCTTTTGCATTGTCCCTGAAATCTTCATTTCTTAGCCGTAGCGAGACAGACGGTTTTAAGCTTACATATGCTGCGTTTGGCGCATAATGAAAATAGGATCCCGATACGGAATAACGAATATTAAATAAATTGGACTTCCTGTTGTAATGGTTAATATGTAAACCAAAAGAACCAATTAGCGATTTGGTGTTGGTAGAATAAGCGGGATTAAAGTCAAAAGTAAAAGGTTTATCGAGAATAGTTTTGTTATGCAGCCTGAGGCCGGGCGACACACCGTCATAAAGATTATAGGACATAGAAGGTACATATAAAATCTGGTTATAATACGGATCTTCAAGATCTTTCATAAAAACAAATTTAAAAGGCCGGTTGTTAGGAGTAAAACCGGAAAATTTTCTCCAGTTGTTCCTTAAGTTAAATTCAGGAACTTCATTTTTATAATTAATTACAATTTTATTGGCACCATTTCTGGGGATCGTTATAGTTGTATCTGTGGCAACATTTTCCAGCCATTGCTTGCCTACTATTTCTTTATCCCGTAAACTATACACAGGAATAGGTACATTAGTAT
>DASVUQ010000418.1:0-2395 GCA_036386975.1 Flavobacterium sp. | reverse complement strand
ACGTGTCTTCTTTATGTCTTTCGCCTCTCTCTCAAAGCGGGTGCAAAAATACAAACTTCTTTTTAATTAGCAAGGGGTTTTTGAAAGTTTTTTTTTTAAAAATTTACCCTTTTTTTCCTGCTCCCCAACACCTGTTATTTTACAATAAAAGCCAGTGCGAATCGGGAGTGCAAAGATAAGAACTCTTCTTTAATTTACAAAGGGTTTTGAAAAGATTTTTTAAAAAATTTTACTTCTTTTTTCCTTGCCCCCAACACCTGTTATTTTACAATAAAACGAGTGCGAATCGGGAGTGCAAAGATAAGAACTCTTCTTTAATTGACAAAGGGTTTTGAAAAGATTTTACTTCTTTTTTACTTGCTCCCAAAGCCCGTTATTTTACAATAAAAATGAGCGCGAATAGGGAGTACAAAGATAATTTCTTTTTTTCAAACCAGCAAGGGTTTTTGATGTTTTTTACATCTTTTTTCCTTACTTTCCCTCACATGATTTTAATGAACTTCTTTGCTATTGCGGGTGCAAAAATACCACTTCTTTTGACTTCTACAAGCGCTTTTATATCTTTTTTTTATAATATTTTCCTAAAATTGTATAAACTGTTGACCGAAAAGGTTTTGTAATAGAAAGTTTTTTTTTGTTGATGGTATGATATAATTGTGTGCTATCGAATAGGTGCTGTTGATGTGCCATGTGCCTGCGTAAGGGATTGTAGTGAAAATCCTTTTTGGTGAGGAACGAACAAAAAGATTGTAACGGAAAGCCCGGCCTGAAAGGATACGCCCTAATAATTATAACTTTACTGCGGGTTTGGATAGTTTTTCCTGCCAGTAGCGGGCTACGTCGCCATAAATGATGGGAAAAGCGGGTTTTTGATTCTCTAATCTTCCATCGGCAAAGGCGCGGACGAGTATGGTTTCTATTAAATAATCTTCGTTTACTTCTATCGGGCTGTATTTTGTTTTAAGGTTGATATCGAATAATCTTGCTGTATTGTTGGACCAGAAGGCTTTCCAGCCACTCTTTAGTTCACGGATTAATTCAAAAGTGCTGCTTCCGGTTTGCCGATGAATTAATTTTACAAGAATCTGGCCGTCTTTTCGGGAAAGTTTTTTAAGCTGCCCCTCGAACTCATTACTTAAATAGTCTTCTACAATTTTAAAATACCGCTTCTTTTCTTTATTGGTTTTTAATGCTGCCATTCCTTTATTAAGGAGTGTAAGCCTTTCGGCAGCTGTTTTGGCATAGGGATATACTTTATAGACACGGCGCTGGAGAATAAGGAACCGCTTTCTGGTTTCTTCATCTGCCTTGAGTTTGTTTTTATCGATGATGATTTCTTCTAATTCTATGGGTTCTCCAAGAATGGTATCTGTGCCTTGTTTTAGATAGTCGTCTCTTTTGTCTTCTTGTGCATGAAGTGAGCCTGATAGGATACCTAAAAAGAATACGATTATAAAATGATGCAATTTCATACTAAAAAATTTATAGATCAAAATTATACATTATACTAACAACTGTGATACCAAATTTATATTTTAGCAAAAAAAATATTTTATGAATACTGAATCAATATTAAATGAGGCCTCTTTACGTTTTCTGGAAAACTATTTAAACAATGCTTCCCCAACCGGATTTGAGGCTGAAGGTCAAAAAATATGGATGGATTATTTAAAGCCTTATGTGGATACTTTTATAACGGATACCTATGGTACTGCTGTCGGGGTTGTTAATCCCGATGCTCCTTATAAGGTAGTTATTGAAGGCCATGCTGACGAAATTTCGTGGTATGTCAATTATATTACGGATAACGGACTTATATATGTGATACGAAATGGTGGTTCTGACCACCAGATTGCCCCTTCTAAACGTGTTAACATCCATACAAAAAAAGGAATTGTAAGGGGTGTTTTTGGCTGGCCTGCAATACACACGAGAAACCGCAGTAAAGAGGAGCCTGCAAAGATTGAAAACATTTTTATTGATTGTGGTTGCGAAACAAAAGATGAAGTCGAGAAATTGGGTGTTCATGTAGGCTGTGTAATTACCTATCCTGATGAGTTTATGATTCTTAATGACACGAAGTTCGTGTGCCGTGCTATTGATAATCGTTTGGGTGGTTTTATGATTGCCGAAGTGGGCCGTTTACTTCATGAGAATGGCAAAAAACTGCCTTTTGGTTTGTATATTACTAATGCTGTCCAGGAGGAGGTAGGGCTTCGTGGTGCTGAAATGATTACTAAAACTATACGTCCTGATGTGGCTATTGTTACTGATGTATGCCACGATTCGACTACTCCTATGATTGATATGAAAATTGAAGGGGAGACTAAGATTGGAAAAGGCCCGGTAATTACATACGCTCCTGCTGTGCAAAATAACCTTAGGGAATTGATTA
>DASVUQ010000417.1:0-7468 GCA_036386975.1 Flavobacterium sp. | reverse complement strand
CCATCGTCCTAAAGCCGGGTCGTAATTTCGTGCACCATAATCATACAAGTTAAGCCCCAGCTCGTCTTGTAATTCTTTTCCGTTATACTTATATTTATTTAAATTATAGCCATTTACGACAAAGTTATAGCCATTATGCTTCAGGCCAAAGGGGTAGTAGTTTATGCAACTTTTTGGCAAAAATCACTTTTTTTCAGGGGCATCCCTTATTAAACACGCTTTTTTCACTTTTTTAAGAACGTCCCCTTTCCTTGCATCTTCCTTTTTCAAAAATAGGCTTTTTACTTTCAATTGAAAAAGAAAAAGGTTTTTAATTCTTACCAAAAGGCTTAAAAAATGCCCAGTGTTTACCTTCGGTACTGGTCTTTAGGGTTGGCTTTGATCGTGCGCCCGGTTTTTTTGGAAGATGGCCATTACCGGAGTTTGTTTTTAGATAAACGTTCCTGGCCATCTTTAAAAAAACGGGCATAGCCCTACGGCGATTGAGCTCTACGGCTTCCGTTAACACCCCGAAGCACCGCAGGAAAAACGTAGCGCAGCGGAGTTTTTTCCGAGGAGCGCCACGCGGTGTTGCGGCCTTCAAGCAGCCACGCTAGACCGGGAACGTAGCGGAGCCTGCGTAGCGAAGAGAAGGGATAGCAGCGTGCAACGGCACGGAAAAAATAAAAGTCAGCGTTAGCGTTCCTTGATTTAGGGCAAAGCGTCAGCGGAGCCGACCGTGATGGCGGGTTGAGAGAGCAACCGCTGAAAAAATAAGGGGCGGTAGACGCAAAACACTGCTGCAATGGAGTGGAGCGCAGCCTGCGGAGCATAACGTAATGAAGCTGTGTTGCGGATGCAGCAGCCCCGACGAACGCAGGAAGTGAGCGTGCGAAGACCGGGAACGTAGCAAAAAACAGGGTAACGGCTTTTTTTTCCAAAGCGGTTACCCTGTTTTTCTGCTAGTGGACTGCATAGCGGAGAGAGGAACGAACGACCGGAGCAGCCCGGCGCAGCAAAGGGAACGACCGTAGGGAGACCGCTTTATTCCTCTGCTGTTTGATTGCACTACTGTTCTTTTTATTACTATATTTGCCTTATGGATTTAATAAACGCTATCGGTTTTATAGGTACTCTTTTGGGTATTTATTCGTTTATAAAAAACGATACGCCTTTATTTTCCCCTTCCAAAAAAAAAAATTCAAAATGAAAGATAGCATATAATATGCTATCTTTTATCAGTCAGATAAAGATTATCCTTTCATTTTAAGTTGTCTTTTAAACTTCATTTCATTGTATCGGATGAAAACTATTGATCATATCGTGTAGCCCTTCCAGGTTATCTTGTTTGTAGCGTTCTGTCGAACTAATGTAACGATGCCCTGCCAGATATTGGGTTTTACGCAGATTGTATGTTTTAAGCCAGTTTACAATTACACTGGTGCGTATCTGATCAAAACTTTGGTAATTCCTGTTATAGGTTTTTAGTTCGTCATGAAGGCTTTTAAGGGAGTTCTTTAAGGTCAACTTTCCTTGTGCAGAGAGAAAAAATTGCTCTGTGTCCCGGTTGTTTTTGTGGATAATGCCCGGGCGGATCTGGTTTTGGTATTCCTGTAAGTCCATAAATTGCCAGCCCACAAGGTTTAAAACCCTGCCATTGCTTTTGCGTGTGCCCGGTATTGTTATTTGTCCTTTACTGAGTTGGATATTGTCTAATTGTAAGTTGTAGATTTCTTCCGTTTTGAGGCCCTGGTAAATTAGCAGTCCCAATATTATTTTGTTGCGCTTTCTTATGTTGTCCCCGTTTTCTGTTTCATACCAATAATATAAATGTTCCAGTTCTTCGAACTCCAGGACGTTCTTTAAAATTGTTTTCGGGATTCCTTTAATAGCAAGGTTCTCTATCGGGTTATCACTTCTGTAATTTTCCTGCTGTAAGTAATTAAAATAGTGCTTCAGGCTTCCGATATAATCTTGTATTGTTTTTTTGCTGATCCCCTTTTTATTTAAAGTGTCCAGATACATCAAAAAGGTTTTGTAATCAATGGTCTCGATGGTGGTGCCGTACAGGTCAGCCCATGCGTGTAAATTTCTGGCCGGGCTTAGGTATGTTGGGATACTCTTGGCCGAGAAGCCTTTTTTCTCTAAGTAACCTGTGTAGTTGTTCATCGTTTGTTGTTTTTGATTTATGTTCTAATAAATGGGTATAAATCTGGGTGCTTTCCAGGGAGGAGTGGCCTAAGAATGCGCTTATGGTTTCGATGTTTGCGCCTTTTTCCAGTAAATGCGTGGCGATACTGTGGCGTAAAATATGTGGGGTGATGTGTTTTTCTTTAAGCACATTATCATTTGTACAGGCTACAATTGCTTTTAGGCGGTTGCACAGGCTCGTGCCTTGCAGGGTTTTTCCGCTTTGGTTAATAAGCAGCGATTCTGTGAATTTATAGTTATAAAATTGGATCCTAAAATCATAAATATAAAGGCTGATAATTTCTAAATTGTAATTGTTAACAGGCACAAAACGCTCTTTGTAATTCTTGCCTTTACGTACCAGTATCAGGTTTTTATCGAACAAAACATCACTGATTTTAAGGTTTACTACTTCGTTTCTCCGCAGCCCGCAACTGTACAGCAATACCAGCATGGCTTTGTCCCTTGCCCGGATGTTTTCTTTGTTATGGCTGTAATCGCAGGCTTTGAAGAGTGCCTTTATTTCTTCCTGGGTTAGAATGTCAAGGCTATCACGGTGATTTTGTTCTTCCCGCCTCAGATGGATATTGATGCCCTTGTGGTTGTGCTCTTTAAGGTATTCCCTAAATTTTAAAAGGGCTTGCTGGTGTTTGTTCAGGTAAGCATCACTTAATCCGCCTGGCTTCCTTTGTTTGGGCCTTTCTTTTAAATACTCATAATAAGCTGTTATGTGTGTAGCGTGTATTTCATTTATGGTTTGGATGTTTTTACCCTCCAGGTAATAAAAAAATTCTTTTAACTGGATAGGCGTATAATAAACGGTACTGGGCGCGTAGCCTAATACATCGAGCCATTGCGTGAAGCTTTCCAGTAGTGCAATATAACTTTGGTTCTTTAATGTTAAGTGTTTCATTTGTTATTTATGTATCTGTTTTTTTAACCTTTTTTGGATTGTTGCAGTTAAGTGTTTGGTTTTGTTTGTGTTGGCTTCGCTTTTGGGATGTGGCGGGTTGGTGGCGGTGTGGCGGGTTGTATTTGTGCCATACAGTCCTGTAATGCCTTATCGATCAATACTTTTAAGTTCGTGTATTCCTCTGTGTCCGTGATTTCATAACAGTAGGATTTCACGTTTTTGTTTTTTACTTTCCTGATGTAGTTTTCACTAAGCAATTGGTTGTTGTAGCGCCTCAAAGTGGTTTCCTTTACCCGTAAGTTTCTGCGTATCTCCGCATTGGTAAATTGGGTCTGGTTGTATTGTTGCAGGTATTTTTTAAGGTTTTCCAGATGGTTTCTGGTAGCCCCTGTAAGGCTGTCGCTTTTTCTAAGCAGTACTTCTTTTATCAGTTCGTTGGCTTCTTTGATGTCTTCAATATCTGTTTCTATATACTGCTCGCCTGTGGCTTCATCTGTTTTATGCTCTTTCTGGTATTGTTTGTAAAAGGTGACCATTTCAATAAATTGCAGATAATGGGCGTTGGTCCTTCGGGGTTTAAATACTGATTGCGGTAAAGAGAGGTATTCGGCAAAAGGGTTTCTTACTGTTATGGTTTTGAGCAACCGCTGAGCGTTTTGCAGTAACTGTTTGGTTTTTATTTCTTCTTCGTGGTTTACTTTTCCTGCCGATAACTGCCGCTGGTACTGCATTATTTTTTCGTCCTGCACCTGGCTTTCATCAATGTATAATAAAAAACTACGGTTAGAGTTGTCTTCATAAACACTTTCCTGTGTGGTACACCCACTCACTGCTACGGGGCCTTCTACGGTTAAGTGGATGGTTTTGGTCGTGCCTTTCCGGTCTTTGTGCACTACGGTTTTAGTAATCCTCTTTTTGCTTTGTAGTTCCCGCAGCGGGTACAATACGCTTTCCGCGCCGTCCAGGTCTTCGATTAAAATAAGTTTACCGCGTAGTTCTGTCCGGTTAAAATAATAAAAGGCATTGGCCGATAAAACCGTCATTTCGATTTTGTCCTCCTCGGGGATCAGTTCGGCCACTTTGCTTTGCAGGTGGGTTTTCCCCGCCCCTGAACTGCCCAGGCTGATACAATGCAAAGGGTTGCCCGTTTTCCTGCTCGTAAAGATCAGGTACATCAGTAAGCGGTTTACTTCTTCGCCTATAACGCCCGACTTGCCTATACTGTCCTGGGTGTTTTGTAACAGGTTTTTGTTTTCTAAAAAAGCTTTGGCTGCTTTGATTTCGTTCTCGGTAAGTACTTTTAGCTCTTTCTCGTACGCCTTGTGTTGGGTTTCAAGTTCCTGCAACCGGTACTCCTCTAAGCTGTTGGTTAGTGCATCCAGGTCTTGCCGTACTATGGTCGTACCTATTTCTAACCGTTCGGCTATTTTCCTGGTCAGTTTCTCTACTGTAGTATCGTTGTATAAATCGACGCTTTGGCGTAATGTGTGTGATGCACCTGTTTTCTGTAAACCCAAAGTAACGCGCAGGGCTTCCAGGTTGTTAAAACGGATACCGCCCAATACGTTTATCGTTAGGTGTTTGGTTTGGTAAATATAGTGGTTGGGGTTTTGGGTGTTGAGAGAGTTTTGCATTGTTGAAAAATAATTTAAAGAAATTTAATGTTATTATCAGATACAAAAGTATCTTTTAGTTTTCAACTGAACAACTCTTATTAGATTTTTTTATCTCTTATAATTTCATACTTTTGCTTAATACTATTAATAACAAGTATATTTATCCCTTTTTAGACATGAATATAGGTAATGTAATATCTCAATTAAGAGACAAAAATGGTTTCTCGCAAAGTGATCTGGCCGATAAAAGCCAGGTCTCTCGAGTGATGATTGGTAAGTATGAAAGAGGCGAAGCAATTCCTTCAATTGATGCTGCTAAAAAAATCGCGGATGCTCTTGGTGTGTCCCTGGAGTATTTAGTTGGTGAGACCAACCAAACTTCATTTGATAAAAGGACTGTTGAACGTATACGGGAACTGGAACTTTTGGAAGAAAACAAAAAACAAACTTTATACGATTTGATCGATACTTATATTAGGGATTGCAAAACCAGAAAAGCGTTTTCTAATGTTATATAAAACAGCAAAAGCCACCTGATTGGATTGGTGACTTTATTTTAATTTATTGTTGGTGTTCACGAGCAAGATGCTCGCACCAGATGGGAATAGCTTAATTTAAAAATATTTTAATAACTCTAAATAAAATTATTATGAATCTAAAGGAACTTGCTTTAACGCTAATATTATTTATTTATTCTTGTAGAAAGGATTTATTTAGACACTCTAAATATTTATTGGGACATATTAGACGATTATTGGGATGTATTAGAAGATTATTCAATTCTAAAACTGGTAGGATTTTATCTAAATCAACAGTTATTATTACGTTTCTTTTTTTTATGTACTACTATTTTTTAATTTCCGGATTAATATGGTTAAAATTTGAACTATCAGTAAACGGACTTCTTATAAGCTTTTGCTCATTCATTGTTTTAAATGGTGTTACTGCAATATATTTTAACTCTGCATTTAACAATTTATTCTTCTCAAAAAACAATACATCTAAACCTTTTACTATCGTAAAGAGTAATTATTTATTACACACATCGTACATCTCCTTAAACTAAAAACCACTTCGTAAGGAAGTGGTTTTTGCTATTGGATTTGTTTCTGTGGCTAGATTTATTCAGTCATAGCTACTTTCCATTTCTTATCCTCAACTGTTAGAAAAATTTTATTTGTGTAAACTTCTCCATTATCATAAGTCAAGGTTTCTTCTAAAAAGAATAAATTAATATCTATTTCGCTCAAACTCGAGAATTTTCTTTTTACATTATTAAAATTAGGAAAACCATTGTTTTGAATATCTTCTATAAGTGATAATTCTAACAGTTTTGCTGTTTCTTTTATTGTTTCATTATTAAGTTCAACATTAGTTCTTTGCAAAATTAATTTTGCCTCTGTTACAAAATCTTTTGAAGCAATTATATTCACAATATCCATATCTGTATAGGCCTTTTCTAAAGATATTATTGCTTCTTCGGGTGTATCATAATTATATTTCATAGTTTAAGATTATATCCACTTTTGATTAGGATCAGGTGCAGGTTTTGGTGCAGGTTTTGGTAGTTCGGGTTGCTTAACTGAAGTATTATCAATCTTTATAGTATTTATTTCACTTTTTAAAAGATCATTTATTTTCATATCCGGATTGTTTTTTATTGTCTCTTGTAATTCTTGAGTTAAATTCCGTAAAAATTGTAGTGCCGTTTTTCCTCCTTCGACTGTTTTCCCCCCTTCAGTAGTTTTACTAAATTCTCCTAATTTATCAATTACTCCCTTATTATATCCTGGATGATTTCCGTGTCTTCCAGTTCCTGATGATTTACTAAACTTTTCAAGAGGTATTTTATTTTCAGCACCCTCAAATTTAAATCCTTCATCTATTCCTTGCTTAACAACTTCATTATTTTTTGCTGCTCTCGGAATTAAATGATGCATTTCTGTTTTTCCTGCTACTTCAGATGTTTTACCAACTACTTCAGAAGTTTTAGCGCCGACTTCTACACTAACTTTTACTATTTCTGCTACACCAAATAAAGGACCTAGTTCACATCCTTCCAATTCTCTACCCATACCAAGTTTATTCTCGGCAAAAGCATAAGTTGAGTTATAAGCATACTCTTCTGCCAACGGATCAATACTCATAAACCTTCCTATCGCATAATCATAATTTCGCCATTTAAAAGAATCCCAGTTTAAACCAAGTTCATCCTGTCTTTCCTGGCCTTGGTGTTTATATTTACTTGGATTATAGCCATTTACTGCCGAATTATACCCATTATGCTTTAGGCCAAAGGGGTAGTAGTTATTCTCTTCCAATACCGTAAGAACGTTGTTGTTATTTTCATAACTCAGCCGGATGTTGCCCAGGTGGTCTGTGTAATTGTATACATAATTGTACCTGGTTTTGCGGCCAACTACTGTTTTTTTAACATAACCCTCAGCAGTCGGGTGTTCCATCTTCTTTTTTTGGTTTTGTACCAGGTTTAATGGCTTTAATTTCTTTCATATATGTAGTTTAGGTTAATAATAAACAAATTACATAAATAAATTCATCATTTCATTATGGTAAACCATATTTTGATAAACAATTAAGTACACAAAAAAACCACTCCGTAACGAAGTGGCTTTTTGCTCTGTTTTTTTACCAGCGTGACGCTGGCGCCAGCAGGGGGGAAATATTTTAAGGCAAAATTTTAGTGTCTTTTACACCATAAAGACAATTGATGTCAATTCGATTTTCAGGGTTTTTATTTATTTTATAATAA
>DASVUQ010000416.1:0-26634 GCA_036386975.1 Flavobacterium sp. | reverse complement strand
TAATGCTTGTAGTCTCCGAATTTCCATAATTCTAACGTATCGAGATGCGGAATTTCCCATGGCTTTTTCCCAAAGAGATTGAGTTTATTCGGTATGGCAATTTCATTAATAATCATACGCCTCGCTATAAACGGGATATCGAATTCTTTGGCATTATGGCCACACAAAACATGCTGAGGCTGATTGAAATGATTGTTTAGCAGGTTTATAAAATCGTGAAGTATTTTCTTTTCTTCGCCAAAAAAGGAAGTGACCCGAAAGTGCCTGATATCGCCTTTGAAAGTAAAATACCCAACGGAAATACAAATTATTTTTCCGAACTCAGCCCAGATTCCAGCCCTTTCATAAAATGCTTCAGGAGAAAACGCTTCTTTGCGCTGGTATTGGGTTTTTTGTTCCCAGAGTTGTTTCATTTCATCATCCAAAGAGTGAAAATCGGCTTCTTCCGGGACCGTTTCTATATCGAGGAACAGAATATTCTCCAGCCGGATTTTATTTATCATAATTAAAATAGTATTTTAAACATATTTAGATGTAATTATAATGAGATCATCTTTTAAAAGTAATCAAATTAATAGTATAAAAAAATGTTTGCAAATATTTTCTATAAAGGGGGATGTTCTCTAAAACAAACTTTGCTGGCTTGTAGGGTTTTCATGTTCCAACAGCCATTTTTTGCGCCATAAGCCCCCGGCGTAACCTGTAAGGGAACCATTAGTTCCTATAACGCGGTGACAGGGTACTACAATCCATAACGGATTTTTACCATTAGCGGAAGCCACAGCACGAATGGCTTTTATATCACCTAATTTTTTGGATAAATCAAGATAAGAAACCGTTTTGCCAAAAGGGATTTCAAGTAAAGACTGCCACACTCTTTGCTGGAATTCCGTTCCCTTTGGATTCATTTTAAAAGTAAAGGTGACACGTTTTCTTTCAAAGTATTCATAAAGCTGACTAATAGTTTCCCTTAATACTTCAGGAATGATTACAGACACTTCATAATCTCCATCTAAAACGGAAATAGCTGTAATAACATTTTCATCACCAACAATTTTAGTAATTCCTAAAGGTAGTTTGATGTAAGCAGTTTCCATTTTTAATCTTTTTAGGTTTAATTTCTCACAGTTCTGCTTCGATTTTTTTTTAGCCACAGATTAACAGATTGAAAAATGATTTTTGAAAATTTGTGAATCTGCGGTTATTATTTTTATTAATACTCTGGCAAAGCCCAGAGGTAGTTTATTTATTTTGCAAAACTATAAAAATACGCTTCCAGTGCTTTTAATTCCTCATCCGACATGGTTTTAGTAATGGCAAAATTAGTTTTCATTACTTCATATTGAGCCGGATCAACAATGGGTTCTGCTTCTCCTTTTAAGAACGCTACCATATTGGCATTTTTAGCTTTATATAGTGTTGCAATTTCCTGTATGCTGGGGCCAATTACTTTTTCTTCTGGTTGGTGGCACCCAATGCAGTTGCCTTTACCTTCGTATATTTCTTTGCCCAATTGCTCCGGGGTTTGTGCTATTTCCGGATATAAATTTTCTTTTTTCGGTTCCTCTTTTTTACAGGAATACAGTAAGAATAGTATCGCTATAACAACTATTTTTTTCATAATTATTTATTTAAAAGTTGTGCCGCTTCTTTAGCAAAATAAGTCGAAATTAAACTTGCTCCGGCCCTTTTGATACACATTAATTGCTCCATCATGATCTTGTCGTGGTCCAGCCAGCCTCTTTCGGCAGCTGCTTTTATCATAGCATATTCACCCGAAACATGAAAAACCGTAACAGGGACATTCACAGCATTTTTAACTTCGCGCACAATATCCAAATAGGCAATCCCCGGTTTTACCATTACCATATCGGCGCCTTCTTCAACATCCATCAGGGCTTCTTTGATGGCTTCGATACGATTGGCATAATCCATCTGATATGTTTTTTTGTCTTTTGGAATTGCTGCATTATCTACTGGTGCGCTATCTAAAGCATCACGAAAAGGCCCGTAGAATGCAGAAGCATATTTGGCCGAATAACTCATAATGCCAACATTGTGGAAACCTGCAGCATCGAGCCCCTGGCGTAAACGCAAAACGCGGCCATCCATCATATCGCTTGGCGCTACGAAATCGGCTCCGGCCTGTGCATGGGAAACGGCCATTTTTACCAAAGCTTCATTGGTGGCATCGTTGGCAATATCGCCATTTTCGATGATTCCGTCATGTCCGTAAATAGAATATGGATCTAAAGCAACATCAGGCATGACAATCATTTCCGGACAAGCTGCTTTAATAGCTTTGATGGCCCTTTGCATTAACCCGTCAGGGTTCCATGCTTCTTTTCCGGTATTGTCTTTTAAAGATTCATCTACTTTTACATAAATGTTTACAGCCCGGATCCCTAACGCAAAAATTGTTTTGACTTCCTGTACCGTTACATCTACAGAACGACGAAAAATTCCCGGCATTGAAGGAATTTCAGAAGTATAGTTCTCGCCTTCTGTAATAAACATTGGAAACATAAAATCACTTGGGCTTAATGTGGTTTCACGTACCAACGAACGAATGGATTCATTTACGCGTAATCGTCTGCCTCTTTGTAATGGGAACATAGGTTTGGTTTTTTTTAAGCTGTTAGCATTTAGCTATTAGCTGTTAGCGTTTAGCTTTGTTATTAATCCGTTTAGCATTTTTTTAATTTCTTCAATTTGAGATAAAAGTTTTTGTCCATTTTCAATTGCTATAAATTTTAAGTCAATACTTAATAAAATTTGATATTCTAATTCATTAGCTGAACCAAATGCTATGTAAAGAAACCGACAAAAATCTTTGTCTGAATTTCTCCCACAGCCTTCTGCAATATTTGTTGGAATTGAACTTGAAGATCTTTTCATTTGACTTATTAAACCGAATAATTCGTCTTTCGGAAATGAGATCGTATTTTTATAAACATCTAAAGTTAATTGATGTGATTTTTCCCAAACTAAAAATTTCTTGTAGTCTCTCATATATAAGCTGATAGCTGTCAGCTGTTAGCTGTCAGCCAGTTTTTAGGTTCTTGCAATACTTTTATCAATTTTTCTTCTTCACTTCCTGTTTCCGGATGATGATCATAAATCCATTGTACACGCGGAGGTAAACTCATTAATATACTCTCGATCCTACCGTTGGTTTTAAGGCCAAACAATGTGCCTTTATCGTGAACTAGATTAAATTCTACATAACGGCCACGGCGGATTTCCTGCCATGTTTTATGTGCTTCTGTATAAGCAAGCTCTTTTCTTCTTTCCAGGATTGGCGTATAGGCTTCCAGAAAACTATTACCTACTTCCGTCACAAAATTATACCAGTCCTGCATGCTCATTTGCTTCGACTGCCCGCTATTACTCGAGTCGTCGGTAGCTTTGCAATAATCGAAAAATAACCCGCCTATTCCCCGTGCTTCGTTGCGATGGGCATTCCAAAAATAATTATCGCATTGTTTTTTATATTTCGAATAAAAATCAGGATGATGTTTATCACAGACGGTTTTACACGTTTGATGAAAATGGATGGCATCTTCCTCAAACAAATAATATGGGGTCAGATCCTGTCCTCCGCCAAACCATTGCTGGATTATATTTTCATTATCATCATACATTTCAAAATAACGCCAGTTGGCATGTACTGTTGGTGCCATTGGATTTTTCGGATGGATAACCAGACTTAATCCGCAAGCAAAGAAATCGGCTTCGCCTACATGAAACAATTGCTGCATTGACTCGGGCAATTTTCCATGAACTGCAGAAATATTAACGCCGCCTTTTTCTATTACGGCACCGTTTTCTATCACGCGGGTCCTGCCGCCACCACCTTCTGCGCGTTCCCAGATGTCTTCACGAAATTTTGCTTTTCCTTCAATAGCTTCTAATCCGTTGCAGATTTGATCCTGCAAATGTTGTATATATTGGTAGAATTTATTTTTCATTGTATAATTCATATAATTCCATATCTAATGGCGTTTCATTAGTTGGGGTAAATTCATTTGGTAATGTTCGTTGCCAAACAAAACCGTTCTTTTCTGCTACTTTTATACTTCCTGAATTGGTTTTATGTGAAATAATTTGAAGTGTTTTTAAACCTAATTCATCAAAAGCAAATTTAGTTATTTCTTTTACTGCAAAAGAAGTCAAGCCTTTTCCTTCAAATTGTGAGTCGATACAATATGCAAATTCCGCTTGACCTTTATCCCAATCTATTTTTTTGATGATAATTAAGCCTATAATCTTCAGACTGTTTTTATCACGAATGGCAAAAGTAAAATTAGTTCTTTCTTCTATTTGCTTATTTTTAACTACAATATATTCTGTAGTTTTTTTAAGTGTTGAAGTGCTTGCAAGTGTGACAGGAAAATAACGTTGCAATCTTTCATTATTACTCATAACAAATTCATACAACTGATTGGTGTCAATTGGTTCTAATAGGCTTATAATGAAATTTTGTTTTATCATTTTATGTTATTTCCTGCAAGGTTTTTTAAACCTTGTAGGTATTATTCATGGTTATATATTGCTTCAATCATACCTACAAGGTTTAAAAAACCTTGTAGGATTAATATTACTCTACTCTAGTGTATATTTTTGGATTAATAGATCTTTTTTTTGCTTATGACAAAAAATAAAATTTTCTATATCTTCAAATAATCCAATTATTTCGTTTCTTTTTATTTTGGTAGGTTTATCTGACAATATAGTTCGATAGGAAGAAAACCTATAGGTCTCAAAATTTAATTCTAAATGATGTTTTGGATTTAGATGAATGTATATAATTATAATTAAATTTCTTAAATATTCTTCATTTTCCAATCGAATCCTTTTAAAATGTTTTTCAAAAAGACTTCCTGTCCTGGCATTTTGCTTATTAAATGCCTTAACATAAGAATTAAAAAAATTTGAAAACCCTTGTGTTACTCTTTTCCCTTCAGCATTTATTTTTATCACAAAATGAAAATGATTATCCATTAAGCAATATGCAAAAATGGAAATTGTTTCAGATAAGTATTTATCTAATTGCCTAAGAAAAAAACTTTTATTTTCATCATCTAAAAAAATAGCTGTTCCATTTATTCCTTTGTTATAAATGTGATAATAATTATCTTTCTCCAGAACTTCTAATGTCACTTGAATAAATTTTTTAGTTTTTTAAATCTGCAAATCTTTTTAGTCCAGTAGATATTTTTTTATACCTACAAGGTTAAAAAAACCTTGCAGGAAAGCTAAAGATTATAAATTATATTCCTTCACCGCATCTACAAAAGCTTTGGCGTGATCAACAGGAATATTAGGTAAAATCCCATGGCCTAAGTTCACTATATATTTGTCTTTCCCGAATTCATTAATCATTTCATGGACCATCTTCTTAATCACAGGGATAGGGGATAATAATCTTGAAGGATCAAAATTGCCTTGTAAGGTGATATTGCCACCGGATAAATATCTTGCATTTCTTGGCGAACAAGTCCAGTCTACTCCAAGGGCAGAGGCTTTGCTTTTTCCCATTTCGCCTAAGGCAAACCAACACCCTTTACCAAAAACGATTACGTGGGTTTTTACCGGCTTTTCATTTATTTGTGTAAGGTCAATAAGAACCGGTTCTTCTTTACCGGAAATAGTATTAGTATCCTTTTCCTCTGCAAGCGCTTCCACAATCTGGTTGATGTATTTCCATGAAAATTCCTGATAATCAACAGGAGAAAGCATACCTCCCCAGGAGTCAAAAATTTGAACGGCATTTACACCTGAATTTACTTTTTCTTTTAAGTAAGCAATTGTGGTGTCGGTAATTTTTTGCAGTAAAACGTGCGCAGCTTCCGGATGCTTAAAGCAAAACCCTTTGGCCATATCGAAACTTTTAGACCCTTTTCCTTCTACGGCATAACAGAAAATGGTCCACGGTGAACCTGCAAAGCCAATTAACGGAACTTCATCATTCAGCATTTCCTTGGTTAGTTTTATGGCATCCATCACATAACCTAAAGTCTCGTGAATATCCGGAACAATAACTCTTTCTACATCTTGTGGTGTACGGATAGGATTGGGTAAAAATGGCCCTACGTTTTCCTTCATTATCACTTCAATACCCATAGCCTGAGGGACCACTAAAATATCCGAAAATAAAATAGCAGCATCAGGGGCAATCCTGCGGATAGGCTGCACAGTGATTTCAGCAGCAAGTTCCGGTGTCTGGCAACGTGTAAAAAAATCATATTTATCACGTAAGGCGATAAATTCCGGCAAATACCTGCCTGCCTGGCGCATCATCCATACCGGCGGACGTTGAACTGTTTCTCCTCGTAATGCTTTTAGAAATAAATCGTTTTTGATCATTGTATTTTTTTATAAGCTGTTAGCTATTAGCTTTCAATATTTGTAATTATTTATATTCGTTGATACATTGAATAATCGTATTCTCAATCGTAGGCTGATGGGCAATTATGATATTTTGTATTTTTTTATCTTCTAATGCTGAAGCGGTTGTCGCACCGATACAGAAACAAATTTCATTAGTTATACTATTATTTTTTAAATAGCTTTCTACGGCCGATGGGCTAAAAAACAATATGCCGTCTGCCTTACTATTTATTTTTTGGGGCATAAGCTTTGTTTCATACACCTTAATTTCATTAAAATGGATCCCGGCTGCCTGTAAAGCTTTCGGAAGTGCTTCTCTTCGAAGGTTCCCACTAAAAAAAGTAAACGTTTCTTTGTTATAAATCAATGTAATGATTTCTGCCAGGTCTGCTGCGTAACCGGTATGGGCTATGACATGAAACCCGTTGTATTCTAAAAGCGATTTTGTTTTAAGGCCCACACAAAAAGCAGGTTTTGATTTTAATTGTTCTGCTTCGGGATTTTCTAAAAGGCTAATAACAGCATTCTGACTGGTAAAAATGAGATTGTTATTGATTTCTTCCGATTGAAAATCAATATTGGTGGTCTGAATAAAATCGGCTTCAATAATAGTAAAACCCGCATTGAGCAGAAATTGTTTCTGGTTAACGAGAAGTTTTTTTGTGGATAGTATGCGGATAGGATGTTGCATTATTTCTTTAAAGTTGCCCTGATCGTTTTCATTAATTGTGCACCTCCGTTTTCCAGAATAGTTTCAGCACATTTTTTACCAAAATCGCTCCATTGGTCTACGGCAATGGTCTTTTTAATTTCAAATTTTTCTTTTCCATCAATAGAAAATAAATTCCCTTCAAAATGGATTTCGTTATCCTGAATTGTCGCTAAAGCACCAATAGGGGCAGTACACCCTCCTTCGAGCACTTTTAGGAACTGTCTTTCTACAAAAGTACAAATTTCGGTTTCCTTATGGTTCAGTTGTGCTAAAGCTTCCCTGCAAAAAGAATCTTTTTCCATAGCAACAGCGAGCATGGCGCCCTGGGCCGGTGCCGGGACCATCCAGTTGAGGTTAAGGAAAGCGTCCGGTTTTAAATTGATCCTTTCTAATCCCGCTGCCGCGAAAATAGCACCGCTCCAGTCACTTTCATCCAGTTTATGCATCCGTGTATTGACATTACCACGCAGATCCACTACTTCATGATTGGGGTATCTGTGCAGCCATTGTGCCTGGCGGCGAAGGCTTCCTGTAGCAATTGTTCCTTTTCCGGTTAGAAAATCGAGGCTTCCTTTATGTATTAAAATATCTAAACTGCTGGCCCTTTTCAGTACAGCGGCCTGAACAATACCAATTGGTAAAGCTGTTGGGACATCCTTCATAGAATGAACGGCAATATCAACTTGTCCGTTGATCATGGCGATATCTAATGTTTTGGTAAAAATTCCGGTAATACCGAATTCATAAAGCGGTTTGTCAAGAATAATATCACCCGTAGATTTTACAGCGGTAATTGTGGTAGCATAGCCTAAATCTTCCAGTTTTTTTTGAACCGTGTGTGCCTGCCAAAGTGCAAGCTCGCTATCGCGGGTTCCGATGCGTATGATTTTTTTTGACATTATTTTCTTTTTTGAACCATTTTACCTTTAGGCAACAAGATTCATTAAGGATTGCAACTGATGTTACAACAATGATTTATCCTGTTCTAACTGAAAAACTTTTTCAATCCATTGGATTCCTTCATCCATAGCATCACCATCTTTGAGATGATTGACAAAATGATTGGTGATTTTCTGGATGATGCGGTTACTGATTAATTCGGCCTGCTGCTCATCAAAATTAGAGAGTTTTTTTCGTTGAAAATTCAGTTCTCCTTCTTTAATAGCATTTAGTTTTTCTTTTAATGCATGAATAGTAGGTGCAAATTTTCTATTTCTGGTCCATGCGGTAAATTCTCCTTTTATTTCTTCTATAATGGCTTCTGCAGCAGGAATATGCCCTTTTCTTTTTTCGAGTGTTTCATCAGTCATCTGGGCCAGGTGGTCCATGTGGATAAGGGTAACCTCTTTTAGGTCCTTTACATTTTCATCTACATTTTTGGGTATGGACAAATCTAAAATGAGTAAAGGTTTTTTAAGGGCCAGGATTTCTTTATCTATAGTAGGGTTTTGAGCACCGGTAGCTACAACAACAACATCTGCCTTTTGGATTTCAATAGGCAATTCTGAGTAATCTTTTACAATAACGTTAAGTTTTCCGGCTAATTTTTCTGCTTTATCTTTTGTCCTGTTAATTAGTGTAATATGTTCATTTTTAGTATGTTTTACTAAATTTTCACAGGTGTTCCGGCCAATTTTTCCGGCACCGAAAAGCAAAATATTTTTATTACCAACATCGTGAACATTTTTAATGATATACTGCACTGCAGCAAAAGATACGGAAGTAGCACCGGAACTGATCTCCGTTTCATTTTTAACTTTCTTACTGGCCTGAATAACGGCGTTGACCAGCCTGTCTATAAAAGTATTGATTAAGCCGTGGGACTTGCTTTGTATATAGGCTGTTTTTATCTGGCTTATAATTTCAAAATCACCAAGGATCTGACTGTCTAAACCTGTACCCACACGAAACATATGATCAACGGCATCCTGATTTTTATAAATGTAAGCGACTTGCTGAAATTCTTCGACAGCACCGTTACTGTTTTCGCAAAGTAGTTTTATAAGTTGGTACGGATGACTGGCAAAACCATAAATTTCTGTCCGGTTACAGGTAGAGGTTACTATTAATGCTTCAATGCCTTCCGATTCAGCCTGGATTAATAACGCGGTTTTTGCTATTGTATCTAAACTGAATTTTCCTCTTATAGCTGCATCAGCCTTTTTGTAACTAAGCCCAACAGCATAAAAAGAGGTATGTTTCGACATATTAAAGTTTTCCATATTATACTTTATCCATAAAGTTTAACAAAATTATCATTATACTATTTATAAAAGTAACGCTGTAAGGACTTTTTGTATCGCTATGAGATATTTTAATCCAAAACGCTGTACACAACGTAAATTCTTTTAAATTTGTAGTGAAATCAGGTGTTTCAAAATTACTTATATAGATTAAATCTAAATAGCTTCTTCGTCTGATTTCAAAAACATATACGAAAAAATATCGCTATGGGTTCTCAGGAAGAAATAAAAATTGAAGATGATTTTATTTTAATACGTTTTCAGAATGACGGGAATGACTCTTTTCGTGTTGAACGTTATATTAGCCAGGGGCTTATTCAATTTCATTTTGGTATAAAGGGAAAAGCAAAGTTTATATTTAATCAGGGCAATTATGCACTTGACCTGAAAGAAGAAAAGTCATTGTTGTTTTATAACCCTCAAAAAGAGTTGCCTTTAAATCTGGAATTAGGCGCACATTCCTGGGTAATTTCAGTGATTATTTCTATTCAGAAATTCCATTCTTTATTTTCTTCCGAAGCCGGTTATATTCCGTTTCTTAGCGAAGAGAATAATGATAAAAAATATTATAAAGAAGATAGTATCAGCCCGTCTATGGCCATAGTACTAAGCCAGATGTTTCATTACAATTTAAACCCTTCCATAAAAAACCTCTACTATAAAGGAAAAGGATATGAATTGCTAAGTTTGTACTTTAACAGGACAGAAGATCCCAATGCAGAACAATGCCCGTTCCTGATCGATGAAGAAAATGTCCTTAAGATACGGAAAGCCAAAGATATTGTTATTGCTAACATGGCTGAACCTCCGGGATTGCAGGAGCTAGCAGATCAGGTAGGGCTGAACCTGAAGAAATTAAAAATGGGTTTTAAACAAATTTACGGAGATACAGTCTATGGGTTTTTGTTTGATTATAAAATGGATTATGCCCGTAAATTATTGGATTCAGGTTCTTATAATGTAAATGAAGTAGGATTAAAGATAGGATACAGCACCGGAAGCCATTTTATTACGGCTTTTAAAAAGAAATTTTCAACAACGCCAAAAAAATATTTAATGTCGATTAATCCTAATACATAGGAGTATCAATTTCGTATGTTAAACAATAAATAAATAGTAGTTAACCCCTATAGCTAAAAAAGTAAGCTTCATTACTTTTACAAAAACAAAAATACCATGAAAGGAGTACTATTAGTGAACCTAGGTTCGCCACAAAGCCCGGAGCCAAAAGATGTAAAGCCATATCTGGATGAATTTCTAATGGACAAATATGTAATAGATGTTCCATTTTTATTACGGGCATTATTGGTTCGCGGTATCATTTTACAGACAAGGCCTAAAAAATCAGCGGCAGCTTACAAAAAAATTTGGTGGGACGAAGGCTCACCTCTTATTGTTTTGTCTAAACGAATGCATAAGAAAGTCCAGGCGCATACGTCAGTTCCTGTATCACTGGCCATGCGTTACGGGCAGCCTTCTATTTTATCGGGTTTGCAGGAACTTCATGATAAAGGAGTTAATAAGGTCATGCTTTTTCCTTTATATCCGCAACATGCTATGGCATCAACAACAACTATTCTGGTTTTGGCAGAAGAATTAAGAGCGAAACATTTTCCTGATATGCGGTTTACAATTGTACCTGCTTTTTACAATCAGCCCGATTACATAAAATCACTATCGCATTCCATAAAAAGACATTTGGGCGATTATGATTATGATCACATATTATTTTCGTACCATGGAATCCCGGAGCGCCATATCCGTAAAACAGATATCACTAAATCACATTGTAAAATAGATGGTTCCTGCTGTAACACCCCTTCGCCGGCACACGAATTTTGTTACCGTCACCATTGTTACGAAACTACCAGGCAAGTAGTACACTATTTGGGTATTCCTGAAGGTAAGTATAGCCAGACATTCCAGTCCCGGTTAGCCGGAGACAAATGGCTAACGCCTTATACGGATGTGGAGATAAATAAAATGCCGGAAAAAGGCATAAAGAAACTGGCAGTAGTGACACCCGCTTTTGTGTCTGACTGCCTGGAAACATTAGAAGAAATTGCGATGGAAGCCCATCATGAATTCAAAGAACACGGCGGAGAAGAGTTTAGGGCGATTCCATGTATGAATGATGATGACGAGTGGTGTGCTACTGTTGCAGGATGGATTAAAAAATGGGCCGGTGGATTGGACCAGGATCAAAAAGTTGTAAATTCAGAAACGGCAAAAGTGTAACATGAATGGCAGTCACTTCAGAAGAATTAGGAACGCAGGATATTAAAAAGCTGCTTATAAAACAATCTGTACCATCTTCTATTGGTATTTTGTTTATGTCTGTCAACATTTTGATTGACACTATTTTTGTAGGGCAGTGGATTGGTTCTCTGGCAATAGCGGCAGTAACAGTGGTATTGCCCATGACGTTCTTTATTTCTTCATTAGGCATGGCTATTGGAGTAGGAGGAGGTTCTGTACTTTCACGGGCATTAGGTTCACAGGATAATGAAAAAGCACGGGTTACTTTTTCGAATCAAATTATGATGACTTTTTTCCTATCTGTCATTTTTGTCATCTTGGGCATTCTTTTTAGTGAGGAGATGTTACAGCTTTTTGGGGCAAAAGGTAATATTATTGCACCTGCCAAAGAGTTTTTTCTGCCTATAATCATTGCCGTTCCTTTTCTGGCCCTTTCAATGATGGGGAATAATGTGATCAGGGCCGAAGGTAAAGCCCAATTTGCTATGATTGCCATGATCATACCGGCATTTGTAAACATTGCACTGGATATTATTTTTATTAAAGTGATGGATATGGGGATGTTTGGGGCCGCACTGGCGACAGCTATTTCGTATTTTATGTGCTTTCTATTTATACTTTGGTTTTTTATTTTTAAGAGTGAACTCCGTTTAAAGCTACATCATTTTAAATTTAATTTTGCTGTTATAAAAGAGATTACAGAACTAAGCTTTGTTACTTTTTCAAGACAGGGAGTGATAAGTATTCTGTCTATTATCCTTAATCATACGTTATACACCCATGGAGGTGAACATTCAGTTGCTGTTTACGGTATTATAAGCCGGATGCTTATGTTTGCTTTATTCCCTGTTTTAGGTATTACACAAGGGTTTTTACCTATTGCAGGATACAATTATGGTGCAGGTAATAAGGAAAGGGTAAAGGAAAGCGTTACGATTTCTATTCAATATGCGGCACTATTGGCTACAGGTATTTTTATAGTTATTTTAATTTTTGCCACTCCTATAGTAGCCGTTTTTACTACAGATCCAAAAGTTATTGCCGAAACACCCAATGCCCTGCGATGGGTGTTTGCCGCTTCGCCTATTATAGCAGTCCAGCTTATTGGCGCCGCTTATTTTCAGGCTGCCGGAAAAGCAAAAAAAGCATTATTACTTACACTAAGTAAACAGGGTTTTTTCCTGATACCATTAGTACTGGTTTTACCTCATTTTTTTGGTATTTTTGGTGTGTGGGTGTCGTTTCCTATTGCTGATATTTTATCGACCATTATAACCTATATCTTCTTAAGAAAAGAAATGAAAAGTACTTTAACCATATCACACCATGGAATATAACTACCTCAAATCGCTACACCTGATCTTTGTAATTACCTGGTTTGCCGGATTGTTTTATATTGTCAGGCTTTTTGTTTACCATATAGAAGCGTCTCATAAGCCATCTCCCGACAAAGAGATTTTACAGCAACAATATAAAATAATGGCGTACAGGTTGTGGTATATTATTGCCTGGCCCAGTGCTGTTGTAACTAGTATTTTTGCGTTCTGGATGTTGTTCTTTACAGCGTTAGGAAAGGCGTGGTTGCAAATGCCGTGGATGCATGTTAAGCTTGGCTTTGTTTTTGTGCTGTATTTATATCACTTAAAATGCCATCAGATTTATAAACAATTGCAAAAGGATGAAATAAAGTATACCTCTAATTTTATGCGCTTGTGGAATGAAGGTGCTACTATTATACTATTTGCTGTTGTATTTTTAGTTGTTCTTAAAAATGCAATAAACTGGATCTACGGCGTTATAGGCATACTTACTTTCTCTATATTAATTATGCTTGGTTTCAAATTTTATAAAAGGGTTCGTCAGAAAAATAAATCGTAAATGCTTAAAAAAGTCAATATTAAAAGGGTTTCTTTACGGACCAGGATTTTCTTGTCCATGATCGCTTTAACATTGATCGCTTCACTTTTAATGGCATCTATTTCTATATATCAGTTTAAAAGAGAAGCTAAAGATTACCATCAGGAACGCCTAGAACGAAAAGAAAACGCTATAAAAGAACATATTAATTACATTTTATCAACCACTACCTACCCACTTTCTGAAGAAAACCTTCCTCTTATTTTCAAAGATAAAATACACGAATTATCAGATATTCACAGTCTGCAAATTAATATTTACGGCCTTAATGGTAAGTTATTAAAATCCTCAAAAGCCTCATTTTCTATAGATACACCTGCGCCTCCTATTCCAGGTTATATTTTACGGCTGGTAGCATCTTCTATCGATAAAAGGTATGTAGATATTAAAACCATTGATGAAAAAAAATACCGGTCCTCGTTTAGTGTTATAAAGGACTTAAGATTTAAACCTTTAGGGATATTAAATCTGCCTTATATTGAAGATGATGGGTTCTATGACCGGGAACTTAAAAATTTTCTTATACGTTTGGGCCAGGTATATGCTTTTATGCTTTTAATTGCGTTTGGATTGGCTTATTTTTTATCGAGTTATGTGACCCAATCATTAAAGGCTATTTCGGATAAAATTACAGAAACAAGCCTGAACCAGAAGAATGAAAAAATAGAATTGCACGATAGTAACAAAGAAATTAGTTTACTAGTTAATGCCTATAATGCCATGGTAGACAAACTGGAAGAGAGTGTGGCAAAGTTAGCACAAAGCGAACGGGAACAGGCCTGGCGTGATATGGCAAAGCAGGTGGCACACGAGATAAAGAACCCGCTGACCCCAATGCGTTTGACTGTACAAAGTTTCCAAAGAAAATTTGATCCGGAAGACCCGGACGTAAAACAAAAAATGAAGGACTATTCAGAGACATTAATTCAGCAAATCGACACGATGACCGCTGTAGCTTCTGCATTTTCTAATTTTGCATCGATGCCTGCGCAGCAAAACGAAACCTTAAACGTAGTAAATATTGTGGAGTTGGCACTTGACATTTTCAATGAAGATTACATTCATTTTCAAAGTAAGGAAAAGGAAATTATCACTAAGATGGACCGGACACAATTGATCAGGATTATCACTAACTTAGTAAAAAATGCTATCCAGGCGATCCCGGAAGACCAAGAAAAGAAATTAGTTATTGTGAGCGTAAAAAAAGTACGTAACAATGTGATGATTAGCGTCAGGGATAATGGTGTGGGTATTGACAAAGAAAACACGTTTCATATATTTGAGCCTAAATTTACCACTAAAACCAGCGGCATGGGACTGGGATTGGGAATTATAAAAAATATTATAGAAAATTACAAAGGAACGATTACTTTTGAAAGCGAAAGAGGAAAAGGAACTATCTTTATGGTAACGCTTCCCATAACTCAAATACAAAATACACCAGGCAAGGTTTTATAATAAAATGATTAATTATGAATTACGGAAATATTACTATTGGTATAGAAAACCATATTGCAACATTAACTATCCAGCGTCCTGAAAAACTCAATGCATTGAATAAAGCCACCATTCAGGAACTGCATAATGCCCTGAAAAAAGTGGAAGAATCAGCCGAAGCTAAAGTTATTGTTATTACCGGAAGCGGCGATAAAGCATTTGTCGCGGGTGCGGATATTTCAGAATTTGCTCATTTCTCTGTAGAAGAAGGGGCACAATTAGCGGCACAGGGACAAACGCTTTTATTTGATTTTATAGAAAATTTCAGGATACCTGTTATTGCAGCCGTAAATGGTTTTGCATTAGGCGGCGGACTGGAATTGGCTATGGCTTGTCATTTTAGGATTGCTTCAGAAAATGCCAAAATGAGCCTGCCCGAAGTGTCCCTTGGAGTGATTCCCGGTTATGGGGGGACGCAACGTTTGCCGCAGTTGGTCGGAAAAGGAAAAGCGATGGAAATGATCATGACAGCAGGAATGGTCAATGCTGAAGAAGCAAAACGTTATGGGCTTGTTAACCATGTAGTACCTCAATCGGAATTATTATCATTTTGTTATGGTATCGCTGATAAAATATTGCGCAATTCTCCTGTAGCCATTGCTCAGGCAATCGAGGCCATTAATGCCAATTATAAAGAGGGTACAGATGGTTACCAAATAGAAATTAAAGGCTTTGGGAAGTGTTTTGGAACAGATGATTTTAGGGAAGGTACTACGGCTTTTTTAGAAAAAAGAAAAGCAGTATTTACAGGGAAATAATTGTATTGAGGTTGTAATTAAGAGGTTGTAATTAAATAGAAACGGCTGTTTCACAAGTTGTGAAACAGCCGTTTCAGTAAATATTATTTTGAAAGATTCTCCGATGTTATCTATCAAGTGCCACCCGTACTATTTTATTCCAGAGTTCCTCCCGGTAAAGCCTAGCCCCCTCAAGTGTTGTCAATCCTTTATTAGTTCCCATTATGATAGTAACATCCGAATCTGGGAAATAAAACATATCTATAGCAGTTCCTACTCCATCTCCTATATGGCCAATACCAAAACCATGAGGGGTATTCCTTTTTAATAAACCTAACCCGTAATACAAATCAAGTGAAAGAGGGTTCTCCATCCTTATCCAAGTGGTCATTGCTGCTTTAGAAGAAGGGCTTATCAGGTTGCCTTTAAAGAGGGTTTCGATAAACTTTGCGTAATTTGAAGCCATGCCCAAAATTCCGGCCTCCCCGTAATCACTAGTAAGCAGCCGTCTAGATTCTATATCGGAAACATTTTCGAGCTCTCCATTTCCTGTCAGGTCCCCATAGGAATTGGATACCCCGGCAGGAATAGAAGTACGAAGTTCATTTTTATAATACATATCCGTTAATCCAAGCGGCCTGAAAATACGTTGCGTAAAAAAATCAGCGTGGCTGGTGCCGGTTACCTGATCAATAATCATAGCCAGTAGTATGTAGTTCGTGTTGCTATAGCTAAAGTCCGTACCCACAGGAAATGAAGCAGGTTTATCATACACATACTCAAGATTTTTCTGAGTTGTCATACCTCGTGCCCGATTATTAGCCAACTCAGAGAGATACTCCGGTTCGTTATAATAATTCTTAATCCCCGAGGTATGGTTTAGCAACTGGCGGACAGTAGCCTGATTGGCATTTGTAATACGGTTGCAAATAGCAGCAGGTAAATACGTACTGATAGAAGCATCCAGGCTTATCCTGCCCTCTTCCACAAGCTTCATCACGCTTACTGCTGTAAAGGTTTTGGCCACGCTCTGTGAATAAATGAGGTTGCAGGGACGTATTAACTCACCTGTTTCAATAGATGCCTTTCCAGCCGATCCTGTCCATATACCCTGAGATGTTTTAACATATAAAACTAAGCCAGGCAAACCCTTCTGTACGTACTCATCAAGGACGGCCTGAAAAGCAGCTGCTTTTGGATGTGACGGATTAACACCTGCACTTACAGTACAGGCATCAACAGTTAGTTCATCATCATTTTTATTACAATACGTCAAACTAATGGCTAATACCAAAATAACGGTAATTTTAAATATTTTTTTCATTGCGCACTATTTTTTATTAAGGTTAATATTAGCCGCAAATTTAAGTTTCAGTAGGTATTGAATTTCTATTTTAGTGTGTGGCTCGATGAATCAGCACTCATTTAGCAGCACTTTCTGTAGCTTTATATTCCGTTGGAGTTTGTCCTGTACTCTTTTTAAAAGCAAGGTTAAAAACACTTTTTGATTTAAAACCTACTTCAAGTGCTATTCCCTGAAGACTTAAATGATTCATTTTTTCATCAAGGATTAGTTTTTTTGCTTCTTGGATCCGGTACCTGTTGATGAACTGGTAAAAATTTTCATTGAACCCGGTATTAATTATATATGAAAGCTGGTGTGATAAAATATCCATCATTGAGGCAAGTTTAACAAGGGTAAGTTCACAATCTAAAAAGGGTTTATTATTTTCCATAATGTATTGTAAAACAGTCTTTAGCTCCTCCAGCCTATAGTCTTCTATCAGTTTTTTTTGAGGTTGTTTTTTAGAATTATTTTTAATGACTGTATATATGATGTCATTCCTTTGATTTGTTGTAAAAGGATAGATCTCTCTTTGTTTCATAAGAAAATAAGTGATAACAAAAAAGCCAATTAAATAAAAGGTATCTAAGAGAGAATAAAAATTTGAAAATATGTTTAAGCTAATAGCATTAATAATTAATAATAAAGCCATTATGAGTACGCAAACTAATATATATTTAAGCCATTTCAAGTCCACATTTTCTACTGTGGAGGTGAATAAACGAATATCTTGTTCGTGCTTTTTTAGCTTTACCCATGATAATATACAATAGTAAAAAATCTGTAAACAATATACTATTCCAAAATTACCTGAAATTAATATGGGCAAAAAATAGACTCCTTGTTTAGCTAATGAATGATCTTTATATAATTGATATAATGATAGAGAAAAATAAAATATTGCAAATAAAAAAACATGGAAATAATCTTTTATTTTCCATCGCCTGTCAGGCCTTATAAAGTATAAAACAGTATAATAAAATGCTGGGGCAAATATGAAAATTGGAAACTTTAGTATCCTGGCTATAATAGCATCTTCTATCTTTACACCAGCAATTATAAGCAAATTATCTAAATAAAAGAAGAAAATACACAACATGAAAATTCCAAACCATCGGTTTCCGGCTTTATTTGCATCCTGAACATTAGCTAAACATAAAAAAGCAAGGAAAAAGCTAACTACCGCAGAGAAGATAATAATAATGTTAGAGAAAATAGTAGTTATATCGTTCATAAAGGCGTAAATAATTCACTTTTAAACATTGTATATAACTTTAAAATTAGTTATAAATTGCCTTAACAGCTTTTATCTAATTTTGGCAAATTTATATTTAAAGCATCCTTAATAGGAACCATATTCGGGTAAAATAAAAAAAGGCTGTCCCACAACTTGTGCAACAGCCATATAGTAAAAGTAGACAGCTAATCCTAGCAATCCATACCAACTTAAAAACAAAACCTTTTAAAGACTTTCCAGATAAGTTCGTATATAACCCAAAGTCTCGTCGACCCGGCAAGTAATCAGGCCACCGTGTCCTGTACCTACTACTTTTATATGTTGATAATTTGGAAATAAACCTACCTGGTGTGCTTGCTGGAAGTCATACCCAAGGTCTTTGCACTGATCACTGCTAATAAATAGTACTTTAGAAGTAAAATTCCTTAAGTTCGTTGTGTAGTCATATTGCCCTGTATATACTTCATCAAGAGGAATTGCTAAATTTATGGCTAATCCGAAGCGAGAGTGTTTCATACCACAGTCTTCGCCTCGTTCTGGCTGGGAATAATTAGCAAATAAAAGACTGAATTGATAGTCACCTTTAGCATGGTCATTACCTGATATTAATTGCCTAAGCCATATAACTTTATTTATATCTGCACCAAAATAATCAGGTTTTGTAATGTCAATTGCTTTATCATTTATGGCTCTTGAAAATCCGCCCGGTTCAATAAAAACAACACCTTTTACCCTATCAGGATGTGTGTTTAGGTACTGTGCCGCTACAAATCCTCCATGAGAATGCCCAATTAAAATCACTCTCTGGTTTGGTGCCAACCTGTCAATTAGTTCTTCAAGGTCTTTTAGTAAGACGTCAATACTTAATTCGGATATTGGGTGTCTTTTCGACAGGCCGCTTCCCCGATAATCATGATAAATAACTTCGTAATTTTGAGGTAAGCTCCATCCGTTTACTTCTTTGTTCAGATCTAATAAATACCTATAGCTAACACCAGGCCCGCCTTCCAGTACAAATATTTTTTCACGGTCTCTGTTGCCAAAACTTTGGTAATGTAATTGTGTGGAAGATAAGGTAACACTTGGTAAAGAAGCATCCTGATCTACTGTTTTTGGTACTAAATTCCCCTCTTCATTAGGATCCATTTTGTCACAGCTGTTAAATAAACATAACAGGCTTGTTATAATAATTAGTTTTTTCATGATTTATGTATTAAAAAGATTTATTAATTCCGATAATTGCGTAAGCATTAGGGATTATTTTGTCGTATTGTCCATTGTTTTGATAACCGCCCTTAATGTTTAACTCTAATGTTCTTTTTTTACCAAGCTGCACGGCCCCATAGAGTCCCAGGCGCAAATTATGTGCAGTAGAACTATACCAGCCATCTTTTACGTTTTCATAAATGTCTTGCCGATAATAGTCCGAATGTTTGATGTGAGTAGCAAAAAAAGGATTGTATTGTAAATCAGCACCAACGCCAAACCGGTTAAACCTGAAGCCAGGGTTACTTACTATGTTTATCCCTAATCCTGAGTAGTTTCCTGCTTTGTTCGTGCTTTGCGCATAGACAAATGCAATGCTGTTCTTTAAATTAAATTTTTCAAAACTCCCTTGCCAGCTTTGCAGCCCGATTTGAGTTCTAAAATTTCCTGTTCCTATTAATGAGGACCCTTGTGTAAAATCTATAAAGGCAGACGTTTTGTATTTTGCTTCATAATAAGCATATCCCAGATTTAAGCCTATTAAATTATTATCAAAGCCAAAATTAAATCCAAGGGTGTGATGGCTATTTTCTGCCGGTTCAAAAATTTGCGCGCTGACTTTGGCAGTCAGGATGCATGATACGAAAAAAAGAAAATGTTTCATTGCGTGCATTTTTATTAAAGGTTAATAATTAAGCCGCAAATTTAGGAACACAAAAGTATCAGGATTAATGGCTTAGTGCCCGAATTGATCCATTCGAGCACCTTTGTAATATCATTTGGTGCTATTTTCTGGTTTTATATTCACTTGGGGTTTGCCCGGTACATTTTTTAAAGGTAGTATTAAACACACTCCTGGATTTGAAGCCTACTTCTAAACCTATTCCCTGAAAACTTAAATGACTCATGCTTTCATCAAGGATAAATTTTTTTGCTTCTTCAATACGGTACCTGTTAATGAACTGGTAAAAATTTTCGTTAAACCCTGCATTAATTAAATAAGAAAGCTGGTGTGAAGAAATATCCATCATGGCAGCGAGCTTAACCAGGTTAAGTTCACGATCTAAAAATGGTTTTTTATTTTCCATGACATGCAGTAAAGCAATTTTTAGTTCCTGCAATTTACCATCCTCTATTGGTCTTTTAGGAATTTGTTTTTTTGAAGTTTCCTTAATAACCGAATATATAATTTCATTCTTCTGGTCCGTTGTAAATGGATAGATTTCTTTTTGTTGTATGGAAAAACGTGCAATGAAAAAGAACCCGAATAAATATAAGAGGTTAATTATCGTTACATAATAATAAGAAAAGTTATTTAGAACGTCTTTAATAAAAACACAGCAAAACATTATAATGATATAAATTACTATATATCTAAGCCATTTAAGATCTATATTTTCAATTGTTGAGTTAAAGAGGAGAATATTTTTTTCATGCTTTTTTAACTTTATCCAGGACGATATGCAGTAGTAAAACATTTGCAAGCAATATAATATTCCAAAATTGCCCGAAACTAATTCAGCCAAAAAATAATTTCCTTGTTTGACGCGTAAAGGTTCTTCATATAATAGATATGATGATAGTAAAAGATAAAGCAACGCGAATGAAAAAAGATGGAAATAATCTTTTGTTTTCCATAACCTATCAGGAGTTATAAAGTAGGAAACAGTATAATAAAATATGGGAGCAAGTGTAAAAGCCGAAATATTTAATACTATAAATACAATAGTATTTTCAATTTTCATTCCTGCTATCATAAGGATCTCATCGATATAGAGAAAGAAGATGCACAACATAAAAATCCCAAGCCACCGGTTTCCAGATTTATTAACCCCCTGAATATTGACCAAGCATAACAAGGCAAAAAAAAGACTAATGCCTGCAGAGAAGATGATAACAACATTAATGAGGATATCCGTTATATCATCCATAAGAATAAATGATCAATTATAACATACAACAGTAGCAACAATCATAAATTGCTTTAAAACTTAACTAAGTCTTGAGAAAACATTTGCATAGTATACAGCAGGAGTGTGAGTAAATAGGCTGTTCCAAATTCGTAGTACAGCTTATTTTTACAAAAACAATGCTTTTAGTTCTGTAGCTTCATCCGGTTTCATTTTGCCTGCAAGCACGAGGCTCAGTTGTTTTCTTCGTAAAGCTGCTTCAAAACGTTCTTTTTCAAGGTCTGTTTCCGGTATTACAGGGGGGACTTCAACAGGCAAACCGGTATCATCAACTGCAACAAACGTATAAATAGCCTCATTGGCTTTGGTTTTATTACCGGATTCCCTGTCATCGATCCAGACATCAATAAAGACTTCCATAGAACTTCTAAAACTTCTGGATACTTTTGCTTCTACAGTAACCACACTCCCCAAAGGGATAGCCCTGTTAAAAGCGACATGGTTTACAGATGCTGTTACAGTAATCCTTCGGGAATGCCTTCTCGCAGCAATACTTGCAGCCCTGTCCATACGGGCTAGTAATTCTCCTCCAAAAAGATTATTTAGCGGATTAGTTTCGCTCGGTAAGACTAAGTCCGTAAGTATAGTAAATGATTCTGATGGGTGTTTCGGTTCCATGGTTTTTTTACAAATATAAAAACGTTCTTTTTAATATCTTCAATTTACTTATTTATTAATAAACTTTTAAGTAAGTGTATTAACATAAAAAATCCCGGATTACCAGGATTTTTATAAGTCTTTAATCATCAACCAGGCATCTTTATTTATTTTCTTCTGGACCTTGCTCAAGGCGTCCACAGCATCACTATAATTAGTAAAGCTACCTGATAATACAGGAAAAAGCCCAAAGCTGTTTTTTTCTAGTATAACAGGTTCATAACCTAATTGCTGTAAATTTCTAAAAATTTTCTTTGCATTTTTTTCATTCTTAAAAGAACCTATAACGATATGATAGGGCTTTTTAGCTTCTTTTAATGTTAAAGTAACATTGGGAAGCGGGTTCTGAATAAAAAATGTTGCTTCCTGTATTTTATTTACAACATCTTTCTGTACTTCTTCACGAACTATTTTTGTTTCCTGATCTACTCTTTTTTGATACAATTGATATCCAAAAGTTCCTGTTAATCCGGCTGTTATCACAAATATGGCAGCATATTTTAGATAATTGTAACCTTTTTGTTTTGTTGGAGTGGTGTTTACAACAACAGCTTCTTCCGTAGTATGTAAAAGTATTTCTCTTTTTATCAGTGGAGAAACATAAGCAGTTAGCCCAAAAGATGAGGTAAGGTAATTTACTTCTTCTGAAGGAATAAAAACAATATTGCCCTCATAGTTTAATGCTATAATCCCAATATTTTTAAGATCAATAGATTCTTTATTTTGCAGTTTGGATTTCCAGAAAGTTACCACCGCACTAATCTTTTCTACGGCATCTTCATATATTATTTTTTCCTGTAGTGAAACATGATTGGCCAATAAACCATCATTGTGCTTTAGATAAGAATTAAAAGAAATAACCTTTTTAGGCGGAAAGAAAGAATTCGTATCCGGGCCTAGCTGTGCCGGTTGTATTTCGGTTAAAAAAGCACCGAAACCTGGTACAGTCACACAAGGGTAACGGTATAAAAGCTGCGCTATATAATGTTCTGTCTTCATGCGGACAAAAGTACATAATATACCGCCCCAACAAAATTTTGTTAACAATTTTTATTAACAATTTCCGTAAAAATGTATAAATTGAGCCTCAAATACTTAAAATGAACGAACAGGAATTATTTCATTTACTGGCATTACAAAAAGTAGATGGTGTGGGCGATATCATGGCCAAAAAGTTGATTAACCACTGCGGTAATGCCGAAACTATTTTTAAAACAAAAGCGTCACAACTGGCAGCAATAGATGGTGTGGGGTCTGTTTTACTACAAAACCTTAAAAACAAAACTATATTTGAAGCCGCAGAGAAAGAGCTGCAATTTATAAAGAGTAACGCTATACAAACTACTTATTTTTTAGATAATAATTATCCGGAAAGGCTCAAACATTGTATTGATGGCCCTGTTTTACTATTTGCTTCAGGAAATATAGATGTAAAGAACAGGAAAATAATTAGTATCGTAGGCACGCGCCAGATTACTTCCTATGGGACTGAATTTTGTAAAAAGCTAATTGCAGACATAGCACCCCTTAATCCTGTCATTGTAAGTGGATTTGCGTATGGAGTAGATATTGTTGCACATCAGGCTGCGGTGGAAAACGGTTTACAGACTATAGGTGTAGTTGCTCATGGATTAAATCAGGTCTACCCTAAAATTCATAATAAATACGTCGCCGGAATAGAAAAGAACGGGGGTTTTATAACTGAATTTTGGAGTAGCACTAACCCGGATAAAGAAAACTTCGTAAAAAGAAACCGTATCGTAGCCGGGATTGCCGAAGCTACTATTGTTATAGAATCTGCGGATAAAGGAGGATCATTAATAACAGCTAATATGGCGAATGATTATAACAGGGATGTTTTTGCAGTTCCGGGAAGGACTACTGATAAGTACAGCCAGGGTTGTAACAATTTAATTAAAACACAAAAAGCAAATTTGCTTACTGGTGCAGCAGATTTAATTTATATTCTGAATTGGGATATCGAAAAACCCACTAAATCCATTCAAAAACAACTTTTTGTAGAATTGGATGGCGAAGAGCAAAAAATTTACCAGTTCCTACAGCAAAATGGAAAAGAAATGATGGACATCATTGCACTGCAATGTGGATTTCCTATCTATAAAATTTCAGGGATGTTGCTTAATATGGAATTAAAAGGGGTGATACGGCCATTACCAGGGAAAATATTTGAGGCAATATAAAATTATATTTGCTCAAAGCCCAGTTTTTCCCTTACCCTGTTCAAAACACCCCTTGCTACCGCTTTTGCTTTTTCGGCACCTGATAAAAGCGCTTTGTCTACTTCATGAAGATTATTCATATAATAGGTATACCTTTCTCTTTCGGTTTTAAATTTTTCTATAATTAATTCAAATAAAGCTTGTTTGGCATGCCCATAACCAAAATCGCGATTAACATTAACATATTGCCGGGCCATATATTCGGTTTCTGATTCGGTTGCCAATAATTTATATAGAGCAAAGATTTTACAGGTTGCAGTGTCTTTAGGTTCTTCAAGCGGAGTACTATCCGTTTCTATAGCCATAATTTGTTTGCGTAATGCTTTATCATCCAAGAAAATAGTAATGGTATTATTGGCCGATTTACTCATTTTCCCTCCGTTTGTTCCCGGAACATATTTTGTATCTTCCTGGATAGAAGCTTCAGGGAGTACAAATGTAGTTCCCATCTGATGGTTAAAACGTGCGCCCACATCACGTGTAATTTCAATATGCTGTAACTGGTCTTTACCGACAGGGACGAATTCAGCATCGTATAATAAAATATCAGCCGCCATTAACATCGGGTACGAAAATAATCCGGCATTAACATCTTCAAGCCTGTCTGACTTATCTTTAAACGAATGCGCAAGCGTTAACCTCTGGAATGGAAAAAAACAACTTAGGTACCAGGACAATTCAGCGGTTTCAGATACATCCGACTGCCGGTAAAAAACAACCCTGTTAATGTCCAGCCCACATGCCAGCCAGGCAGCAGCAGTACTATAGGTATTTTGCCTTAATGTTGCGCCATCTTTTATCTGGGTAATAGAATGCAGGTCGGCTATAAAAAGGAAAGATTCATTTTCAGGTTGATTAGCCAGCGCAATTGCCGGAATAATTGCCCCTAAAAGATTTCCCAAATGAGGGGTGCCTGTACTTTGGACCCCTGTTAATATTTTTGCCATTGTAGTTGTATTTGCCGCAAAGTTAAACACGAAATTGTTACATTTTTACAATTTATAACTTATTTTTGGCAACATGAAGCTACTTAAAATTATTTTCTGGACATGCTGGCGGATCTGGTTCTACATTATGATGGCCATTCCGATCCTTATTATGTTCCCTTTTTTAATCATTTCTATCCTAAAAGAAAAGTGGTACCCTTATTTTTTTATTATGGCAAGAATTTGGGCCAAAGTAATCTTATTCGGATGTGGCTTTTATTATAAAGTAGAGCGGGAGCAGGCGCTGGAAAAGGATAAAAGCTACATGTTGGTTGCCAATCATACTTCTATGAAAGATATTATGCTGATGCTTGCCATTATACGCAACCCGTTTGTTTTTGTAGGGAAAAAAGAATTGTCTAAGATCCCTTTGTTTGGCTTCTTTTATAAACGCACCTGTATTTTAGTAGACCGTAGCAGTTCCCGTAGCAGGATGGAAGTTTTTGACCGTGCCCAAAAAAGGCTCAATCAGGGGCTTAGCATCTGTATTTTTCCTGAAGGTGGTGTCCCGGATGACAAATCGGTTATATTAGATGAATTCAAAGACGGTGCTTTCCGGCTGGCCATAGAACATCAGATACCCATAGTGCCCATTACTTTTGCAGACAATAAAAAACGCTTTTCCTATACTTTTTTCAGCGGAAGCCCCGGGTTAATGAGGGCAAAGACCCATTGTTTAGTGGAAACAAAAAACAAAAAATTAGAGGATAAAAAAGAAATAAGGGATCGGGTGAGGGCGGTTATTTATCATCAGCTATTGCAGTTTAATGATGAAAAGAAATAAGAAAGTGTCTTGTATAAACGGGCTCTTTTATAGCTTATAGATTAGAACTAAATTTATAAATTTATAGAGGTCGACATTTAGCTACCTATAATTTGTCTGTGTGTAATCATATCGGCTTTAACCATTTTCTTTATTAAATTATTAAATATTGTATTCTTACTCTGAGAACGATTAATCCTATAACAAAACTCATTAAAATAGCGTTCCATATTTGCTTCACTAACCCATGAATATGTTGTTCTTATCCATGTTTTAACCTGATGTATCATTGTATGCAAAGCTTTAAAATTGATCCCTTGTTTACTTGGGATTTGTGTAATATTATAATCTTTGGCAATCGGCCTGTATCCTTTCCATTGGTCGGTTGTTATTTTAGCTTCTTTACTGATGTGTTTATCGAATATTTTACTCAGCAATTTTGTCGAGAAGTCTTTTATTTTCAAAGCATAAA
>DASVUQ010000415.1:0-6933 GCA_036386975.1 Flavobacterium sp. | reverse complement strand
CTACATACCATGCACTGTTATAAGTGTCACGAGGCGTAAATCTACCATAAGAAACCTCTCTTGTGGAGTTAAAGAAATAGATGTTCCCTGACGGATCAGTAATCCTAAAACCGCCGTCACCTGCTGAATCCACCCGAAACGCATCAGGAGGAAATACGACAGCATCATTCCGGTTACGGTCCCTTATATAAAAACTCCCGTTGGCTGTTGGGGAAGAAAACTGATACACATCCCTTATCTTTGATTCTCCTAATTGGTTGTTGAAGTAAGGGCTATCAAAAGCATAAGGGTGCTGGTTCCAATATTCCAGCTGCGACGGGGTAGGGAAATCTGGATAATCATTACCCTCATCGACATCATCCCGGACACTTAGGATGATTTGTGCCCCGGCATTTAAATTCCATCCTAATCCCACCCAGGTAGCCTCCTGGTCTACTTTGATGCCGGATGCATGATAATTGAGTGTGATGGGCAATTTAAATCCATGTGAATCTATTGTATAAATCGGGATAGAAATACCCGGTACTCCTGTCGAGAGATCGACAGGGTATTCCCCATATCTTAAAAATGCGGCTGCTTCAGGGGATTTTGCAGCAAAATTAGGAACCTCGTATGCTGGTGTTCTCTGAGAGTAAAGGCTCAGGCTTAAGACCGTAAAAAAAAGTGCTACCTTGTTCTTCATAGCCAGCGCGGGAGGAGTAATAAAAAATAAATAACGCTTTTTCATCTTTGTTAGTTTTGTGTCTGGTAGTGGTACTGGTTTTCTGAAAGTATCTTGTTGTCCTTGTCACGTACTTCTTTGAGCCTATTAGAGCTATCGTACACATAGGTCATCCGGTTGCCTTTGGGGTCGGTCATCGTACTTATCCCCACTAGTGGTTTATAGGTATAGGTGGTAACCATCGCATTGGGGAATGTCACGCGAAGGGCATCCAAGGCTGCGATCAGTTCTGCTTCCGGGCGTGTATCGGATATAGCCTGCAGGTCTGCTATTTGTGATGGCGGTAAGCCAGAGGCCCCGTTTTCTATCTTGGCTATGGGATAGGCCTGGTTATAGCCCCAGATGATGATGATAGTAGGGTCATTATGAGGCACCCTTGGAGGTGTAGCAGTTGCATAATCCCTGATATAATTAACGTTACCTTTAAAATCATAACCGTATTCTTTTACTTTTTCAAGGGCATCATTGCCTTTACTGGTCAGGAAGGCCGATGGTTTAAAAAGGCTGTAACCCATACTGGCGAAGTCATACTTAAATGAATTAAGGATGTCCCCGTTCTTTTTATTAACGACTTTTACAATCGGGGCAATACAATTTTTAACGACCATCTCCTGAGAAACAGCATCGGTAAAGTCGTAAGGATAGTACATTTCATTTACAATAGTGTTGTTGTTGCTATCTGATGTGGTTACTTGGTTCTGTTGGTAATGTGTATCGTATTCTATGACAGCATTTTTTTCTACCACCTGACCGTTAAAATGTTCTGTTGTTGTGGTCCGGTTTATATATTTTTCTACATCATAATCTTTATATATTTTAAAGTAAAAAAAATCATGGACAGTAAAGGGGGCTTGTATCCTGCTATGGTCTATAAGCCTTACTTTATAATCTACTTTCAGGCTTTTGGGATAGTTGGGGTTATCTAATACAGGATGGCTAAATTCAGGGCTGTCCGGAAGATAAGGGCTATCGGTATTAAAATAATAATTAGTATTTGCTGAAAGTAATTCATTAGGTGTGTTGCGTTCATTTTTTGAGTAGATGAAGCTGCTTTTTAAGGCCCCTATTGATAAGTCTGTCCCTACCGGGTAAAAAGGAAATGTATCATTGGCTTTTAACAAGGGGTGTTCAAACTCCGATCGTTTATATCCCTCAGGATATACATAGGTTTTACGGCCATAAACGCCTGCTGTGTAAGAATAAGTTGGTGAACTATCCCAATTACCGCCACTTCCTCCACAGTTATTACAGAAGAACCTTTCACGAATAACAGATTCAGCCCTGTTAGTCCGCTCTATTATCGAACTATAGTAAACTGGGGAGTTACTATGCAATAAAAGGTTGTTGCCCTTTGCCGTTACTTCTATCATGCTAGGCTGCGAAGGGTAGAAATTCGAGTTAGAATCGACACAACATGTTTCATATTTGCGGGTTATATAATTCAAACGCAATACACTAAAGGGGTAGGCATCCCCATAATCGTAATTTTTAATTACCGGATCGCTATTAAGAGGATAATCTGCCGTTTGTTTTACCCTGATCCCTCCTATGGGTATATAAGAAACAGATCCTGTATATGTGGCAACTTCAGGATCATAAAAATTAAGTAGGATTTCAGCACGGACATCTTGTGTCCGGTTATATTCGGAACGGATCTTAAATTCGTAAGTGCCGGCAGCGATTGTAAAATTACCACTACTGTTCCCGGCTATTTCACAATTATTAAAACCTTCACAGCCGTTATCATGTGCTGCCATTTCATTCAGGAAAACAATAATTGGAATGTTGTTGAGGCCCGTCATACTTCTTACATGCGGGACCTGGATGTGATAAGGCAGGTGTTGGCCAGGTCCCTGATAAGGTTGCCTACCTGTCGGTCCACCGGGCAAACGCCTTATCGACATGTCTATATAATTCATATTCTGGATATAATGGCTTAAATTGGCCACCACATCGGTATCAAAAGTTTTAGTAAAAGTTTGTTCCTTAACCGGTGGTGCATCACGTGAAAAGTCAGTTTTAAATTTTAAGTTGATCCGCACATTGGGCACAGGCTCGCCTACGCCGCCTTCAGTTACTGCATTTTGTTCGTATTGTATTTGAGTAAAACCACCGGTAGGATATTTAATCTTTGTTAATGCCCCTTTTACAGTGTGCAGATAAGAAGTACTTTTGTCGGCATTAAACTGAGATTCAATTCCTGATATAAATACGGAATAAAGATTATTTGCCCCGTTGGCAAAACCCCATTCGTCCTGGTTCCTTGGAAGATCGCGAACAGAGCTGGTAAACGTTGGTAAAGAGCCTTCGTCAAAATAATCAAATTCATAAAAAAACAGATTGTTCCTATCAATTTTTTTTAATAGATTCCTGTTTTCTAAATAATCAAAATCATAAGAATCTATTGTATTGTTTTTAAAATCTTTTATGCTAATCCTATTATACACTTCGTGATTATTGAGCCTGATGTACTCCAGGTTAATATTGAAATTAGAACTGGTAATGGACCTTAAAATTTTTCTTCTGATAACCGTGGTAAGGAACCCTTCATTGTATTGCTCATCGTAATTAAGATTGTAATCAAAGTCCGGAGGACACCTTATTTGAAGATTGGCATAAAAGCTGTAACTGGTATAGTTATTGGTATCATAGAAAAAATTAATTTCAGCCCCATTATTTACAATGATTTTCGATAATTGCCAGGCAGAAGTATAACTCATAAAATTTTCATCAAAATAGGAACCGTATTCATTACCGGGCTCATTGATTTCTCTGCTTTCAAAAAAATAACTATTTGCGTTAGTATCGGTTAGGACAAACCCCTCGATTATTTGTGGGTTATTCGGATTCCTGATAATTCGTAGCTTATGATTATGCTCGGACAAAGAAACGGGGTTACCATCTGTGCCCACTTTAAAAGAAAACCGGATGCCATTTACACTGACATTATATTTATCAACTTCTGTATCGCAAAACCCATCTGCAAGTGTGTTGGCTTGAGGCTGTCCTATAAAATTGGTATTTATATATGTATTTAAAAGGCTCTGGGAGAAATCACTATAGTATCCTCTGGGATGCTCATCGGGCAATCCCCTTATTTCCCTGGTAACTACCCCACCAGTATTCAATTGCCAGCCCAGCCCGGATATCGACGGGCTTTCTTCTAGCCTGTTGCCCGCATAATTATAGCTTAAGTTAACAGGAAGACTAAAATCCCCTACTTTGCCATTAAAAAGTTCGATCGATTTATTCAACTGGCCGGAAAATAAATTGACAGGGACGTTGCCATAGGTACTTAGCCTGGCTGCTTCCGGTGATACCGGAAAAACTAACAAGTCCTTACTTAGAGTTGTTTGTTGCCCATAAAATGTAGTTGTGATAAAAACACTTAGCAGTATAATGCTATTTTTCATACCTCTGATTGTATTAAATAATTTTCATGACCCTACTCCATTCCCCTCGTCTTTATTGACCGGAAGTATAGGGTATGTTGCATTAGTTTTGTTGTAATTTCTTCATGTTCCTTTCCAGAAGTTCTATTTTCTTATTCTGTTCAATCGCATGTAGCGTAAGTTCTTCTATTTTTTGTAGTAGTTGTACGGCAAGGCTTCCCAAGTCACTACCGTTTTCCTGCATTTGTTTGGCAGGGGCTATTTCAGGAAGGTGCTTGTTTTGCTTTACGAATTTTTCCAGGTCGTTTAAAGGCATCAGTTTATACCCGTCTTCAAAAACGAAATCGGCACCGAGAAGGTCTACCTTTACTTCCCTTGCCCTTACCGTACCGATAACATCGAGTTTATACCCGGGGTTTACAGTACCTATACCTACATTGCCGTTTTCTAGAACATTCAGTAGTGCATTACTATCATCCCCTTTACTTACGCTCCATCTATTAGGTTGCACATTACCAAAAAACCAGTTGTTAGTGCCATCTAGCATCTTCGTTTGAATACCTTGTGTAAAACCCCCGGCAGCTGTATCTCTTTGTAGAATTAATGTAGGAGAGTAACTTGATATTTTTGCATTTCCTGCTATATCCAGTTTTTCTGTTGGATTTGTCCCTATACCTACATTGCCACTAAAAAGCACGTTGCCGTTATTTAAAAATTGAGTAGCTACCCCCCACTGCCAATCATTATTGACATATGGAGCTATCCACATTGTGGTTCTTCCATCATCTGGTGTATGAAAAATCCATTTGTTTATTCCTTCACTTATTAAATCTTGTGAAAAACTGAATTGATATATCATTAGTGATATAAATAATAATTGATTGCGGTTCATAATATATAGTATTTAAAATTAGTGTTTATCTTCTTTTCTATTTTTATAATTTCTTCTTTATTTTATAATTCTCCTTTTTGATCTTACTTATGCAAGTGTTGTATAAGAAACAAATGGTTTTTTATGTGGGTACATAATAAATGTGTTTAAATGACGGATTAATATTAACAATATTTATCAAAAATATATATTTATTTTTGTAGTATTATTACAAGTTCGGTATAAACTGTATATCATAGGATAACAGCATTACAATATTTTATTTGTAGGATATATTATATAAATTGATGATATAAAAAGCCAAATCTGTAAAAACGATCCGTTTTTTTTGCAAAAAAAAGAGATGAACTTCGACCTCAGGGTTATAAATCCTGCGTTAACCGACTGAGTTATTTGTTAAAAAATAATGCCGTCTATCTGTTAATGTGGCTGCAAATACAGAATTAATACCAAACATAAAAATATAATAGACCAATTTTTATAATGGGTTTTTACATTATATTCGGTCTGTATTATAAGAGCCTGTTTAAATTTTATCCAATAATAGTTTTATAGCTGATAATTTGACTATATTTTCGGATGTTTCCATTAATAGTTCATAGTTTCGACATAGCCTTCTATCATTGTTGAACCAAGCAAACGTTCTTTCTATAACCCATCTTTTATGAGTGGGTTTAAATATCAATTTTTATTGTTAGACCTCATTATGACTTGCAGGACATATCCAAAACTGCTTTTGACTTGTTCTATAATTTCTCCTCTGTACCCGCCATCGGCTAGGATAACTCTGATTGGGCACAAAAAATATTTCAAATGTTCTCATCAATAGAAGTACGGCTTTGCTGTGGTGAACATTGGCTACTGTTACCATAATTGCTAATAAGAATCCATTTTTATCAACCAGGATATGACGCTTGATCCCTTTTACCTTTTTGTTGCCATCAAAATCATTTAAAGAACGATTATTTCCCCAACGAACACTTTGACTATCTATTATTGCTAGGCTTGCCTGAGCATTTTGTCGTACCCGCTCGGTTAATTTAGATAACAACAGGTCAAATGTTCTAAAAAAGACCACTTTGAATAGTAATAATAAACTAATTGCCATTTTGGAAAATTACAAGGGAGCATCCGCCACTGACAACCCGTTTTTACCAGGTAATTAATGACGTTCCAAATTAATCGTAAACTATGTTTTCGTTTTCTATGACCAAAATTCAAAGTTTTTTCTATAAATTGCCACTGGGTTTCTGTTAAATCGGTTGGATACATCTTTTTTTGTTTAGTAACTACAAAAAGACAATTTTCAATCGGTTTCTTTAACCCTTTATAATTATTTATTTTACATTTTTAAACAGGCTCTTAAAAAAATGTAAATACCAACTTGGTATTTAATAGATCATAAAATCACAACGGCCCCTCTCTGATAAAGTGGTTTTTTACTTTTGTTTTATTGATTTGTTGCTGTTTACAGGTAAAGCTTGCGGGACAGCTGGGGGATAGTAAACTTTTATCATTTTGAAAGACAACAAATAAAATGGATAAAATTAATTATTTATAGTAATAATAGGATAACGGTGTAGTATTAGCGTAGACAAAACCAACTGTACTGTACTTATAAACGCTGTTTTTGTATGTGCCAAGACACGAAAGAGTATTGGTTATAGCAATACTATAATAAAAAATAGGCAATTTGCCTGTTTTTTATCCTGGCTTTGCTGCTCCTGTTTGTGGGCGCAATTTATAAATCGTTACGGGCACGGAAAGAATTTCCGCGCTATCATTACGTGTCTCGTCCTAAAATAAGTTTACATATTTATACTTAATCCTAAAATAGATTTACAACTCATTTTTAGTCCTGTTATTGGTTTACAATGATAGGACTTTTTACATAATAATTCTTCCATAATTTTTCTGTTTTTATATTA
>DASVUQ010000414.1:0-2524 GCA_036386975.1 Flavobacterium sp. | reverse complement strand
TTCAGAAACAAAATGTGCCCGTTCTTTTATCAAAGAAACGATCCTGACAACATCGACTTTAGCAATAGCAATACCCTTTTCTTCTAAAATAGGGGTAAAGTCTTTTGCTAAATCTTCATTATTTCGTTTGATTAAATATTGATGGTTGAACCATTTGTTCTTTTCAGGATCAAATTTTGCCCCGGCGTTGTGTACACGTTTTAAATCGAAAGCTGCTACTAATTCATTTAAAGTATAAAGCTCCTTATCTGTTCCATCATTCCATCCTAATAGTGCTAAAAAGTTAACTACTGTTTCTGGAAAAAAGCCTTTTTCTCTATAACCGGATGAAACACCTTCTTCAGTTTTCCATTCTAATGGAAATACCGGAAAACCCATTTTATCGCCATCACGTTTCGATAATTTTCCATTACCGACGGGTTTTAATATCAATGGCAAATGAGCAAACTCCGGTGCATCCCAACCAAAAGAGCGGTACAATAAAATATGCAATGGTAACGATGGCAGCCATTCTTCACCACGAATTACATGTGAGGTTTCCATTAAATGATCATCGACTATGTTAGCCAAATGATACGTTGGCATTCCGTCACTTTTATACAATACTTTATCATCCAGTAGATTGGTGTCAAATTTTATATCTCCGCGGATAATATCATGTATATGAAGTGTTTCATTTACAGGAGTTTTAAACCGTATTACAAAATCCTGACCTTTTGCTATTCTGTTATTTGTTTCTTCCTGTGTAAGGACTAGGGAAGTATCCAGCTTTTCTCTGTTGTTGTGGTTGTATATAAATGTTTTTCCTTCGGATTCATATTCTTTTCTTAGTTTATCTAAAGCTTCCGGTGTATCAAAAGCGTAATAGGCATTTCCGGTTGCGACCAATTGATCGGCATATTGTTGGTACAAATGTTTTCTTTCGGATTGCCTGTAGGGGCCAAACTTTTCATTTTTGCCCACAGTTTCATCCGGTGCAATGCCTAGCCATTCTAATGCTTCCATTATATATTGTTCGGCCCCGGGAACAAAACGGGTTTGATCCGTATCTTCAATGCGGATATAAAAAGTGCCTCCGTTTTTTTTAGCAAACAGATAGTTGAATAATGCGGTACGGACACCGCCAATATGTAATGGCCCGGTTGGGCTTGGTGCAAAACGCACACGAACTGGTTTGGACATTATAAGAATTTTGGAGCAAAGATAAGGTTTCAATAGTTCAATATAAATACCATATAATCAGATTTTCTATATTTTCCGATTGCGTTATTTAACATTTTATTATTCACATAAATTATTACTTTTATAAGTTAGAATTTAATGACCTACTTACTGTGGAAACAACATCGTTAATTTATCAAAAGTTAGAAGCTTTTATCAGGAAATATTATACCAATGAATTAATCAGAGGTATGATTTTTTTCATTGGGCTTGGATTGTTGTATCTTTTGTGTACGCTTTTTATTGAACACTTTCTTTGGCTAAAGCCTTTTGGTAGAACATTGTTATTTTATGCTTTTATTGTTGTTGAACTTTTTCTTCTGTTACGGTTTATATTATTTCCTGTTTTTAAATTATTCAGGATACAGAAAGGGATAGGTTATAAAGAAGCATCAACAATAATTGGTAATCATTTTGCTGAAGTAAATGATAAGTTAATTAATTTTCTGCAACTGGCCCATGACAATCAGGATAGCCATAATCAGCATAAATCAGAATTGGCTTTGGCTTCAATAGAACAAAAAGCACATTCTTTACAGCCTGTCCCTTTTACTAATGCTATAAATTTTAATACTAATAACAAGTTTTTGCCAATAGCAATCATTCCTGTACTGTTCTTTATTTTTTTCTATTTATCAGGAAACAGTACTATTATTACGGAGAGCCTGGATAGGGTAGTGCATTTTAAAACGCAATTTATTCCACCTGCGCCATTTGAATTTGTTGTATTAAATAAAAATTTGCAAACAGAACAAGGCAATGATTTTATTTTAAAAATGAAATCGGAAGGTAACGTAACTCCTGAGCATGCAATGATTTATATTGATGATGAGAGTTATTTTATGGAAAGTACGCGGCCAGGGATTTTTGAATATAGATTTACCAAACCTGCAAAAAATATTAATTTTCATGTGGAAGCCAACGGAGTTGCTTCTGCAGATTATCAACTTTCTGTTGTTGCTGTGCCCACCATTACTAATTTTGAAATGGTACTTGATTTTCCTTCCTATCTTAATAAAAAATCAGAAGTTGTTAAGGGTACCGGAAATGCAATAGTTCCAGAAGGTACTCGTATTATGTGGAAAGTAGCAGCTCTTGCAACAGAGTCCGTAGTATTTTCAGAACAAAAAAGCACTAGTAATTTTACAGCAACAAATCATAACTTTCAATTTCTAAAAAGTATTAGTAATAACCTGGAGTACCAAATTATTACTTCTAATGATAAAGTAAAAGAGTTTGAAAAATTAAATTATCAAATTTCTGTAATTAAAGATCAGTATCCTAAGATAGAAGTAAACCATGC
>DASVUQ010000413.1:0-10565 GCA_036386975.1 Flavobacterium sp. | reverse complement strand
TAACGGGGTTTCGGGAGAATTTCATTATGACCATACCGGAAAAATCATACAAATTCCTTATCAGAAAGTAAAAATTGAAAATGTTTTTAAAATTACAGATGATAAAGGCGTGATTTATAATTTTATTGCCGGAAACTCTGTAAGAAATATGGGTGGCAGTATTCCAACGGTTGAAGATATTAATATAACAGATTATGATATTACAAGTATTGTTTATCCGTCAGGAAAAAAAATTGAATTCGAGTATGACCCTATTTATGGTACTAATTCTAATGGGAGTCTGAGGGGATATTTGAGCAATTATACCAAAAGATATTCTTATCCGATCTATGGGTGTCAAACCCCTGTTGCTTCGGGTGGAGCTGCTCAAAATGAATATGATGAATATGCAACGTTTACTAATGTATTGAGGGAGAATATTCTGAGAAGAATCATTTTCCCTGAAGGAGAAATTGCCATTAATTATAGCACCCGTGAAGATATTGTAGATGGGAAAAGGATCAGCAACATTGTAATTAAAGATAAAAACCAGAGAATCATTCAAAATTATCAGTTTAATCAGGGATATTTTACTGCTACAGAACAGATTGATGTTCTTAATTATGCCAGCGAGACAGCTTCTCTAATGAAGAGGCTAAAGCTTAATGAGTTGGTAGAAACTGTTGAGAACAAGAACTATCAATTTGAATACTATGAAGATAGCCCGCTTCCTAACCGTTTTTCCAATGCTACGGATTATTTGGGTTTTTATAATGGGCAAAATTTGAATTCGGGTATTGAATATGTTGAATATGACAATCAGATCTACGGTTTAGGGGATAATAAACAACCTGATATCAACTTTGCCAAACTTGGAAGTTTAAAAAAAATAAAATATCCTACCGGAGGTTCTATGGAATTAGAATATGAAAATGATAGTTTTCAATTCAATGGTACTGAAAAAGAGATCACCAGAAATGATCTTTTTGTACAGGATTCCGATCTGATGCAGACGATCAACACTCCGACTTCATTATCTCAGATTAATTTTAAAGTTAAGTTTGCTTCAACGGTAAACCCTGTGGATGATGGTTCTGGAACCTTACCGCAAGGGCCTCATTTCGTTGGTGAGATTTTAGATGCCAACAATAACATAGTGAAAACATATCTTGTTGTAAAAGATTATGATTTTCTATTACCTGCCCAAACCACTTACAAAGCAAGGATCAGAAAAGTTGGAAATATCCCTTCATCAGAATACGCATCTTTAACAATAGAATGGTTTGATGTTCAAAACCTGCTTAAGGATTATGACAAAAGTATTGGTGGGATCAGAATTAAAAGAATTGTTAAAAAAGATGCTGACAACAATATTGTATTGGCCCAGAACTATAAATATGTACTTGAAAATAACAGAACTTCCGGTGAATATTTCGGAGATAAAATTGATTATTACTACTTCTCTAAAAGCCCTCATGGAGATTTTGGAGCTTCCTGTGAAAGATTGATCATTACCAATTCAGGGAATGCTAACCTTACTTCCATCAATGGTAAAGCTGTCGCATACAACCGGGTAATCACAGAAGTAGAAAACGTTGCAGGTACAGAAAACTATAAAACGATTGATTATTTTACTAATTATCCATCTTCTAATTTTACTTTCGCGGGGCAGCCTTTCTTTCTATACGCCAATAATCGATTTGCAAGAGGAATTCTCAATAAAAAAGAATTTTACAACTCTTTCAACAAGTTGTTAGAAAAAAAGGAATTTGATTATGAATTTGATTATAACCTTAATGAGCAGTCAGCAGATTATTTATATTCGCCGGAACTTACCATTCAGCCCTATGTGCTTAATATTATAGGGATTTCGTATCAGTGTTGTCTTCCGTACATTCTGCCTTATTATGATGCTGTATTTGAATATCACAGATACTCCATAAGTTCAAGCTGGGTAAAGTTGAAATTACAAAAAAGCACCCGCTATTTTGACAATAACCAAAGTCATGTGGAGACCTCTAATTATCAATATGATAATACATACAAGCACCTTAACCCGACTTCACTTGCCATAAATTTTTCTGATAATTCTAGCCAGATCAGCACTTATAAATACGCGCATGAGAAAGGCAACCAGCTGATGATTGATAGAAACATGATTGGTATTCCGCTGGAAACCATTTCTACCCAAACCATGAATGCTTCAACCAAAATATTAGCCAAAACGGAAACAATATATCCGACCTCAATTCCTACCACGCAGGCTGAAAACTTAGTCTTGCCACTGTCTGTACAATCATACGACATTTTAAGTAACACTCCATCGACCGAAGTCACTTACGACAAATACGATGCTAAAGGCAACCTTCAGCAGTACACCGGCAAAGGCAGTACCCCTGTTGCTATTGTCTGGGGCTATAACGGGACTCAGCCCATCGCTAAAGTAGAAGGGATCGCATACGACCAGCTGGTCAGCTTAGGGCTTATTCCTGCAATTGTTTCGGCTTCGGATGATGATGTATCAGATCCGGCTACCGAACCTACACTCATTACGGCATTAGACAATTTCAGGAAGCCTGCTGCATTATCGGGAGTGCAGGTAACCACATACACTTACGACCCGCTTATTGGCGTCACCAGTATTACCCCGCCATCCGGGATCAGGGAAGTGTATATATATGACGATGCCAACAGGTTAAAAGAGATCAGGGAGAAAGATACAGCAGGAAAAATCCTTAAGGAATTCAAGTACAATTACAAAAACTAACACACGATGAAAAAAATTATTTCTGTCAGTTGCCTGTCACGAGCTATAGTATATAATATAGGGGTAAAGCAAATGCAAAAGCCTAAAGACCAGTAATAAGGTAACAAAGATCAATACCCAGAACCTGATCCAGGGAGCATATCTAATCACTATAAAAACAGATACCAACAAAACCGTTAACGCTAAAATCATAAAAAAATAACACAAATGAGAAAACAACTATTATACTTTTTAATTATAATTTTATTGCAGCAAAATTATAAATTACAGGCACAAAATTATAGCATAGCTCCCAATAAATATAATTTAAACATAAAATCTCCTGATGCAAGCCAATTTGCAAAATTTGTAGATATTCCCACTTCTACACATACAGGAGCAGTAGGAATTGATATTCCTATATACAATATTAAAGTTGACGATTATAACTTACCTATTTCTTTAAAATATCATGCTTCTGGAATAAAAGTAAAAGAAATAGCTTCAAAAGTGGGTCTTGGCTGGTCATTATCTGTAGGAGGGATTTCCCTATCAAAACAAATATTTGGAAATGAAGATGAAGGAAGTATTCCTTCTATTAATCAAGCAGACGGAGCTTTTCAACTTAATAATAGAGCTTCTAATGATCATGCTTTAGCAGTAAGTATAACAGGATTTAATGTATTTGAGCCTGATAATCCTATTACACAAACAAAAAGAGATACCCAACCAGATATTTTTTCTTATTCTTTAGGAAATATTTCAGGAGATTTTTATTTCGATAGCGCAGGAAAAATTGTTAAAATACCTGAAACAGATATAAAAATTGAAGGATTATCCATTTTAACAGATAATGCTGGAAATCGTTATTTTTTTTCGGTAGGTAATAGAATGAGAACTTTAGGAGGTTATATCCCTTCTGTTGAAAATGTTGTAAATACAGATTTTATAGTAAACAAGATTATACTCAAAACCGGAAAAGAAATTAAATTTGAATATCTATCAGGTTCCTATAGTTATTTAAGTAGTTATTATAAAGGATATACTTTTCCATTATATTGTATCAACAGTACAAGTTCTGAATATAATGAATATGCGTCATTAACAGAAATGATGCCTGAAAAATATTTAAGTAAAATTATCTATCCTGAAGGCTATGTATTTTTTACCTACAATAATAATAGAGAAGATATTATTAACGGAATTTCATTAGAAACAATTTCTGTTTACAACAAATATGATAAATTAATTGCAAACTACAATCTTACTAAAAATTATTTCACCTCTAATGATGTTAAAAATATTAGTGGATATCCAGCTCATACAAATACTCTTACCAAAAGATTAAAGTTGAATGAAGTTAAAAATACTATTGAAAACTCTTCCTATAAATTAACATATTATGAAGATTATTCTCTTCCCAACAGATTATCGGATGCCACAGATTATGTTGGATATTTCAATGGCCAACTAAATAATTTGGGAATACCATATTTCTCAATGGAAGATAATGTCTATGGATGGGGTGATAATAAAAACCCAAATATTAATTATGCTCTTTCAGGAAGTTTAAAAGAAGTTATCTATCCTACAGGGGGTAAAATGAAACTTGAATATGAATTGGATGATTTTAATTTTGATGGTGAAGAAACAGAAGTTTTTCATAGAGGTTTCACAGAATGCGGAAATGGTAATGATCCTATAAGCAAGGTTTTTTCTGTTAATTCAAATCGTCCTAATATACAATTTAAATTCACCTTTAATAGCCCCTATAGTCCTGATGATGACGGCACAGGCAGTCTTCCGACAGGACCATATGTCATAGGAGAGTTACTAGATCAAAATAATAATGTCTTGAAACAATTTTTAATTAATAAAGAATACGATTTCCTTTTAGAAAAAAAACCTATGTATAAAATAAGATTTCGTAGGATAGGTAATATTGATGTTAGTATGCCAATGCCTTGCATTGTTGCAGAATGGTACGAAATAAAAACAGAAAGTAAAAAATATAATAAATCCGTAGGAGGTATAAGAGTGAAGAGAATTAATAAGCATGAAAACTCTAATACTATTATAGATGAAGTGTTTACATATAAAGATGAAAATAATGTATCTACAGGAGTTTTTATGGGTGATCCCATTAATTACTATTATTCTGTCATATCACCAGACGGTTTCAATGGAGATTCTTGTGAGAATCTAGTTGTCAGTAATTCTGGAAACTTTAACCTCTCAACAATTAATGGGAAACCTACTATTTATGACAAGGTTATAACGGAAAGGATAAATATAAACGAACTAAATAAAAAATGGAAAACAATAGATACTTATTATAATATAGGATCTACCAATGCTTATAATCATAGAACACCATATCAGACCTTTGTTAATAACCAGTTTGCAAGAGGTTTATTGATTAGAAAAGAAATTTTTAATTCTGATAATATTATGGTAAAAAAAATAGAAAATGAATATTCTAATGACTTTTTCTTTAATCAAAGGTCTCAGGATTATTTAAGTACATTTCCAAATTTGACAATAAGACCTTATCAGTTGAATATTATAGCTATTGTAAGATCATATATAAGTGTAGATATTATATATACTCCTATTTTTTCCTTCGATCGTTATGAAATTACATCTGCATGGGTAAAGAACAAATCGACTAAAATAACTGATTATTTAAATAACAAAGAGTTAGAAGAAAGTGTAGAGTATTTTTACGATAATTCATACAAAAGTTTAAATCCTTTGAAACAAGTCATTACTTTCCCTGACACCTCCGTTCAAGAAACTACTTACAGCTACGCCCATGAGAAAGGCAATCAGCTGATGATCGACAGAAATATGATCGGTATTCCGCTGGAAACGATTTCTACCCAAACCATGAACGCTTCAACCAAAATATTAGCCAAAACGGGAACAGTATATCCGACCTCAATTCCTACCACGCAGGCTGAAGACTTAGTCTTGCCACTGTCTGTACAATCATACGACATTTTAAGTAACACTCCATCGACCGAAGTCACTTACGACAAATATGATGCTAAAGGAAACCTCCAGCAGTACACCGGCAAAGATGATATCCCTATTTCTATTGTCTGGGGCTATAACCAGACCCAGCCGATTGCCAAAGTAGAAGGCATGACATATGAGCAATTGGTAAATTCAGGGCTTACTGCAGCGATTGTTTCAGCTTCGGACTCAGATGCATTAAATCCGTCTAATGAACCGGCATTTATTGCCGAATTAGACACGTTCAGGAAATCTGCCGCGTTAGCAGCAGTGCAGGTAACTACCTATACCTACGACCCTTTGGTTGGCGTAACCAGCATCACCCCGCCATCCGGGATCAGGGAAGTGTATCTCTATGATGCTGCCAACAGGTTACAAGAAATTAGGGAGAATAATACAACAGGAAAACTACTGAAAGAATTCAAATACAATTACAAACCATAAAACACACAACAATGAAAAGAATACTTATTTTTATTACTCTTTTGCTTGTCACGGGTTTCTCCCATGCACAGCTTAGCTCTACGGAAAACTATGTCTATTCCAAGACGTATCTGTCAGACCCTGCCCTTCCCAACCCCAAAACCGTGGAAACCGTCCAGTATATCGACGGGCTTGGAAGGCCCAAGCAGGTGGTCAATGTCAAAGCCTCCCCCCTGGGAAGGGATGTTGTTACCCATATTGAATATGACGGGTTCGGAAGACAGGTAAAAGATTTTCTGCCTGTTCCGCAAACTTTCTCAGCCAACGGCAGCATCTTTACAGCACCATTGGATCATGCTTCTAACCCCGCTGTTTATGGCTCAGAAAAGATTTATGCCGAAAAGATCCTGGAAAGCTCCCCTTTAAACCGGGTGCTGGAGCAGAAACAGGTAGGCAATGCCTGGGACACCAAACCCGTAAAATTTGACTATGATGCCAATATAGCAGGCGAAGTCCAAAAATATACCACGTCCACATCATGGTCAGGCGGAGCTACCTTATCTAATATAAGTTTATCCGGGACTTTTGATGCAGCCCAGCTATATAAAACCACGGTTACCGATGAAGACGGCAATAAAACTATCGAGTTCAAAAACGGCCAGGGACAAGCCCTGCTGGTAAGGAAAGTAATCAGTGATACAGAAAATGCAGACACCTATTATGTGTACAATGAATACAACCAGCTGGCGTATGTGGTGCCACCATTGGCTTCCGTTGCTCCAGCTACGGACCCCATAGATGAAACGGTGTTAAACAACCTTTGTTACCAGTACCGGTATGACGGCAGGAACCGCCTGGTAGAGAAGAAACTCCCGGGCAAAGGCTGGGAATATATGGTATATGATAAGGCAGACCGGCTGGTCCTTACGCAGGATGCCAACATGCGTACCAACGGCAAATGGAATATCACCAAATACGACCAGTTTGGAAGAGTGGTCTATACCGGGATTTTGCCTGCCGGGGACAGGGTAAGTATGCAGGACCAGGCAGGGGGATTGGTCGTTACCGAGTCAAAACATCCCACCGGCTTTACCAGGAACGGGATGCAGGTGTATTACAGCAACGGTTACTTTTTTGATATTGAAACAGTATTGTCTGTTAATTATTATGACACATATCCTACAGGAACCCCTACAATCCCTACCCAGATATTGGGACAGGATGTATTGCCACAGGATGCCCAAAACTCCAGCATCAGTACCAAAAGCCTGCCCGTTGCCTCTTACATAAAAAACATCGAAGATGACAACTGGACCCAAAGCTACACCTGGTACGACACCAGGGGGAGAGCACTCGGCAGCCATTCCATCAACCATTTGGGAGGGTATACCCAAACAGAATCGGAGCTTGACTTTGCAGGGCTGCCGTTACAGGTCATTACAAGACACAAGAGATTAAATGCCGACACCGAAAGGGTGATTACCGAAACCTTTACCTATGACGGGCAAAACAGGTTGCTCACCCACCAGCACCAGGTAGACAACAACCCTGCTGAATACCTGGCCCGCAATGAGTATAACGAACTATCGCAGCTTAAGGTTAAAAAAGTGGGCGGGGCAAACCTGTTAACACCGCTTCAGCACATAGACTATGCCTATAACATCCGCGGCTGGATGACCAAGATCAACGACCCTGCCAACCTGGGGGATGATCTGTTTGGGTACAGGATCAAATACAACCAGGTAGAAGGGCTGGAGACACCCGATCTGTTGGACCCATCGTTAAAAGTATTGCCTAAATATAACGGCAATATCGCGGAGGTAGACTGGAAAACGGCTACCATACCAACAGATCATCTAAGGCGCTATGGCTATGTTTATGATAACATGAACAGGCTAAGTGCCGGTTTTTACCAGAAGGACACTAATCCTTCGGCAAAAGAATATTATGAGAAAATGACGTATGACCTAAATGGGAACATTACGAACCTGAAGCGGTCTGAAGGGTTGTTACCAGGAAACACTATAGCACTGCCAATTGACAACCTGGATTATACCTATACAGGCAACAGGCTCAATTCTGTGGCTGATATTTCAGGTCAGTATAATGGGTATCCCGATACCTCAGGGAATATTATTGCCTATGATGACAACGGGAACATGAAAGACCATAAAGACAAAGGGATTATCTATATTGAATCTAACCACCTGAACCTTACGTCTGTAATTGGGTTTGACCAGGGGCAGCCTACCAGTACAGGGGCCATAAGGCGCTATACCTTATATCTTTATCGTGCCGATGGTGTAAAGTTAAAAAAGATACATAATTATATTCCCTCGGGCAGCAGCACAGCATTTACAGAAACCACAGATTATATAGACGGGTTTCAATATACAACTCCACCTAGTGGAGGTCTTGTAGGCGGTGTTGCTTCGCTACAATTTTATCCTACATCGGAAGGCTATTTTGATTTTGTAAATAACAGGTATGTCTACAACTACAACGACCATTTAGGCAATGTAAGGGTAAGCTACCAGCATAACGGCAACGGTATAGAAGTGCTAACAGAGAATAATTATTATCCGTTTGGCCTGAAGCACCAGGGGTATAACACTATGGTAAGTGGGTATAATGCGGCATATCAGTATAAGTACAACGGTAAGGAACTACAGGCAGACTCCGGGATGTATGATTATGGGGCAAGGTTCTATATGGCGGACTTGGGAAGATGGGGCGTTGTAGATCCGCTAGCGGAAGTTGACAGAGCTTGGTCTCCTTATAGATATGCCTATAATAATCCATTACGATTTATTGATCCTGATGGAAGATCAGAAAGTGATTGGGTAAGAAGAACAGGTCATAGCAATTGGGAATATAGAAGTGATATTACAACTCCTAAAGAAGCTGCTGATGCTGGATTTGTAGATTATGCTGATGGTCGTGGAGATGACAATAGCAGCTATACGACAACATTGTCCGAAAATGGGGTGGATACTGGCGTAAAACAAAAAGTCGTTTTAGGTGAAGGAGGAAACTATACGGTAGATGGAAAAGCTTTTAAAGATCGAGATCATGCACCTTATGTGAGTGCAAAAATGGCAGATCAATTAGGGAAAGCTCTTTCTGCACAAATATATTTCCCTGCGTTTATTATGGGAGGAACTGGTGCAGGTGGAACAGTAGTAGGTAATTATCTTAGAGGAGCTGCAACACGAGGATTAACAGATCTTGCTGCGCAAGCTTATTTTAAAAAAGGAATAGAAAATGTTGATGGAAGGCAACTACTTATAAATACTCTTGTAGGAGTAGGAGGAAAGAATTACCAATTAATTGGAAAAGTTGCTTTAGCAAATTTATTCCTTAATACAGCTAATAATTTCGGAACCTCTGCGTACAACAAAACTGGTAGTCAAGATGCAGGAGTAAATACTGCAAAAATATTTACTGGAGCTATGGGAGGTGCTACTGGAATAGTAGGAGGGAATGTCTTTACAAATACTATTTTACCCAGTATTTATATGAACGGAACTGATAAAGTATTAAATGACGCAAATGAAAAACAAAAGAAAAAATAGTCAAGTCCACATATAACCTTTTTCTTCAATGCTTATATTTGCCTGCCCTCGCACTAATCCTTTCGTGTGGCAGATAACAATAAACCCTCGCAAATTTGCGAGGTTTTTTTATATTTATACCGCAGCTATATTTTATTAAAGAAATCTTTAAATTTTTTGGTGGTAAGTATTTTATGTTATCATTTAAAATATTAAGGGATTCCAATGCTTACTAACAGGCCCTGCTGCTTATCAATAAACAAGTTGGGCAACCGCCTCAGGGTATTAGAGGCTATAGGGTCAAAATCAAGGTACTTTGAAATTTAAGTGAAAAGTGTTAAAAGTTTTAGACATAAAGATCTATTTGTCTTTAAAAATAAAATAAGATGCTAAAATGTAATATGGTATTAATGCTGCTACTTGGAAAATATAAGATTGTTAAATACTGATATTTAGGACAACTCTTTATACAACATTATGTTATTTAATACAACCGAGATCTGTGCTTTTTTTTAATTAAACTGCAGTTTATATTGTAAATCACCCCCAAACAGCAAAAAAGATTTATTTATAAATTTTTTTGCTGTTTTATAAAGTTTATATTGATGCCAATTGAATTATTTTAAGTTTTATTAATAAAGGTATATTTAACTATAATGCAAAAGCCGCCGATCGCGCGGATTAGCAATCCGTGCCAGCAAAGAGTGTCTCGTCCTAAAATAAGTTTACATATTTATACTTAATCCTAAAATAGATTTACAACTCATTTTTAGTCCTGTTATTGGTTTACAATGATAGGACTTTTTACATAATAATTCTTCCATAATTTTTCTGTTTTTATATTA
>DASVUQ010000412.1:0-5563 GCA_036386975.1 Flavobacterium sp. | reverse complement strand
GTTGAAATTAATGGCAGCAACAGTAATGCCGGTAAAGATTTAGGAGTGTTTATTCGCGGAGGAAGGAACAATCAGGTGTTGATTTTAATTGATGGTATCCCGGTAACGGACGCATCAGGAATTAGTTTGTCCTATGACCTCAGATTGCTCTCTGTAAACCAGGTAGAAAGTATTGAAATCATGAAAGGGGCATCAAGCACATTGTATGGTACGGGTGCTGCAACCGGGGTAATTAATATCACTTTAAAAAAAGCAGAAAAAAAGAATATTATCGGTGATGCTATCCTGAGTGTAGGTAGCCAGACTACTGCCACTGATGTTGATTACAGTATTCAGGATTACAATCAAAGTTATTCTGTAAAAGGAGGATCAGAAAAAATAAATTATTTTGCTTCATTAAACAGCACGGAGACAAGAGGTATTTCGGAAGCCAGGCCGGCGGATAATGCTGTTACTTTTGAAGATGATCGTTTTTCCAGGGTCAATACATTGGTACAATTAGGCATTACGCCAACACCCCAATTTTCATTTGATATACTAGCAGGTTATGACCGGTTAAAGAGTAATTTTGATTCAGGGCCTTTTACAGATAATACTGAAAATTATAATGCTTCCAATCAGTTTAGGCTGAGCATCGCACCAAAATATAAATATAATAAAGGGGAATTCGTTATTAATGCAGGAGCCAATACTATTGAACGTACCATTTTTAATTTTAGTAGTTCTTCAATATACAAATCAAGAAATGTTACTAATGATGTGTTTAATAAATACAATTTGACTAAAAAGTTATTTATTATTGGCGGCGTACAAATGCAGTATCATGATATGGGTGTTGAAAGTGAATTCGAAACCATACAAAGAGAAGCTACTAAATTTAGTATTATAGATCCTTATTTTACTACTGTATTTAATTCTGATACCGGGTTTAACCTGAATGCCGGCGGGCGATTAAACATCCATTCTAAATATGGGAACAATTATGTATTCAATGTTAATCCTTCTTATAACTTTAAAGGATTGCCCCTAAAAATTATTGCTTCTTACAGTATAGCATATATTACTCCAAGTTTATATCAGTTATTTTCTTCTTATGGTGATGTTAGTTTGACCCCACAAAAAGATGCTACTGTTGAAGCAGGTTTTGATATCCGTTTCCTGAATAATAAATTAAATTTCAATACAGTCGCTTTTTATCGCGAACAGAAAAATGAAATAGGTTTTGATCTTTCAACCTATAAATATTTTAATGAGGATGGAAAGAATAATATAAGAGGAGTAGAGGTGATGGCTGCTTATACAATATCGGATAATATACAATTTAATACGAATTATACTTTTACACAACTGGACAGGGCAACGCGTATCCTTAATCCGAAGCATAAAGTAAATGCTTCGCTGGATTTCCAGGCTACAACAAAAGCAGCTTTTACCGTTGGGTATCAATTTGTATCAGACCGGTATATAGAATACACGGAATACCTTCCGCCAAATTTTGACCCGATTGTCAGCTCAGCTATTTTAAAAGATTATCAGCTAATTAATGTTAATGGCCGTTTCGAAATTATCAAAAAAATACTGAATGTTTTTGCAGCAGTAGATAATATCCTGAACAAAGACTTTACAGAAACGAGAGGATTTAGTACAAGAGGAAGGAATTTCAAAATTGGGTTGCTGTTTCATTTTGAGTAAAATCATCAAACAAAAAGGCTTTCAATAAAAATAGACAGCCTCTTTTATTTATTATAAATCTTATATTGTATACTTATTATAAACTATATCAATTATGAATAATTTCCGTCCTTAAATAATAATTATTTAGAAAACGTGTTATTTACCAAAACCATTAAATACGTCATACCATGAGCCAACAAAAAATTATAATACAAGCTACTATTTTAGCCGATACTACAAAAGTTTGGGATTGCTGGACTTTACCACAACATATTATAAACTGGAACTTTGCCTCAGCCGACTGGCATTGCCCAAGTGCAGAAAATGATTTAACGACTGGCGGACATTTTAAATATGTAATGGCTTCCAGAGACGGAGGGACTAGTTTTGATTTTGAAGGAGTATACAACGAAATTATAGAGTATAAAAAAATAGCTTATACCATGCCGGATGGTAGAGAGGTAACGGTACAATTTGAAGATAATGGTAAAACGACAACGGTCATTTCAGCATTTGATCCTGAAAACATAAACCCTGAGGAAATGCAACAAGCAGGCTGGCAGTCCATACTGGACAATTTTAAAAAATATGTTGAATCCAATATGTAAACACTAATCGTAAAAGCTATTAGCTACTAAATCTTTGCTGCAGTAATTTTTTTAATGTGCTGTAATCACTTGGTTTAGTAATATAATCGCAGGCACCCAGGTCTTTAGTCTGGAACATCATTTCAGTTACCGGAGAAGTAGAAAAAATAATAACCGGGATATGTTTTAGGAATTCCCTTTTCTTTAGTTCAATAAGGAATTCGGTTCCATTCATTTTGGGCATGTTCAGGTCAAGAAAAATAATGTCAGGTATTACCACTTTTTTTTCTAATTTTATCAGCGCATCCTTTGCGTTATGTATCGCTAAATACGTGGCATTGGAAACAGATTGTAAAGCCTCAGAAAAAAAATCACAATCCTCGGCATCATCATCAATTTGTAAGATGTAATTGTATTTCATAGATGGTAGATTTATAAATGGGATGATTAGTTACAAAAGTAAGAAAAAACAAATGAATAGCTTTACATATTTTAAAAAATTATGGTCTTTAACTAATATATTTAACTAATTTTACTTAAAATTTACACATATCCACATTATAATCACACAATAATAGGAAAAAATGAAATTATCTACACAGATTTTACTAGCCTTTGCTGTAATAATTATCCTGTCTGTTGCAGATTCCTATACAAATTTCCTACTTTCTAAAAAGGTACAGCGTAATTCTGAGTTCCTTTCTAAATCAGAAGCAGTAATCCGTAATTCCAATAAAACGCATAAAGTAATTATAGATATGCAAAGCTCTTTTAGAGGCTACTTATTAACGAATGATAGTACATTTTTAGATGCTTATTATAAAGGTGCAAAAACAGTCCCTGTTTACCTTAAAGAACAAAAAAAATTATTTCCCAACAGTAGTGTACAGCGTTCGATTTTAGATTCTATCAGCACAATGCATTCCAATTGGGTACAGTATTCGGGCCAGCTTATTAATGCCAGGAAAACAAAATCGCAAGCCTATCAACAGCTTTTTGAAAACAAGCTGAAAAAGCATGTCGGAAAAAAAATGAATGATGCGATTGCAGCTAAATTTGCCAGATTCGATAAAATAGAGTACGCCACCAGAAAGCACCATGGGGCTATGCTTTCAAATTCAATTAATAACACACATGCTTTTTCATTAGTATTCTTCGCACTTACCATCTGTGTCGGGATAAGCAGTACTACTTATATAATAATGCTTATAACTAACAGGATCCGAACAATGGTGAGCCTCGCCGAAGATATATCGAAAGGGCACTTTACCATTGTAAATGATACCCGGAATGATGAATTAACGGGCTTATCAAAATCTTTAAATACCATGTCCGGCAGGCTCGATAAAAACATACGAGAGTTGGAAAACCGTAACGCCGAACTCAATAAATTTGCTTATGTCGTATCGCATGACCTTAAGGCACCTATTCGAGGCATTCATAATGTAATCACATGGATTGAAGAAGACCTTCAGGAGGAACTTTCGCCACAAATGAAAAAATACCTGATGATCATCCCGCAAAGGACAAGGCGGATGGAGGCACTTATTAATGGTTTGCTTGATTACGCGCGGATTAGTATGAAAACACCTCCTGAGCCTATTGATACTAACACGCTGGTTCACGAAATCGCTGACTCACTTGTCCCACGGGATTTTATATTCAAAATTGACAATCTTCCGGAACTTTATGCAGAAAGGATTAAATTAGAACAGGTTTTTGCCAACCTGATTAGTAATGCTGTTAAATATAGTCAGCATGGCAAAGGGCACATCCATATCACATGTAAAGAATTTGAAAATTATTACCAGTTTTCTGTAAAAGATAATGGTATAGGTATTGATCCCGGTTACCACAAAAAAATATTCGAAATATTCCAAACGTTACGGGAAAAAAACGAAAATGAAAGCACCGGTGTCGGCCTTGCCATAGTTAAAAAAATAATGGACGAGCATCAGGAAAACATCACTGTTAAATCACAATCAGGCAAAGGTGCCGAATTTATATTTACCTGGAAAAAAACAACAACATGAAAAAGCACACCATTTTACTAATTGAAGATGATGAACTGGATGTTATTAGTGTAGAGCGGTCATTAAAAAAAATAGAAAGTGAATACGAGCTATACACTGCTTATAATGGAATTGAAGCTTTTAATATGCTAAAAGACAACAACCTAGCACTTTTTCCGGATGTAATCCTCCTCGACCTGAATATGCCCAAAATGAATGGTATTGAATTTTTAAGCATGCTTCGTGCTGATGAAACATTAAAAAATATCAAGGTTTTTATTATGACCACCTCTTCAGAGGGTACTGACCGAAAGATGGCAGAAAAATTAGGCATTTCCGGTTATGTCATAAAACCATTAAATTATACGGATAATACCAAAAGAACAGATGCTATGGATGCCTTTGTTCAGTTCCATTTAAGAAAAATACTGGCAAATGAAATATTATAGAAGAAAATATCATTATTTTGGTAGTGCATAAAAAATTGTAATCAAAATTACATCGATATATTAAATTCATTAAATTCGCAAACTGTTTTGATTTTGTTAACAAAAGATACTATTAATTCCGTACTCATATAAATAGCTTTGTTCCCTTAATTTAATGCTGAAAATCAGGCATATGAAAAAAAATACTGAAAGTACTGATGCAATAAATCCTGAAAGTTTTATTGCTGTTCCTGTTATTACTGAAACACTACCTAAGGAAAGAAAAAAAGTACAGCCCGAGGAATCCATTCTGACTGACGCCGAATTTCTAAAAATATTGGTAAAGGTAAAAAATGGGGATTTCACACAACGTTTCCCTACTGACCAAAGCGGGACAAAAAGATCCATTTGTGATACGCTTAATGAGATTATTGACCTTAACGAAAGAATCGTATTTGAATTTCAAAAAGTAGGTAAGAGTATCGGTAAACAGGGTAAACTTACGAACCGAGTGGTCCTCGACGGCGCCCGTGGTTCCTGGAGTTCCTGTGTGGACTCCGTAAATACGCTTATTTCTGACCTGGTACACCCTACTATCGAAATTGCCCACGTAATTACATCGGTGGCAAAAGGGAACCTTTCGCAGGAAATGCCATTGTCCATTGAAGGAAACCCATTACAGGGAGAATTTTTGCGTATTGCAAAAGAAGTAAACGGAATGGTAAAACAGCTGAACCTGTTTTCTATGGAGGTAACCCGTGTGGCACGTGAGGTAGGAACCGAAGGAAAACTGGGCGGACAGGCAAAAGTACGCGGTGTGGGCGGTGTATGGAAAGATTTGACCGATTCGGTAAACAAAATG
>DASVUQ010000411.1:0-3146 GCA_036386975.1 Flavobacterium sp. | reverse complement strand
TCCGGTGTTACTTTTAGTAGCTTTAGTTGTTGTGGTTTTGTTATGGACAACCGGGTTTAACCCGTAGCGCGCATTGAGCGATCTGTCTGCAAAATCGATGTTGTTTACGAACGGAAGGGTACTTAGTGCTCTTATGGACTGGACAGTCCCACGTACATGTAGGGCATTAAGCCATTTGGATTTGGCCATAACGGTAATGCCTGCTGCGGCTTTTATTTGTGCTGTATAGGATGGGCTTAGGGGAATATCTTTTTGATCGAGTGCTATGTTCTGTACATTCCTTCTGTTTAATGCGCGTTGCGAAAGCATGGTGGTGGGATTGGAAAGATAACTTTCAGCATTGGGCTTGTCTTTGAAATAGACCCAGGCATCTTCTTGTGCAAAAGCAAAATTAGATAGTGCAATGCATCCGATGATGTACGCTAACAGCCCCCGATTGCAGTGGAAATCCCCGATAGAAAAAAACCTGTTTTTTCTACAACTAAAAGAGCGACGGCAGGAGCTCCTTTTTGTTGTTTTAGAAAAAAAGGTTTTTGATGGAGGGATTGAAACGGAAAGCGGGATAAGGCGCATCATTTTTTAGCTTTTACCAAAGGTATACAATTAGGATGAAATTACACCGGACCCCAATAATTCGTCGTTACTATACCAGGCGACAAACTGGCCTTCGGTAATGGCGGATTGTGAGTCCTGAAATGCTACGTACATGCCGTTTTCGAACTGGTGCAGCGTGGCTTTCTGAAGTTCCTGGCGGTAACGGATGCGGGCCATAACATCAAGTTTTTCGCCGTTTTGTAATGCCAGGTCCTGACGTACCCAGTGTATTTCGGGGTTTTGTATGAACAGTGTCTTTTTGAATAATCCTGGATGTGTGCTGCCCAGGCCGGTATAAATGGTATTGGTTGTTACATCGGTTGCAATGATAAAAAGAGGTTCTTTTGTACCGCCTACGTTAAGACCTTTACGCTGCCCGTTGGTAAAGTAATGGGCGCCCTGATGTTTGCCGACCACTTTTCCCATTTCTGGGGTATAATGGATGCTCTGTGCCTGGAAAGCCAGTATTCCTTGTTCTGTTGTAGCGGGTGCTGCTTTTGAATATACAGGATGTTCTCTATCTATCTGTATAATTTGCCCTTCTTTGGGTTGTAATTTTTGTTGTAAAAATTCGGGTAAACGGACTTTGCCAATAAAGCACAATCCTTGGGAGTCTTTTTTTTCGGCGGTGATTAAATCCATTTCGGCTGCCATTTTACGGACTTCGGGTTTGGTTAGTTCGCCAATGGGAAACAGGGATTTTGCGAGTTGTTCTTGTGATAACTGGCACAGGAAATAGGACTGGTCTTTGTTGGCATCGACCCCTGAAAGTAGCTGATATACTGTTTTGCCATTGGCCTGGATTTCGCCTTTGCGGCAATAGTGGCCTGTAGCTACAAAATCTGCCCCGAGGTCGAGTGCTATTTTTAGGAACACGTCAAATTTTATTTCGCGGTTGCATAGCACGTCGGGATTGGGGGTACGCCCTTTTTCGTATTCGCTGAACATGTAATCAACAATTTTTTCTTTGTATTGTTCGCTCAGGTCTACGGTCTGGAAAGGGATACCTAATTTTTCGGCTACCATAAGGGCGTCGTTACTGTCCTCCAGCCACGGGCATTCGTTGGAAATAGTGACGCCTTCGTCGTGCCAGTTTTTCATAAAAAGGCCTATTACTTCATAGCCCTGCTGCTGCAAAAGATAGGCAGCAACACTGGAATCGACCCCTCCGGAAAGACCTACGACTACACGTTTCATTGTTGAATCATTTTAGCCTGCAAAATTAAACTAATTATTCTTTATTCTTTCTTTTAGGTGTTGCAATAAACTTAACAATGGGATAGGTTTCTTCTTTCTTTAATTTTCCGTTTTCATAGAATTGCCATTTTCCCTTCTTAGCGCCTTTTACAAAAGGGCCTTTTGAAGCGATTTTCCCTTCTGCATCGTAGAATTTTGCCACTCCTTCATATTCCCCATTTTTAAAATTAGATTCTTCAATGATGGTACCATTTTCAAGATATTTTTTATAAGGCCCGTCTTTGAGCCCGTTGCTATAGTTGGATTCTTCAGCTATGGCGTTGTTTTTAAAGAACACTTTTTTGGGCCCGTTTAGTTTTCCTTCTTTATAATTTTCTACCATCATGATATTATCGGCATCTTTATGGTAGAATTTCCATTCGCCTTCATTGAGCCTGTTTATGGTTTTTCCTTCGCTAATTTTTTTATTTTTCTTGTCGTAAAAGATGGTATATGCTACCGTGCCGTTTTGAGAAAATTCCCTTGTGGCCAGTACTATGGGTTCTTTTGTATTGTCATAGTATTTAAAGGTACCGGTTTCTATGCCATGTTCGAAAGTGCCTTCGTAACGCAGGTTTTGTGTTCCTTCGTAAAACCCTTTCCATACCCCATGCCTTTTGCCGGCAGCATCCTTTTTATTAAAATTATCTTGAGGATAAACTATAGTAATGAATAAAAAGAAAGTAAGCAAATATTTCATGAATATATTTTTAAAACGTCTGGACAAAAATAAATTTAAAATGGATACAAGTATAAATTATATACGGTAATTAATCTATTGATAACGATTTTAATTCTAATAAAATTGTAAAGTATACTTTTTAAACTATAATGTTTTTTCTTATATGTAGACTTAGTTTTGTACGATAAAAATTAAATATTAACAAATATGAATTCTATGAAAAGATTTTTTTTAACAAGCAAGATGCTGAGTATGCTGGCTGTACTCGCTATGACATTCTCTACAGTTAGCTGTGATGAAGACGACGATCATAACCCAACAGAAACTATTGCAACTATTGCAGGGCGAACTGAAAACCTTAGTACTTTAGTTACGGCTTTGCAAAGGGCTGACTTAGTAAACACACTTAATGACAAAGATGTAAGTTATACTGTATTTGCCCCAACAAATCAGGCATTTGCGGCATTTTTACAGGCAGGAGGCTATGAGGGGGGTATCAATGATACTGATTTAACTACTGAAGCATTAAGGCGAATTTTATTAAACCACGTCGTTAATATAGAAACTTACGCTGCCAATTTACCAACAGACGGTTACTTAAAGACTTTGGCTCCTTCTGATAACAACCCAAGTG
>DASVUQ010000410.1:0-6429 GCA_036386975.1 Flavobacterium sp. | reverse complement strand
AAAATTTACAAACAGGCATAAAACAAAAAAACCACGAACCGCTAAGATTTTGTGGTTTTTATTTGATATCCCTATCATAAACTGGCGGTATCCAATTTTTACTTTTGATTTTCGCTTTAATTTCTTCGTAGGTCAGCGGATAAAAATCATGACAGTCCACACCAACATCAAAACATTGGGCAAATTCATCTTCCTTTAGGTTTCCGTGGGAATGGCCGTATAAATGCCAGGTTCCTCTTGAAACACTTCGCCAGGTCCTCATGGCATAATGAAAAAGGATAATCTTTTGCCTGGAATTTTGAGCTTCCGGATCTTCAACATTCAATTCAAAGTAATCTTTAATCCATTCAAACCTTTTCGGATACGCCAAAGCGGCATTTTCGTGATTGCCTTTGATGAGGAATATTTTTCCGTTTAACTTATCAAAGACTGTCTTGGTAAGTGCTGGATTTCCCAAACTAATATCGCCGAGGTGGTACACCAGGTCCTGCGCCCCTACTTTCTGATTCCATCGTTTTATGAGTTCTTCATTCATTTCTTCGACATTCTGAAAAGGCCGGTTACTGTATCTGATGATATTGGCGTGGCCAAAATGATGATCAGATGTAAATAATATTTTTTGTTTCATATTTATTTTTTTAAACCACGAATAGCAATCCGTGGCCGGTTATTATTTATTGTTTTTTAAGCACCAGTTTAAAATCTTGGCAATATTCTTTGCATCATCAACTCCTCTGTGGTGCGTTCCCTCCAGAGGGATTCCAAGAATATGCAGAGCACCGTTCATTCCAGTTGGTTTTGTTAACCCTTTTATTGCTGCAAAAAGAGTTTTTACATTAATATGGTCTTTTCCCATAGGATAATCAACCCCGAATTTCCTGCATTGCTTTTGCAGCATATTCAAATCGTAAGCACCATAACTCGCCCAGGTGTATAAATCAGGATGATATTCGTCGATAAGCTTTTCAATGGCTTCTTCAAATGAGATTCCTTCTTTGTCTACTAATCCCTGGGTTATCGTAGTCAGCTCTGTGCAAAAATCACTTACTTTTGAGTACTGCGGTTTTACTAAAATACCTTGGTTCTTAGAAATTTCTCCTGAAAAAGTATCAAGTACGCTCAAGCCTATTTCTATGATTTCATTTACTTCCCCATCGGGAATCTGACCTTTCCAGCATGTTGCTTCCAGGTCGATGATAATAATTTTATCAGTTGTTTTCATTTTTATTTTATGTTTAAAAACCACGGACTTTTTTACATCCGTGGCTGGTTATTATTTAACGAAGATTTCTTTTAATTGACCGATAACGTTTCCGCCTCCGGAAATCGTAATTTCACCAATTTTATCGGCAATCTTTTCAACGTATTCCATCTCTTTCAATTTCCATAACATTTCGTTTTCTTCCATTAATTTTGCTGTGTTCAATAAACTTCTGGTCGCAGCGGTTTCTTCTCTTCTCATGATGCTGTTGGCCTGTGCTTTTTTCTCGGCAACCAAAACCTGGTTCATGATTTCTTTCATATCACCGGGTAAAATCACATCACGGATCCCGGCATCAGAAACTACTAATCCTAAATCATCAATTTTAGTAGTTACTTCGGCCAATATTGCTTCGGCAATCATATCTTTTTTACCTAACAATTCATCTAAAGTCAGACCTCCGACAAAAGCCCTTAAAGCCAATTGCATGGCTACGTACAATTGCTTCTCAAAGTCTTTGTTATCCACCAAAGCTTTCATGATATCCATTACCTGGTACCTCACAAAAAAGTTGATCCTTAAACCTGCTTTGTCTTTTGTTAACAATTCCTGACCGGAAATCTCTACTTGTTGTTGCCTTGTATCAACCGTTTTCACTTCGATAGTAATGGCATTGTTCCAAAAGTAATGTGTTCCCGCTTTTAATTCTTTTATGAAAGCTCCGTTGACGAACAACAAAGCTTTGTCGTTGCTGGCTACAATAAATTTTCTTATAAAATATTTCATTTTCACCTGTTCCAACAAATTCATAGGAATATTTTCTGTGATTTCAATTTTAGATACATCTGCTCTGATGAATTCATTTCTGACAATTCCTTTCCAGAAAGCATATCTTCCGGGAACTAAAACTTCTTTAAAATTTCCGTTTACGAATTGCAAAACAATTTCACTATCAGCTACCTCGACAATTTCTAACATTGAAGCCAATACTTCATTCTTCAACAAAATATTCAATTCAAACGGTGTCTGGAAAGGAACATTCATATCGTAAACCATTATATTTTTGTTACCAAAAATCCAACGCAAACCTTCTTCCAATACAGTAGTTAATTTTCTTTTTTCGAATACCAAACCTACCTGGTACGCCTTGATTGTAATTGTTTTAATCATAATTTATTTTTTTGTTTAAAGTTTCCTTCGTTTAAAGTTGGAAACTAATGATTCTTAATTCTTATTAATAAAAAACCTCTTTGCCTTTCTCCTCCGGGAAAAACGGGCGAATAGTTGGTTATTGGTTTACCCGGATTGTTTTGCTGTTCTTTTTTGAAAAAATGATTTTTAAAATCACTTAAACAATCAAACCGAAAAGAAAACAAGTATTTCAAAATACATTACTGTTCGCACTGGTTGTACCGTGAGTGTGAAATTTTGGATTTGCAATCCTGGTTCCACTGACAAAGGCAAATCAGTTTTTTTGGTATACATCTTTTTAAGAGTGATGTGCTCAGAAACACAGATTAACAGTCTGTTGACTTACCATTCGTCCAACCGAAACAAGTCCGGTGCAGGATTCGAACCTGCATAGCTTTCTATTGTTCTAACCAACTGAACTATCCGCTAAAGCGGAGTGGGAATCGAACCCACGACCCATAGAGTGTGATAGTTTTTTGGAAAACCATCAAAACCTCCAAATCAAGTTGCATAGAAAAGCATAATCCGCTTTCGCGAAAAGTTTCCTACAATGGTGCTATACAGAAACACGCAACAGGACTTGTTTGATATTTTCAATGAACGTATTTATTTCCTGAACAAAGATTCTAAAACGACTACGCGATTATTCTGCGTAGTCAATTTAAATTTATAAAAGCCCCATTCTTTTCTGATGCTCCCGGTCTCTTTGTTCTATGGCTCCAAATGGGCTTCTTTTGAAATAACCAATATTAACAAAGCCATTTTCCTCTGTAATCAGGGATTCTTTCTTAGTAACGGCACCCCGTATATTTTGAACCATAATTCCCGGTAAGCTTTTTTGTGGCCGGATCTATATCTCCCCATTCAGTAGTCTTTCCGTTATAAATCGGCTCCACAAAATAAATAATTCCAGTATGTCTTGACTTCATCAGGAAGCGTCCGGTTTCATCTGTGTTGGTTAAAAACCTTTTTAAAATGTCTTGTCTCATGATTTCTCACTTTTAAATTAAACTTCATTCTGTCTGGGAAGCAGGATTCGAACCTGCGACCTCCCGCGCAATGTCATTAAGTTAAGAATATAAAAAGCCAGTTTTGTCATTCCGACGAAGGAGAAATCTCAACAACGAGAACAGCAAACGGAGATTCCTCCTTAGTCGGAATGACAATTAAACCGCTTAACTTAATGACATTGACCTCCCGCGTCCAAGGCGGGTAAACAACCACCGTTATCTTCCCAGTTATTTCTTTGGGTGTTTTCGGGAATCGAACCCTGTTCTTCGGATCCACAATCCGAGATTTTAACCAAATAAACTAAAAACACCATTTGCGGCCCATACGGGAGTCGAACCCGTTTCTCCCGAGAGACAGTCGGGAAGGTTAGCCCGTAACCCCAATGAGCCGGTCCCTTCTAGAGAACATGTGCGATTTCGAAAGGGGTTGAACCTTTACCCTATTGATTAACAGTCAATCGCTCTACCAATTGAGCTACGAAATCATTTTATTTCCGGGCATAAAAAAAGCACCCTGTTAAAGATGCTTTATAAGATGAAATAGGATATGCCTATCCTAATGCCTGCATCTATGCACCTGTATTGTTAAACATCCAAAGCCGAAACCCGGGTTTAGCTGTACGTTATGTATTTTATAATTGGAATCCATTTTATATGTTGTATTATATTTTGAAATCATTGTTGTTGTCCGTAATCCGTTCATCCATTTTCTTCGGCAAAGATAAAGTCGAAAAAATCAATTATCCAAATTATTTTTAAATTATTTTATTGATAATCAGATAGTTATTTTTAAAATAAAATCATAAAAATTCCTGTCTGCTTACTTAGGCAGAGTCGTAATGGTATCAAATGACTGTCTCTCATCAGATTACTTTTTAAGATTATATTTCACTATTTGGTTTACTCATTAAACATTTTGATCTTTTATTTTTAAATTATTTTTCATTTTCATCCTTTGAAATACCTTTAAACAAAAAAAGCGTTCCGATTAAGGACGCTTTTTTGTATTTATTTTTTGATTATTAACTATAAATTACACCAAAAATCATTACAATACCTATTACGTCTAATGCATTTCACAAGAGATTTTCCTGCGAAACGATCCACAACTTGTCTTAAATACAGCCTATTATGCAAGCAATTGTTTTCCATATTGGGAGCAAATGTACTGTTTTTTTTATAGGAGTCATATTTTTTTTAATAATGCAGTACTTTTATGAATCACTTGTGTCGTGAATTTTGGGTTTTATTTAAGAGGATAAAATGTAATTTTAAATCTTGTAAGCCATCTTTTTTTTGTGAAACGAAATCAATGAATATGAGCATTTTAACTAAACATTTTTTAATACTTTTTTGGATACTACTAAGTTGTTCAACAGTATCTGCACAGTTTTCGCCTACAACTCCAGAAACAAAAGAAGAAGTCAAAATTCCGGATGATTCCTTAGGAAGAAGAAGTCCCCGTGGAACAGTAAGAGGTTTTTTAGAAGCAGTTTCCGAACAAAATTATGATCGCGCAAGCCAATATTTATATTTAAAAAGATCATTTAGAAAAGCTAAAGAAAGAGAACGCATCGTCAAATTGATGCAAAACCTCCTGGACCAAAGTGGTACTATTATCCCCTCTTCCCTGATCAGCAATAAGAATACAGGTAATCTTGACGACGGATTAGAACCAGAATTAGAATTCATCGGAATCGTAAAAATAAACGATAAAAAGGTTAATTTATATTTAGAAAACAACGAAATAGCTGGCGCGCCACCAGTTTGGCTTTTTTCTGAAGAAACTATTGAGGCAATTGCTTCGGTCAAACTAAAAGACAATGTTTCAGAGGACAATCTTTTAGTGAATAAAATTTTGCCTGAAGTTTTAAAAGAAAGATTACTCGCCGGAGTTCCGATTGGCCAATGGCTGGTAATCATTATATTGATTGCAGGTTCTTATTTTCTGGCTTGGGGGATTATTTCGCTTCTAACATTTTCAATAGCTAAAATTTGGGTAAAATCAAGGAAAGAACCAACACGCGGAATTATTGAAGCTTTTTCCCTGCCGGTTCAGCTCTATGCCGCACTGTGGTTCTTTATCGATTTTTCGCAACGCGTTGGAATTTCGATTATTATCCGCCAGCGTTTTAGTTATTTAACAGTTATCGTAGGAATTGTGGCATTTTTAATGTTGCTATGGAGGATTACCGAGTTCGTAAGTGAATTCAGTAAAAACAGAATGACGGTTCGTGGACGTGTTTCCACCATTTCCGTGATCTTATTTTTGAGAAGGACTTTTAAGGTTGCGATTATTATCTTCGGAGGAATTGCCATCCTCGGTGCTATTGGAATTGACGTAACTACCGGACTTGCCGCACTGGGAATTGGAGGTATCGCATTGGCATTGGGAGCACAGAAAACAGTAGAAAACTTTGTCGGAAGTGTAACGCTTATTGTTGATCAGCCCATTCGTATCGGTGATTTTTGCAAAATAAATGATGTCAAAGGACATGTGGAACGAATCGGGATGCGTTCCACAAAAATCAGGACGCTGGAACGCACTGTTGTTACCATTCCAAATGGTTTGCTATCTGCCACTAATATTGAAAATTATGCTTTCCGTGACCAGTTCCTGTTTAATCCTATCTTAGACTTGAGATACGAAACCACACCTGACCAGATCCGTTTTCTCCTGGTAGAAATCAGATCAGTGTTATATGCACATCCCATGGTAAACTCTGAAGATGCACGGGTGCGGTTTATAGATTTTGGTGCTTCTTCCCTTCGAATGGAAATCTCGTGTTATATCTCCGTCGTGAACTACGATACTTCATTAGAAATCAGGGAAGATTTGCTCTTGCGGATCATGGATATCGTTACTGAAAGTGGTTCCGGGTTTGCTTTCCCTTCGCAGACACTTTACTTTGCACAAGACGAAGGTGTTTCAGAAGAAAAGGCAAAAATGGCTTCCGAAAAAGTCAAAAAATGGAAAGAAGAGGAAGAACTCCAGGTACCTCGTTTCCATCCTGATAAAATTGAAGC
>DASVUQ010000409.1:0-3626 GCA_036386975.1 Flavobacterium sp. | reverse complement strand
CGAACAACTCATAGAAGAATTTTATGCCGGCTTTGCCAACCAAAATGCCGATACTATGGTAAGCTGCTATCATGACGATATCCAGTTTCAGGACCCGGTTTTTGGTATATTGAAAGGCGAGAATGTAGGCGACATGTGGGCGATGCTGATAGAAAGGGCAAAAGGAAATATAGATATTGTATTTTCCGATATTCATGCCAAAGACAATTCAGGCTCAGCAAAATGGATAGCAACATACCATTTTGGTAAGATCAATAAAAAAATAATCAATACCATCTATTCAAAATTTGAATTTAAGGACGGGCTGATCTTCCGGCAATCAGACACCTTTGACTTGTGGAACTGGAGCCGGCAAGCCTTTGGGTGGAAGGGCTATATGTTAGGATGGACAGGTTTTGTGAAAACCAGGATTCAAAAGCAAGCTATACAATCATTACATCAGTATCAAAGTAAAAAAACAAAGTAATTTTCTGATATAGTCTTTCAGACTACCTTCACTAATATTGAGCCATAGTTGGCGAAGCAACAGTTAAAGAAGAAATAAGATCAGATGTTGTTGTTGTTTTGAGAAATAGTATTTAAAAATAGCATTACTCTTAATAATAGTATGTTTTTTTCATAACAAGCAGCATATACCATTCTCATTATAAAAATTTTAAAGGACAAGCACCAAGTAATATCAAAATTAACCGTTAGTTTAGAGCGACAGAAAATCAAAAAGATAAATGAAAAAATCAAACTTTATTTTACTAATTATAATCTGTTTTTTTATCACAGTTGGTTGTGCTCAAACTAAAAAAGAAAATCTATCTTTTAAAGAGCATAACTACATATTTTTTCTTCACAGCAAATTTGCTGAAGACAATAATTTAGAAGTTGAACACACAGAATATGGAAAAGCGGAATATTCCGAAATTATAAAAGCATTTGAAAAAGATGACTTTATAGTTTTGAGTGAAAAGAGAAAGAAAAATACAGACACAAAAAGTTATGCAAAAAAAATAGTTTCGCAAATTGACAGTTTACTGAGAATTGGAATTAAACCGAATCATATTTCTATAATCGGAATTTCAAAAGGGGGATATATTGCTCAATATGTTTCAACTATTATAGCAAATCCAAATTTAAACTTTGTATTTATTGGCTGCTATAAGGAAAGTGATATTGAAAATTATCCCGAAATAAATTTTTGTGGAAATATTTTGACAGTTTATGAAAAATCTGATTTTTATGGTGTTTCTGCCAAAAGAAGAAAAACAACTTCAAAGCTGAAAGTAAATAGATTTAAAGAAATAAAGCTTAATACTAATTTAAAACATGGATTTCTATTTAAACCACTAAAAGAATGGATTGAACCTTGTAAAATGTGGGCGAAAAGAAACTATAAATTGAAAATCAATAAAAAACCGAACGGCTAATAGTGGTTTGGTGCAATTGGGGTTTTAAGTTATTTAAAGTTGGTTTTGTACTTGGGAAGCGGATTTTTAAAACGATATATTTGGCTAACTAAATCTCTAACTGCCACCAAGCCACGAGACGGTAATAACAGGTTTAGGAGGCGGTAACTGTAGAAATTAATTTCAATTGATCCGAATGTATTATTTTGCTTATTTCAACAAGTACTTGGAGGAAAATAAAAACGCTGATAATGCAATGCTTTTATAAGTATTTGTACACGAACAAAGCGCATGGAAAAAAGACATCATGAGATGCTTAAAAATTGATTATATAGTATCTTCTAAGCTATTAAATGAAATATATTCATACTACTTTATATTTGCTGTAATAAACTAAACTAATGGAAAAAGAGCAACAGTTAAGAAATGAAGGCTTTATAATTATTGAAAGTGTTTACGACACAATTGAAATTGAAAAACTGATTACTGTAATAGCAACAGCGACAGCAAAAAAAGCAAATTCTTTGACTTTTAGAAAACACGAGGACCTGTTTGCTATCCGGCAGTTTATAAATGAAATACCCGAAACTTTGCCAGGAATTTTCAATACAAAATTAAAAGAGATCATCTCCAAATTACTTGGCGACGATTTTTTTATAATTAAATCTATTTATTTTGATAAACCCGAAAAATCGAATTGGTTTGTATCGTATCATCAGGACCTGACTATCTCTGTTCTTAAAAAGGAGGTAACTGAAGGTTATGAAAAATGGACCTATTTTACGTGGTCGTGATATAAAAAGATATTCTTATGAATTTGCAGAATTGTATTTAATTGCTACATTTCCAAGTAAAAAATATGACATAGAAAACTATCCTGCTGTTAAAGAGCATTTATTAAGCTTTGGATATGATAGGCTAAAGCAAACAGGGGAAACTGGCGCAAGAAAAAAAACAAACAATCAATGGTTTGAAACGCAAGACAGTATAGGTTATTGGGTCTAATAATTTCGGCACTATTTGGGTCTTTTGCTATTAATTCGTCTTTCTTTTTACCATCAATAATAAATGCTTCGTTAAATCCTGTTAAAACTCCTCGATAAATATTTATATCCCAATATTTTAAAGGAGTTCCTATTTTTTCTATTTTCTCTTTTATTCGTTTTTCTAAAGGATTAAGTACAACCCAACTATTTGATGAATTGAAATCGTTATGAGTGCTATTTTCATTAATATATTTTAATAAACTTTCGTCCCATTTCTGTTTAACAACACACGATTTTGTAATCCCTAAATTTTTACTTTTCTTAAAGATTAAAATGTTGGTATCAACCGTTGCAGTTTCAAATATTTTTTGTCCAGCAAAATCTATTAATAAAATTGGGTTGGTTTTTTCTGCAAAAAATTTGCGCGTACTTTCACCATAACCTGCTCTCATCCATTTATTACTAGTAATGTAAGTTAAAACTCCGTTATTTTTTAATATACTGTAACCTAGCTTATAAAACAAACAATAAATATCGCCTGTTTTAGTAAAAGTTTCATAATTAGCTTTTTCTAGAGCCAAAGCATCAGCACCCATTTTTTGCAATTGTATGTAAGGCGGATTGCCAATAACAATATCAAAACCACCTTTGTCAAAGACATCCATAAAATACAAATGCCACAAGAAATAAGGTTTTTGTGTTGGTTTTATTTCTTTTAGATTTTCTTTTAAATGGATGACATTTTCAATATCATCATTCAATTTTTTTAAATCTTTGTATTTTTTACTACTGAATACTTTTTGTTTGTCGGTATTACTTTTAGAAGCGTTAAGCAGTAAATTTATTTCGTTTTGTTTTTTAGTTTGTTGAATTGATAAGTGTTTAAGTTCTTTTTTTAATTGATTATTGATAAACTCTTTTTCAAAAGTTTGCAACTTGTTTCTAATTTCTTGTTTTTCGATAGCATTGGTGCTGTAAAAGTATTTTTCTTCGAGTTCAGTAATATTAAACTCTTGTGTTGCTTCTTTGGTTTGCAAAAACCCGGCTATACTAACTTGTGGGTTTATAATGTTGCCAAACAAATCAACTTCTTTTACTTCCTTAATTTGGAAAACTTTCTTTTCAAACTTCAAATCTACTAAGTCATAGCGTTCTAATAAACTATTACCTTGCATTATCTTGTAATCTAAATTGGGTAATGGTTCTGGTATTAGTTCATCAACCACTAATGATAACCAAAAAC
>DASVUQ010000408.1:0-7029 GCA_036386975.1 Flavobacterium sp. | reverse complement strand
CAGCCAGACATGGCTTCATGATCCTGCTAATTCATTAGTATGCCTTTTAACATCAGGAATGTGATGGGATATAATTGCCCAACCTGAACCTTAATAATTTTATTATGAAAACACTATCGTTACTTACTTTGCTGTTATTCTCAATATTAAATTGTAAAGGGCAGGAACATCATCCTGTAACCTCAAAACAAGATTCCACAATTTCAAAAAAATTCATTATGAACCGACCAAAAATAGATACGGGCTTTGAAAAATTTAATATTGAAAATTTTAAAGATAAACTAATAATTATCAATAATAAAGATTATGAAACACAAGAAAAGTATGTAACTTATAAATATGAAAAGGAAACCGACAGTGGAACTATAAGGTTATATGGTGGCCCTAAAGGTTTAATAGGACATATATATAGACCTAAAAACTCTATTTATGAAGTTTTAAAAAATTATTATGGTCCAAGTTTAATTATAAAATCCAAAAGGATTTTTACTGCTGAGAATGCTATAAATCCATCAATAGTTTTAGGAAAGGAGTATCAATATGACGAGCAGGGTCATCTTGTAAGAACAATAGACCACGACAATGGATACGATTTTAGTTTCGAACAGGCTTATGAATTTGTAAAAACCAATTTTAAAGATGAAAAAAAATTAAAGGAAGGATTAAAGTACATGTACTACTTTGCACGGAAGACATCCCCAAAAGGGCAAAACTACTGGCAGATAACGTTTCATATTGGACATTTTCCTGCGTCTTATATAGAAACAGTATTAAAACTGGATGCAAAGACAGGCAAAATACTTTCTCATAAAGAATATCTATATGAAATCGAAGAAGAGGTAAAACTGTATAAAATAATTGTTCCTGACCAAACACAAGGAGAAACCAGTAAATCTACTGCTCCCAATACTATTTACACCACCTACAAAGGAAAATCGTATACCGAAGAAGAATGGAAAGCCTTTGAGCAGGAACACCATAACGAGTACCTAAGAAAAAGAGGGCGTGAAGATGAAATAAAACCTGTTGAAACCCCTAAAACCGGCAATAATAATTCCTCGCCCGGAAAAAAAGGGGCTTACGAAAACCCGCAATTGGGTACTCCTTATACGTCCCCAGGAGAACTTAGTATAGATAAAGATATTTACCAGGTGTATAAAGGAAGGTATTATACTAAAGCAGAATGGAAAGAATTTCACAAATCGCTTCCCTGGTGGGAAAGACTAATTTAATATAAGTTATGCCACAGAAACTTACAGAAAAAGCATTGTTACTTTGTGACAAAGGGGCAAAACCAAGCCAGCTCAAAGTAACCAGCCAGACGTTTAGTAAAGCAGAAGATAAATTGGTTGCTACAGAACAAGACAAACAACCGGAAACTAACATTCCGAATTTCGGGGTTTGTGCTGTTACTAAAAGCAAATGCACCCCTGCAATTATAAAATGGGACAAGGCCACAGAAAAAGACACCATTAACAATTATAAAATACTTACAGAAGAAAGCACTTGCCAATGTTCGGTTGGTGGCAAAGTAGCTGTTCAGGATAAAGGGCATAAAGAAAAACACGAAACAGAATAGCCTTGATAGCAACGGTTACCAATAAAGCTAGATTTTAGTTTTGGTACGAGGAGTATGAGCCAATAAGGGAAAGAATTTCTGAACTACTTCATTGTTTAAGGTGCTTCTCTTACGACATGAAAAATTTTTATTCATTGATTCCGCTTCTGGTAGCTACATTTAAATCTTTAAAAATAAATTATAAAATATTTTATTTAAAAGTTCATTAATTTCTCCTTCAACCCATCGAAGTCAACACTATTTTGTTCGCCGGATTTCAGGTTTTTTAAAGTAAACATTCCATTCGCAATATCTTTTACTACAAAAGGAATCTGTCGTTTTTCTGCATGTTTAAATTGCTTGTCTATTTTAGCAGCATCTGGATAGATATCCACTTTTATGCCGAGTGACCGTAATTGTTGCACTGCTTTCATAGCTTCGGCCATAGATGTGGTACCTGAATTTAAAAAGATCACTTTTACCGTATTTGTTACTGTTTCAGGAAATAACTCTAGTTCTTCCAATACGAGGTAAATCCGGTCTAAACCAAATGAAATCCCTACGCCACTCATATTTTTAAGCCCGAAAATCCCGGTCAGGTCATCGTACCTTCCGCCGCCGCCTATAGAACCCATAGTTACTGTTTTTGGTGCTGCCACTTCAAAAATGGCACCCGTATAATAATTCAGGCCTCTGGCCAGCGTAACATCCAAATCTAAATTGGCGGTAGACAGTCCTAAATCATTAATCTGATCATAGATAAACCGTACTTCTTCAACGCCTTTTGTCCCTTCAACAGAAGTAGCCAACAAAACCGAAAGCTGGTCTAATTTTTCGTGAATGGTACCTTTAAAGTTAAAAAGCGGCTGCACTTTTTCTATAGCGGTTACCGGAATGCCTTTCTCAACCATTTCATTTTTAACGCCATCCTCCCCTATTTTATCGAGCTTGTCTAAAGCAACGGTAAAATCAATGAGTTTGTCCGAAGCGCCTATGACTTCGGCTATACCGGACAATATTTTTCGGTTATTGATTTTGATCGTAACATCTTTTAAACCTAAACCGGTAAAAACCGAGTCGTATAATTGTACTAATTCTACTTCCTGCCATAAAGAACCCGATCCTACGACATCGGCATCGCACTGGTAAAACTCCCTGAAACGGCCTTTTTGTGGACGGTCTGCACGCCATACGGGCTGGATCTGGTAGCGCTTAAAGGGAAATTCAATTTCGTTTTGATGTTGTACCACATAACGCGCAAACGGAACAGTTAAATCATAACGAAGGGCTTTTTCTGAAATACTCGCAATTAATTTATTACTTTCTTTATTTTGAAGTAAGCTGTCATCAATTTTTGCCAGATAGTCCCCGGAGTTTAATATTTTAAAAATCAGCCGGTCCCCTTCTTCTCCATACTTTCCCATCAGGGTTTCTGAATTTTCAAACGAAGGGGTTTCAATAGGCTGAAAACCAAATTTTTCAAAATTATTTTTAATCTGTTGAATAATATATTGTCGCTTTGCTACCTCAGCCGGCGAAAAATCTCTTGTGCCTTTAGGTATACCCGGTTTTTGTGCCATTTTTTTATTTGTGCTGTTAATTACATTACGAAATGGTAGTTTACACTTTATAGAATGTAAATACAATTCTATAAGTGTATTTTACATTCATAAAAATTTTGCTGCAAATATCCTGTTTTTTTAAAATAAATACAGGGACTTGTTCATTAAACTTGTAACAAAAAGTGTAATTTCGTGTCAAACAATTGGTATGCTAAAATTATTCAAAGAAAATATCCGTATCGCCTTTAGTTCTATCAGGACACAACTGCTCAGGACGATACTTACCGTAATGATCATTGCTATTGGCATTATGGCATTAGTAGGTATATTAACTGTCGTTTCTGCCCTGGAAAATACTATTTCTTCGGATTTTGCTTCTATGGGGGCCAATACATTCAAAGTTAATCAATACGAATTCAGCACACAAAGGCGCGGGAGCGGGGAAAGGGAAATTATCAATCCTATCATTTCATATCCGGAAGCCAGGGAGTTTGTGGAGAAATACAATTATCCTTTTAGTACAACATCGCTTTCATTCCGGGCTACCACAACGGCAGAAGTAAAATTTGAATCCACAAAAACAGACCCTGAAATTACCGTAGTAGGAGCTGATGAACATTTTATAACCAATTCGGGCCTTGAACTTTCAAAAGGAAGAAACTTTACCAGTTTTGATGTTCAGAACAATGCCTATGTTTGTGTAGTAGGTTCTGATTTTGAAAAAGGACTACTCAAAAATATAAATCCTATTGACAAAGTGATTAGCATCCGAGGTGCAAAATTCAGGGTCATTGGTGTACTAAAAGAAAAAGGATCGACATTTGGTAACAGTCAGGATTTGCGGGTTATCATTCCTATTCAGATAGGACGTTCTTTATATAGCGCACCAAATATTAATTATACTATTAGCGTCATGACCCTGAAAAAGGAACTACTGGATGCTGCTATTGATGATGCTACTATTACCATGCGGCGGGTCAGGAAACTGAATCCGGTCCAGGATAACAACTTTGGCATCGTGCGGAGTGATGACCTGATCAATCGTATTTTGTCCATTACAGGATACCTTGATATTGCTGCTATAGTCATTAGTGTCATAACTATTTTCGGGTCTTCTATTGCTTTGATGAACATTATGATTGTATCAGTGACCGAAAGAACAAGGGAAATAGGCGTTCGAAAAGCATTAGGGGCCAATAGAAAAACGATTGCTTTTCAATTTTTTATAGAAACTCTTTTAATAGGCCAAATGGGAGGCTTTATAGGTGTATTACTTGGGTTGTTGATTGGCTATGGTATTTCCAGTGCAATCGATTTTAGCTTTGTCATTCCGTGGGCAGCCATAATGTGGGCTTTTATCGTTAGTTTTATAGTCGCGGTTTTTTCGGGATCGTACCCGGCGATCAAAGCCGCTTATCTGGATCCTATTGAAGCGTTGCGCTACGAATAATCCTGATTTTTATTGATTAGAACTGCCCGGATCATCCTGTCGTTCCCGTAAATATCTTTACGTAGTGCTACTTTGCCCCATCCCGAATTTTCCATAAGGTCTACCATCTTTTTGCCTAAATACTGATTGATTTCAAAGTACAATTCACCATTGGGGTTCAGGTTTGTTTTGGCTAAAGCTATAATTTTTCGGTAAAAAAGCAAAGCATCATCATCTTCGACAAATAACGCCAGGTGTGGTTCATGTTGTAGTACATTATTCTTTATCGATCCTTTTTCTAAATTTCGGACATACGGAGGATTGGATACAATAATATCAAATTGCCGGTTAAGATTTTCCGTTTCCAGAATATTCAAATGCAAAAAAGTGATCGCTACTTCATTTATTTCAGCGTTCCTTTTGGCTGTAGTCAAAGCTTCTTCGGAAACATCAACAGCAAAAACGCGGGCACCGGGAAGATGTTTCGCCAGTGCTATCGCAATACAACCGCTACCCGTCCCAATATCCAGGACGCTCAGGTTTTTAAGCAAGGAAGTATTGAAATTATCAGAGAGGATCCATTCTACAAGCTCCTCCGTTTCAGGCCTTGGAATCAGTACATTGCTATTGACTACAAACGGCAACCCGTAAAAAGAAGTTTCACCTAAAATATATTGAATGGGTATTTCATTTTCTAACTGAGAGGCAATAGCATCCCATACTTCAATTTCAGCGTCAGAGAATGAAAGATCAGGATACAAAGCCAGGTCTACCCGCTTTAGTTGATGTTTGCTTTCCAATATCAGATAAAAAAAACTTTCTGCCTCATCAGCATCATATATACCGGAAAACCTTGTAATAAATTGGTCGCGATAGGTTTTGATTTTCATAAACAATCAGAGTTTCTTTATCATCCACACGGGACATGAAGTATGTCCGGTATTCCCGAGCGGTGCTTCCAGATAATCAAAACCAACTTTTTTATACAGCTTTTGTGCGTCTTCCATATACGGCATCGTTTCCAGATAGCAACTTTCAAAACCAAATTCGATAGCTTTCTCCAAGCATTTCTCCATAAGCTGATACCCTAGCCCTACACCCCGGGCTTCTGGCAACAGGTACATTTTCTGCAATTCACAAACACCTGCAGGCCCGTTATCAAGCTGCATCACTCCTGCCCCACCCACTACTTTGTTTTCATTTTCAATAACATAATAAACCGCTTTAGGCGAATCATACACCTCAAATAAATGATCCAGATGAGGATCGGCATAAGCGGTCCCTACTTTTGGTGCTTTCAGTTCCATTAGAACATCCCGTACCACCTGTGCCATTTGTTGGTTATCCTGTTGTTGGATTTGTCTGATTATCATTATAGCTGCTTTAAAAAAGAATATTGCCGGACAGTATTATTTTTCTTAAAAATTGGAATTGCCAAATCTTAAAGAGTGTTCAAAATTAGTTATTTTTGTGTTGTGAACACGCATGAAAAATATATAAAACGTTGCATCCGGATTGCAAAAAATGGTTTGTCAGCAGCAATGCCCAATCCATCTGTTGGCGCAGTAATTGTTGTTGACGGCATTATTATTGGCGAAGGGTTTACCTCGGCGTACGGTGGCGCACATGCTGAGGTAAATGCCATACAATCCGTAAACGATATATCGTTACTAAAAAAAGCAACACTATATGTAAGCCTGGAACCCTGTAGCCATTTCGGAAAAACACCTCCCTGTTGTAACCTGATTATTCAGCACAAAATTCCAAATGTGGTGATAGGCACTGTTGATCCCCACATAAAAGTAGCAGGTAACGGAATAAAAAAACTTATAGAAGCAGGATGTAATGTAACGGTTGGGGTTTTAGAACACGAATGCTTCACATCAAATAAACGGTTTTTTACTTTTCATCAAAAAAACCGTCCGTATATTATTTTAAAATGGGCCGAAAGCCACGATGGCTTTATAGCACCGGTAGAAAAAAAGGAACAAAAACCGGTCTGGATCAGCAATAGCTTTTCCAGGCAACTGGTACATAAATGGCGTACCGAAGAACACGCGATCCTCGTAGGCACACAAACCGTAGCAGATGATAACCCGGTACTAAATGCCAGGGATTGGACAGGAAGAAACCCGATCCGGATTGTTATTGATCAGCATCTTCGGTTATCAAAAGACAGCCATATATTCAATAATCAGGCCGAAACAATTGTAATTTCATCAGAAGTGATTGATTTTAATGCTCCTGTGGCATCCCAGATTGCTGCATTGCTATTCGGTAAGGGAATCCAGTCGGTAATCGTCGAAGGCGGAAGGCAAACATTACAAACTTTTATTGATGAAAATATTTGGGATGAAGCCCGCGTTTTTAAAGGAGTTTCTTTTTTGAAAAAAGGCATTCCTGCCCCTGTTTTAAAAAAAGAGTATGTACAAAAGAGACGTTACCTGGATGATGAACTTTTAATTTTTGAAAACAATGAT
>DASVUQ010000407.1:0-4065 GCA_036386975.1 Flavobacterium sp. | reverse complement strand
TAATGGAATTAAAATATAATACAATAGGAAGAATAATAGCTGGAGAAAATTGTGGTTGGTTTGTAAAAATCATTAATGATACAGATGCCACAGGAGGTTATTTTATTTATGAATTTGAAAGTTCTGAAAGTGATAATGGATTTGATACTTGGTTAGAAAACGAAACTCAAGTTAAAGGATATATATATGAAAATGAATGGGAAATAGAGTGGGAATTTGAAGAAAATTTATTGTAATTAAGAGCATGACAATAGACCTCACTACTGCACTATAAGCCAAAGTAGCCACTTTAAGTAAAGGCAAATACCTTGAGGTCCACGATTTAGATAGTATCGTAACTATTGGTTCCATCCGTTATCATGTCGATAAAAACCAGATCGTAGGTACTATTGTAATCGATACCACCGATATGTATGCCCGGCCTATTGGCGACACGCCAAGCCGTTGGCTTTCGCCTGATCCTTTAAGTGAGGAGTTTTCGGAATGGTCGCCTTATACTTTTGTTTTTAATAGTCCGTTAAAGTATACCGATCCAACAGGTATGGCGCCAGATGATGTGATAATTACTGGTGCTCAAAGTCAATAAGCGCTCCAAGAATTGCAAAAATCAGTACGAGGCCAATTAAATCTGGCAATGGATCAAAACGGTAGAGTATCTTATACGCAAGTAGGTACAGGAAGTTTAAGCAATAATGCGCAACAATTGGTAAATGCAGTTAATGATCATTCTATAACAGTTAATGTTGTAGCAGAAAATACAAAATCTACATCTACAGGTAATTTGTATGTAGGTGGTGCTTTTATGGGAAACACAGTTACTACTTCTCCAACTGGAAACACTGTATCGACACTTCAGGAAATTAATCCAGCTGTTTTATCTACTGCTGATAATTATTACGGTACACATGGTTCATTAACTCTTCATGAAGTAACGGAATCTTATCAAGGTGCTTTAATTACACAGGCTTCTGGAGTCTCTGTAGGACCGGCAACCCAAGCAGATGCTACAAACCCAAATAGCGTTTATATGCAGGCACATAATGCAGCTACTCCACAAAATATGACAATTAACCAAAATATTTATGACGCACGAGGTAACCAACTTCAATCTCCCTATACAGGTGCAACTCGGGTTGACTATACGGTACAGCAAGGTACAAGACCTGCGCAAACTATAATGACTTATCCATAAATTATGAAAGTATATTCTCGAATTACAGCACTATTGATCATATTCATTTTTGGCTATCTTGCTTCTTGCGCCCAAAAAATAGCCGATAATCAAATGTCCCCTCTAATTAATCAGATAAAATCAGATTCAATTTTTACGGTCCTTAAGATTGATTCCATAAATAATTATTATTTAATCTACGCAAAAAGGAAAAATCAATGGTTTAAAATTGTATCAAAAAAGGATAATATATTAATAGACAGTAGAATTAAGATTAGTAATGACTACAAATTTTCTTTGCATTCAATCTGGAATGAGAAAATTATGATAGGAGGTATAAATGTTTCACCATCACAAACCCCACATGTTACGTGTTTAGGTTTTGATAAGGAAACAACAGTATGCATTGAAAGGGATTCGATAAATGATTTATTTATAACGAAAAACTTAAAAGGGTTAAAATATATAAAATAAATTGTTTTAACTTTTCAATATACGAGAATAATGAGCTATTTAAATAATAATAAATTCATTTTAATATTACCTATACTTTTTATCTCTTGTGGGAAAAAGTTATTTATGGATAAAAAGAATAATCCTATGTTAATTTCATATAAAGTTTACAAGATTGAAACAATAAATGACTACTATTTAATTTATGCTAGTAAAAAAGACTCTTTATATAAAATCGTATCAAAAAAAGAGGCAGTAACTTCAAAGTGTACTAAGATAAAATTAAATAGTTACTTTGATTTTAAATTACATTCTACAAGAGAGAACGCTCCGGTAATAGGAGGGGTAAAACTAAGCCCTATAAATTATTTGATTATAAATTGTTATACATATGAAAAAGATACAAAAATTTGTATTGATGTAAAAAACGGAATTTTTGATTTATATTATGCAGATAATGTGAAGGGATTGTGTTTTATCAAACAATAAGTATCAAAAGAAATGATTTTTTAATTTTTTCCTAATGAATAACTGCAATGGCAAGCTGTTAGCAAAGAACCCTCACTAAAACATAAAAAGGCTGTCATAGTGTAGACAGCCTCTTGTTTTGAATATATTTTATTGATTTATAGATCAAACTATTTTCCTTTTTTTGCTTTCTGGGCTTCTGCCTGTTCCATCATTTCCTGCATCTTTAACTGAAACTTACTTTGCTTTTTAGGCTCTTTTAGTTTGTTTTCCTGAATCTGTGCATGGATTTTATCATTATCGACAATGTAATTTTTAATTACCAGCATGATGCCTATGGTAAGGGTATTGGATATAAAATAATACAAACTTAATCCGGATGCATTGTTGTTAAAGAAAAACATCATCATTAACGGGGAAAGGTAAATCATGATTTTCATAATTTTGGCCATATCCGGCATTCCTTCTTGTTGTGGTGCCGCCATTTGCTGGTCGCCTGTTGTCATTTTCATATAGAAAAAGATAGCAATCGATGCGAGTATTGGAAACAAACTTACGTGGTTTCCGTAAAAAGGAATATAGAAAGGGAGGCTTAATACTGAATCGAAAGAAGAGAGATCGGAAGCCCAAAGGAACCCTTCGTGCCGTAAGCTTAATGCCGCAGGAAAAAATTGAAATAACGCATAGAATACGGGCATTTGTAATAAAGCGGGTATACAGCCGGCCATAGGGTTTACCCCGGCTTTATTGTACAACTTCATGGTTTCCTGCTGCTTCTTCATAGGGTCTTTTTTGAACTTCTCTGCTAACTCTGCTATATCCGGGCGCAATACTTTCATTTTTGCCTGTGACAGGAATGACTTATATGTAATGGGGGACAGTATTAATTTTACCAAAATGGTAAAAACAATAATTGCCCAACCCTGAGGCATGGAAAGGAACAATGTTAAAAAGGAGAATAATGGTATAAATAAATATTTATTGATCCAACCGAAAATACCCCATCCTAAAGGAACAATATCTTCTAGTTTTCTTTCATAGCTTTTTAAGACCTTATAATCTGTAGGGCCATAATACCAGTTCATCTTTTCATTGATTTCTCCGTTTTGGAAAGCCAATGGTACTATTGCTTTGAACTGTTTGGTAAAAATGGTATCGGTTTTGTCATCCTTAACTAAATTATCTGAATATACTTCTGCATTTTCAAATGGTTTGTCGGTAAGTAGTATCGATGAAAAAAAATGTTGCTTAAAAGCAATAAAGGCTACTTTATTAATGGTTTCTTTTTCGTCATTACCCTGTCCCAAATAATCATCTTTACCATTATCATAACTGTATCTTAGGTCTACATACCTGTTTTCGTAGGAAGCACTTTTTTCATTTCGATATGCTTTAAGGCCCCATTCTAAACTAAGTGGTTTCGCTGTATTTAAAACTTTATTTAGCCCTTGGGTACGAATGTCAAAATCCAGCATGTAATCATTTGGCTTAAGGACATAACGGTATTCTAAAAACTCATTAGGGCCTGCTTTTAGGCGCATGGTCAATACTTGATCTTCTCCTGATTTAGTAAGTGTCGGTTCAAAAAATAGGTTTTTTGTATCTAAAGTACGATTGTCCTGTGTCTGAAGAGCAATGTTTAAACTGGCATTATTATTTTTAATCAATTCTACCAGATTGCCTGATTTTTTATTGATGCTTTTATAATTCTTAAGCCTCGCATTTACAATATATCCGCCTTTGTTGGCGATGGTAAGTACAACTAATTTGTTTTCTAAAGTCGTAAGTTGTGCTGAAGCGGAAGGAAGTGTTGCAGAAAAAGCAAAAGCGCCTAATGCCCCTTTAAGTTTAGCCATTTGAACCGTGTCTTTGGCAACAGTATCATTAATGGCTGTTACAGGCTGTTGGGCATTTTCCTGGTTAACTGCCGGCTTATCTACAACTTTTTCTTTTTTTTCCTTCTCTGCCAGTTC
>DASVUQ010000406.1:0-3743 GCA_036386975.1 Flavobacterium sp. | reverse complement strand
TCTTTAAACTTCTTTTTAGTAAGCATGGTATCTACTATTTTAAAAACAGTTGTTTTGTCGTCTTCATCAAGCTGGTTAATGAGGTGTAGTTTTTCAAAATCCGGCTTGTCCATTATCGTGACATCTTAAGGAACGATATTCTCATAATTTAAAATCTGGTCAGCAGTAAGATTAAAAAGTTTAGTTAGTTTTTGTAATTCTTCTACAGATAAATCACGATGCCCGTTTTCTAATTTATTATAGTTACTGTTACCAATATTCAGGTAAGAGGAACCCCGATCTTTCCGGTAATGTAATGGCCATCTATAATAGCCGAACTGTTAGGGGAGGCGGTACCAGTAGCATTATTCAAAAAGAATTACCTATCTTTGGATTAACGCGGTTAGGGGTATATAATAAAGCAAACAATAGTAGCAGTTACCAGATCACAGACCATTTGGGCAATGTACGGGCGGTAATTAAGAAAATTAATGATAACCCGGTTATAAAATCCTATGCCGATTATTATCCTTTTGGGGAACAACTACCGGAACGCAATAGTACTAGTGGTTACCGTTACGCTTTCCAGGGGCAGGAACTCGACAGGGAAACCGGCATGGAAGCCTTTCAGCTCAGGCTCTGGGACGGAAGGATCGGTAGGTGGTTGACAGTAGATCCAAAAGGACAATTTTTTTCTCCGTATATTGGAATGGGAAATGATCCAATAAATGCTATTGACCCTGACGGGGGATGGATAAGATACACAGTTACTAGAGATAAATCTGGATTACTAAAAGTTAAAGTTACTGTAGGTGGTAAAATATTAAATTTGTCAAATAAAAGCTATGCCGAAGTTTGGGCAGGTGTGTCAAATCAAATGGCAAGGTTACATGGAATTTATGGTAATAAGTATTTTGAGTCAACAGATTCTAATGGAGTGAAAACAAGAGTTCAAATGACAATGGATTTTCAATTTAGTTATGCTAAAGACTTATCTCAAGTATCAAGAAAAGATCATATAATTGCTGTTGTAAATAAAGGAAGATATAGCGAAGGCAGGCATGCTTCAAATGCTACTGTGGGAGGACAATTTATGGCAATTTCTACTGATCAAATGAATAGTATTCCTCATGAATTAGCGCACAACTTAGGCTTGGACGATTTATATGATAAAAAAAATTATAAAGGTTCGAAAGACAACCTTATGTATAACGGTAACAGCAGTCAGTTAACTAATAGTCAGTTTTTTGATATATTTATAAATATGTGGGGAGGTGTCGGGAAGACAGTTACAGTACCAAATTTTAATGGTAAAGTCCAAGATTTTAAAACGTTTTTACAAGGCAACACTTATGAATACCCAGATTCATTCAAATTCAAAGATTAATATATTATTTGTATATGTTCTTTTACTTATAAATGTATCATGTATAAATAAAGCCCAAGATGAAAAAGAAATAGTAACTTTAAGAAAGGTACATGAAAATGGTTTTTTAAAAGAAGGATATATAAAAGATAGTATAAAAATTGGAAATTGGATTTGGAAAGATAGTATTACAAATGAAAAACTTATAGAAGTTTTTTATACAGATACTATTATAGGTGGTACAAAAACTAATTTAAGTTTAAAAAAGTATTTTGATAGAAAAAAATTGTTTTTAATTGAAAAAGTACTTAACGAAGAACAAATCATTGGGTTAAAAGTAATGAATCCAAACCTGTATCATATGAATATCTTGAATGATAATCAATATCATGAAGCTGGTCAAGGACTTTATTTATTTTATTGTTCAAAGTGTCATTTAAGTCCTAAAAAAGTAATTGGTTTTATAAACAATATTGATAGTTTTTCTCAATCTTTAAAAAAAAATAACAGTCATAAAGATATTAATCTTAATAAAGAAGAAGTTAATCAACTTTTTTTGTATCTAAAAAAATTGAATCGTAATTAATTACACATTATGCCCCACCCGCTGGCGCAAGCGTCTCGCTTGTGACTACAATAAAATAAAGCATAAGAAACAGGCGTAATTGTCTGTTTTTGTGCTTTATAATGAATTAGATTTCTAAACTTTTAAAAGAGGAATAGAGGAAATACATAGCATAACAGGAAAAAAAAGAAAATACGGTTAAGCCAAGGTACAAGCCATTTATAGAGCCATTAAATTTAATAATCCATACTCCTATAGCAAGGAAAAAAGCAGCTATAAGAATGGTAAGCGAGACCATACATAACAATATTTTAAAGATATACTTCCGGTATTTGAGTTAAGGAATTGTACAAGATCCATTAACAGGTCTTTAGGGTCTTTATAAACAAAAGATAAAATGCTAATCAGAAGTGATAGGATACTAATCAAGAGGGTTAAAATTTCAAAACTCATATAAAACATTTTAAAGTTTATAACATAGCTACATTTTTAGCAAAGAAGTCTTTAAACTTCTTTTTAGTAAGCATGGTATCTACTATTTTAAAAACAGTTGTTTTGTCGTCTTCATCAAGCTGGTTAATGAGGTGTAGTTTTTCAAAATCCGGCTTGTCCATTATCGTGACATCTTCAGGAACGATATCCCCGATGGCGCGGATATGTTGACGTAATGATAGTACGGAAATTCTTTCCGTGCCCGTAAACAAATAAGAACAGGCGTAATTGCCAACTCATCAAAGTCTTCAAACACCTAAAGGTAAGATAAAGTATAGGACTGCTCTTCAAAGTTTGTAACTTTGAAGCGAATGAAAAAAGAAGCCTGATTATCTTGTTAGTTTAATTTAAAAACTCTACTAACCACAAATGATTATACAAGAAAATTAATTGAAATTAAAGACAGTTAAATTTATGAAATACATATAAATCAGATCAATAGCATTTGTGAAATATTCGCACTAAATAGAAAATGTTTAATTACAATCCAATTTTAAAAACTATTTTTGAAAAAACAATAACATGAAAACAAAATTAACTTTACTTAGCTTACTATTTTTTTCTGTTGCTATGCAGGCCCAGCAGTTCAGTCCGCCACCAGTGCCACAAATGAATCAGCAAATGATGATGCAACAACAAATGATGGTGCATCATCAAATGATGTCTATGTTACGTAATCAATCCGCTTCTGATGAAGTGAAGTTAAATCGTGAACTAACAAAAAAAGAAAAAATAAAATTCAAAATAAAAACATTAGAAACCAGTTTAAGTCTGAATGATAGCATAAATAATAAAAATGAGGCTGATTCACACAGCAATTTGGATAATGCAAATAATAAAAAGGTAGAAAAAGAAAAAAACAGGATTCAAAAGCTAACCCAAAAAATCGAAAAGCAAAAAAATAAATTGGCAGTTTCCTCTCAAAAAATTGCCGATTTAGAAGTTAAAATCGATTCTAACAAAAAAGAACTTGAAGCTTTAAAGATAAAGCAGGAAGAAGAAAAATTGTTGAAAGAGCAAGAAAAGTTGAAAAAGAAAGAAGAGAAAGACCAAAATTAAAAGCTAAATAATATTCTTAAAATTTACTTTTATTTTTGAAATATTTAATAATTGAACTGATTTAAACTTTTTTTAAATTTTTTTTAGAGCTATCCCTATAAGCCAGATAATTAAGCCCCGATGGCGCGGATATGTTAACGTTGTCTTGTCCTGAAATAGGTTTACACAAAAGTGTAAAAATATGGAAAGATTTTCAAAAAAATCATCATCAAAGTGGCATGATCGGTATAGTGAAGAATTTAAAAGATTTGTTTGCGAAGAATTTTTAAGAAGTTCTGCTAC
>DASVUQ010000405.1:0-23547 GCA_036386975.1 Flavobacterium sp. | reverse complement strand
TCTATTTTGGTACTACAGCAATGCATCACTTTGCTTCAAAAAATCCATTTATAATAATTGGTACCTTTCATCCTAAATATGAATATCAGTTAAGCTTATTTTAGTAACTAATAAATATTGATATATAATATATATCCCACAACTTTTTATCAAAATTATATAAAATAATTTGTCCATTCCCATCGTACTCTTGATAAAATCATTTGGAACAATCCAATATTTAAAATTGAAAGTTATGAAAACGTACCACAATGAAGATGTAGCTTACAAAGACTTTTCTTTTATAAGCTATTGGCCAGAGCAAGCTATTAATTTTAACAGCGATGACGATGAAGAATATGACCTTGATGACGAAGCGCTTGACGACGCAGAGGCTACAAAAACCGATTGAAGCGTCATCGACTCAGTAAGCGGTTATATTTCTAATACAATTTTTCCTCAAAATTATATAAAACAATTTATCCACTCCCATCGTATTTTTGCTAAAATTATTTGGAATTATCCAACATTAAAATTCAAAGCTATGAAAACGTACCATAATGAAGAGGCAGCTCACGAAAATTTTTATTGTATAAGCGATTGGCCCTTGTATGTCGATCATTTAGACACTGAATACAAAGAATACAATCAGGACAATGAAGACGAAGATGAAAATGCTGATTGGGGGTAATATAGACCTGGCCGGAGGTAAGGTCCCGGGAGTACGGTATAACCGTCATATAAAAAATAAAAGCTGCTTTAGGGCAGCTTTTACTGTTTAATAATACAATCTAAAATCCAGCAGCTTACAAAGCCCGTATTGTTTCTCATGTAGCGTTTCTACAATTTCGACCAGGTTATTTTCGTCCTGGCACAGGCTAAAGAAAAGCTTGTCAAGATGAGTACTCGCTAATTTCGTTTTTGCCACACCATAACCCGAAATGGCACGGGCACCGGTAACGTCTAAAAAGTATTGCGCTTCCTCATCACTTAGGTCCAATGGTTTTGCATTGGCAAAATGCAATATTTTACCTTTCATCTTACCCTCAAAAACTTCGGCTATTTCTTCAAGGCTATAATAATAATCGTTGAGGCAGATATTGTTGACTTCTCCCTGCATGATCAGATAGATAATCTCATAATTCTTAAAATTATGGTCTTCATAAAGCAAAACATTCAGGCTTTCTTCCAAACCTTCAATCGTATCGCAGGTTTTATAAATACTGTCAATCCCTTCCAGGGCTAACTTTTCCAGATTTGTAACCACTTCGGTAATCGTTACTATGGCTACATCGGCAACTGCTTCGAGGCAGAAAATAAATTTATCATTGTCCATGAAATTCTTTTGCATTTTAAACGGCAAAAATAAGTTTTTTATAGAAAAGTAGATTAGATTTAACAAGCCGGAAACTTCTATTTCTAATATTAATTACCTGCGTAAGCCCCGGTCGGTAACAAATTCTTTAAAAAGCCATTGTTCTTCTTTTTTTCTACGGATATAGCTTTCAAACATACATCGCCAGATAATAAAAATAATCGTTACAAAACAAAATTATAGGATTTCATTATCTTTAACCAATCAAACACCCAATTATGAAAAAAACAATCCTCACTATGATACTTGCCGTTGTACTGTTTTCGTGTAACAAAAAAGCAGATGCTACAGACGATCTTAAGGCAGACCAAAAATTTGAAACGTACAAAAAACAATTCGTCAACCACTTATGGAAATTGTATCCCAACTGGGCGGCAAGCCAGGGGTTTCATGACTATGACAGTATCTTAACAGTGCCCGATGCCACACACCGAAAGAAAGTACTGAATTTTGCCAAGGCACATCTCGACTCGCTACAACATTATCCGGTAGCCAGCCTTTCCGACAACAACCAGACCGATTTTCACATCATCCGGAACCAGCTCGAAAGTTTTATCTTTACCATGACCGAATTAAAACCGTACGAATGGGACCCATCCGAATACAACGTCAGTGGTTCTTTTGCCGAAATCCTAAATGGCAACTACGATAAACTGGACAACCGCCTGCGGAACTTTAGCCTAAAGATGCGCCCTGTTGCTGCCTATTACGAAGCCGCCAAAAGCAACATCAAAAAACCAACAAAAGAGCATACCGATTTAGCCATTGCACAAAACCTGGGAGGGATTGCTGTTTTCGAAACCGATTTGCCCGCCGCTTTAGCAAAAAGTACATTAAGCCCTGCCGAAAAAGAAGCGATTTCCGAAAAAGCCAAAACCGCAGTACAGGCCATACAGGGTTATGCCGGATTTTTAAAAAAATTGGATAATCCAACACCACGTTCTTTTAGGTTAGGCCAGGCATTGTACGCTAAAAAATTTGATTTTGATATACAGTCCGGTTATAATGCCGAACAGATTTACCAGATCGCTTTAAAGCACAAAGCGGACTTACATGAAAAAATGTTTACTCTTGCCAATAAGCTGTGGGTGAAGTACATGGAAGCAGCACCTAAACCAACAGATAAACTCGTATTGATAAAAAAAGTGATTAATAAAATCTCCTTACAACATACCACACCGGAGAAATTTCAATCCGAAATCGAGAAACAGATCCCGGAACTCACGGCCTATGTCAAAGCTAAAAACCTGTTGTACATTGACCCTTCCAAACCGCTTGTGGTACGTAAAGAACCCGCATATATGGCAGGTGTTGCCGGAGCATCTATTTCCGCACCGGGCCCGTACGACAAAAATGCCAATACCTATTACAATGTCGGCAGCCTTTCCGGCTGGGCCCCGGCAGATGCAGAAAGCTACCTGAGGGAATACAACGATTATATCCTGCAGATCCTGAATATCCACGAAGCCATTCCCGGCCATTATACCCAATTGGTATACAGCAACCAGTCGCCCAGTATCATCAAAGCCATTTTAGGCAATGGCGCCATGGTCGAAGGCTGGGCCGTATATGCAGAAAAGATGATGCTCGAAAGCGGGTACAAAAACTCCGACGAAATGTGGCTCATGTATTATAAATGGAACCTGAGGACGGTATGCAACACGATCCTGGACAACAGCGTACACACCAGGAACATGTCTAAAGAAGCCGCAATTAATTTATTAACAAAAGAAGCATTCCAGCAGGAAGCCGAAGCACAAGGCAAATGGAAACGCGCCACCTTATCACAGGTACAATTGTGTTCCTATTTTACCGGTTATTCCGAAATTTATAATTTCAGGGAACAACTCAAAAAGGAGCAGGGCAAGGATTTTAACCTGAAACAATTTCACGAAAAATTCCTGAGCTACGGTAGCGCCCCCGTAAAATACATTAAAACATTGATGATAAAAGAAAAACAAGACTATAAACACCAGAAGATATAATGGTAGCAACCTTATTTTATTTTATGGGCGTTTCCCTCCGGGCCAGGCCGTACATTACAATCTTTTATTCCACCACCATTTGCTTCACGACAAATCGGTTGCAGGAATAAAAGGATTTCCATTGCCGTCCTTAACGCAGCTGCCGGACCAATAGCATTTTTAAAATGATTAATTGTAAAAGGGGCTGTATCATTGTGTGATACAACCCCTTTTTAATTAAACTTTACGAAATTTCATTTTACACATTTAGGAATTTGCCGGTTATCCTAAAAATAGCCCAGGATGTAATAAATAATTATAAATAGAATAATCGTTCCCAAACAGCCACCACCTAATTTTTTCGCTCCATATCCTGCAAGCAAAGTTCTTAAGAATCCATTCATAATTATATTTTTTTGAATAATGTTAAATATAGCATTTATTATCCTAAAATGAAAACCACTCTGTCTATTTATACTTCATCTTAACATAGAAATATACTCTTGTTTGTGTTTTTATATTTCTTGATATATTTTTGGTACTATTTTTAAAAATACGAGTACAGATGAAACCGATAAAAGAAAAACTACTGATAAAAGATGCGACTATCAATAAAGTACAGTTTGACAAAGAATGGTTTTACAAACTGGACGATATGGCTTTCTATCTAAAAGAGGACCTGTCGGAAGTAGAATTTATATATTTGCCGATGATAATTGACGGGCAGCAGGAATTTGTAAAATGCAGCACCTACGAAGACATCATCAGGGGCAGGAAAGAATTGTAATTATTGATGATTAGTCCATTTACCAAACACAAGCTTTAATTTTATTTCTTCCCCTTTTACAATTCTGATACTTTAAAACCATAATCCCAACGTGCATCAATGGTATATTTGACCAACAGCTTACTACACATACAGAAGTTAAAAATTCACCAATACTATACTATTTTCACACTATAAATTATAATATATCAGGCAATAAACGGATAAATTTACATTTCAAAGAAAATATAATTGCTAATTTAGTATATTTATGCAAAAATACTATATATGGATGTTTTTGCCTGTCCAAAATGCCAGAATGAACAAATTATCAAAAGCGGGATCATCAAAGACCGGCAGCGCTTTTATTGTAAAAAGTGCCATTACTATTTTACCGTCAATAAATTAGGGAAGCAGATTGACAGCTATTACATTACCAAATCACTTCAGCTTTATCTCGAAGGGCTAAGCTTTAGGGAAATAGAACGTATCTTAGGTATATCACATGTCACCATTAGCAAATGGGTAAGGGACCATAAAATTAAAAAAACAGACCATAGGGCCTACCATCCTACTTATAAAATTTTAAATCATTCAGAACTAATAGAATATATTAAAAACAAAAACCGGATTTCAGGTGCCGGAATGATTATCACCGAGCTGGGGGACAAGTTTATGCTTATAAAATGGGAACGTTTTAAAGACTAACTATAGCATTAGCAAAAATATATATACGAATTTTTTTATTGTGGATAAAAATGGAATTTGGTACTATTAAATAACCAACCAAACCTAATTTATACATTATGAAAAAAACGATTACAACAATCCTAGTCTCGATGGCCTGGATTATTGGTTTTAGCCAGGGATCACCAGATTACGGAGGCGGATTAAAATTCAATTTGAACGAAGATGGTTCCAAATACATGAGGGTCATCATGTGGAACCAGATCTGGGTGCGATCGACACAATTAAACCCCGGGACTATGGTAGGGGATGAGCCCACTTCTTCATCGACAGACATAGGTAGCCGCAGGCTGCGTTTACTGGCCTATGCACAAATTACAAAACGTTATATGATTCTAACACACATCGGGATCAACAACCAGACTTTTAACAGTGGTGGTGCTGCCGGTGCTACAGGGACCGGGGGATATGGGGCCGGAAAAAAACCAGGGCTGTTTTTTCATGATGCCTGGAACGAATATGCCGTAGTATTGCCGCAGGCTGACAAAAAATTTAGTTTGACCATAGGTGGCGGATTGCATTATTACATGGGGCTGTCCAGAGAAACGATGGCATCTACATTAAATTTCCTTACTATTGATGCCCCTATTTTTAACTGGCCACTAATTGAAAATTCAGATCAGTTTGCACGTCAGGCGGGTATATTCGCTAAAGGTAAATATGGCAAATTTGAATATAGGGTGAGTTATAACAAACCTTTTGCTACTAATTCAGCACCAGTTCCAAATACGGGAGTGGCAGTAGACAACAGTGGAAATACAGAATGGTCTAAAGCCGGTTATTTTGAGTTTCAGTTTTTAGATCAGGAATCCAACGTATTGCCTTTTAAAGTAGGAAGTTATTTGGGCACTAAGAGAGTGTTTAACCTTGGGGCAGGGTTTTATACTGCACCGGACGCTACAAGATCTTCTCTTAACGGCACCATCAACAAGCATGATATTGTACTTCTTTCCGGGGATGTTTTTGTAGATATGCCTTTAGGAAGCAAAGAAAAGAAAATGGCACTCACGGCTTACAGTGTTTTTTATAAATACGATTTTGGCCCTAACTATCTCAGAAATATCGGTATTATGGATTATGGGGTAGCTGATCCTAATTTTACAGGCAACACAGCTTTAGCCGGAGCTGGGAATAGGCAGCCTACTATTGGTACCGGAAATATCTGGTATACGCAAGCCGGGTTTCTATTGCCTAATACTAATGAAAAACCGAAAATAAGGATACAGCCTTTTGGTGCATTAACCTACAAAGATTTCGAGGCTTTACCCGAATCCAGTACCCAATTTGATGTTGGGGCTAATTTCTTTCTGGACGGCCACCATGCAAAAATTACCACACAATACAGTACACGGCCCATATATACGGCAGCGGCCGGTAAAGACGGAAGTAGAGGAGAATTTATTGTACAATTACAAATTTATCTATAAAAAACATGAACGAAAAATCAACAAAAGGAATCTGGAAAGTAATTTCGGCCTCCTCATTAGGTACCATGATAGAATGGTATGATTTCTACATTTTTGGAAGTTTGGCTGTAGTTTTATCTACCAAATTTTTCCCGTCCGATAATCCGACAGCAGCATTTCTTTCCACACTGGCTACTTTTGCCGCAGGTTTTGTGGTACGTCCGTTCGGGGCATTGTTTTTCGGAAGGCTGGGGGACATCATAGGAAGAAAATACACCTTTATGGTTACCCTTTTATTAATGGGAGGCGCTACGTTCCTGATAGGTTGCGTGCCCAGTTATGAAACCATAGGCTTTATGGCGCCGGTATTGGTTTTAATACTTCGGTTGCTACAAGGCCTGGCACTCGGCGGTGAATATGGAGGGGCAGCTACCTATGTTGCCGAACATGCACCCAGTGGGCAGAAAGGGTACTGGACTTCGTGGATACAGACTACTGCAACGGTTGGTTTATTTGTATCGCTAATGGTCATTCTACTCACAAAGAGCATGCTGTCTAAAGAAGATTTTGATGCCTGGGGATGGAGGGTTCCGTTCTGGATATCTATAATTATGGTTTTTGTATCCTACCTGATCCGTAAAAATATGAGCGAATCACCCGTTTTTGCAAAAGCGAAAGCCGAAGGGAAAACCACCACCAATCCTTTAAAAGAAAGCTTTGGTAATAAACTAAACCTTAAATTCGTACTTCTGGCTTTATTTGGTGCTACTATGGGCCAGGGTGTGGTTTGGTATACCGGCCAGTTTTATGCTATGAGTTTTATGAAAACCGTAATGTCGATCGAATCTTCTCAAGTGGACACGTTATTGGGTATTGCATTAATTATTGGTACACCGTTCTTCGTATTCTTTGGGTGGCTCAGTGATAAATTGGGTAGGAAATCAATCATGATGACCGGAATGCTATTGGCCATTTTGCTATACCGCCCTATTTACAAAGAAATGTATAAAACTACATATGTTACCCTGAAAACAGAAGTTGCCGAAAATACTAAAATGGTAAATACAGCCAAAGAAATTGATGCTACGAAGCTGGACTCCATTTATACAACCAACAAACTTTATGTTGATGGTACTGCGGTAGAAGAAGTAAAAACGGTACATCTGGAAAACGGTGCCCGAATTAAAGATGACAAGGGCGAAGACAAAGTGGAAACTAAAATAACGAAAACGATCAATGATAATGATAAATGGATGCTGGTATTCCTGGTTTTTGTACAGGTTATTTTTGTAACGATGGTCTATGGTCCTATTGCTGCCTTCCTGGTGGAGATGTTCCCGGTAAAAATCCGTTATACCTCTATGTCATTGCCATACCACGTAGGAAACGGTATTTTTGGAGGGCTTCTGCCTGCCATTTCTACTTATTTCGTGACCACAGCAAAAACCAGCGGAGATCCTGAGTTTTATCTCGAGGGATTATGGTACCCCATTATTATCGCAGGGGTTTGTTTTGTGATCGGAATGATTTACATCAATAGAAAAAATAATACACTTCACGACTAAAACATTGTAATTATGAATTTAATAAAAAGAATACTCGGAATCGTATGGATCCTTTTGGCTGTAGCCACTGCCTATTATTGTATTGATATTTTCGGGCCAAAATTAACATCAGGCAAACAGGACGACCTGGTTTTCGGGATCATTATATTTTTCATTCTGATGCCCCTTGTTGTAGCAGGATTAAGTATATTTGGGTATTACGCTTTATCCAATGAATATAAAGATTAAGTAACCTTATTAATTATATCCATAAGCTCTGAATTAGGGCTTATGGATTTTTATTTATATGAAAAAGAGGCATCAGCAGAAACTGGTTATCATCGCTTTAATACTATTGCTGGCATTCAATATGCCTCTAGTATTATTATTCGATAGTACAGCGCCTTTTATGGGGTTTCCGGTCATTTACATTTATATTTTTTCTATGTGGATTTTTTCCATTTTAGTTTCATTTTTAGTGGTAAAAATTTACGATGAGTAGCATAAGCCTTTTAATCATATTGTCTGTTTATCTGGCGCTTCTGTTTTTTATTGCACATTGGGCAGAAAAAAGGAAGAATTCCAGATGGACTAATAATCCTTACGTCTACACGTTGTCCCTCGCTGTATATTGTTCTGCCTGGACGTATTATGGGAGTATTGGCGTTGCTGCAAATTCAGGGCTAAATTACCTGCCGGTTTATATTGGGCCGATCATTATTGCCCCTGCATGGATCATTATATTAAAAAAAATAATCCGTATTTCCAGGATCAACAAAATAGTAAGTATTGCCGATTTTATTTCCCTTCGGTACGGAAATAGCCGGTTCCTTGGTGCGCTAGTAACGTTAATTTGCCTAGCCGGGATTTTGCCCTATATCGGTCTGCAACTTAAGGCCATTGCCGAAACCTTTCATGTAGTGGCAAACACTAAAATCAGCTTATTGATTTTTGATGATACGACTACTTATGTAGCCATAGCACTGGCTTTATTTGCTTCCTATTACGGGTCTAAATATGTAGATGCTTCCGAAAAAAGAAGAGGGATTGTTGCCGCAGTTGCACTGGAAAGTGTGCTAAAGCTCCTTTTCTTTATAATGATTGGTATTTATGTTACGTATTTTGTTTTTAATGGCTTTGGCGATATCTATCAAAAAGCAGCTTTACTGGAAAATTTTAAACAAAAAAACTCCATCGGCGGGTTTCCGCAGGCAATCAACTGGTTTTTATTATGTGTATTATCCTTATTTGCCATATTTTTATTGCCAAGGCAATTTCATGTAGCCGTTGTAGAAAATAACCGGGAACAACATATCAATACAGCTGTGTGGCTTTTTCCTTTGTATTTGTTGTTATTCAATATTTTTGTATATCCCATTGCATGGGGAGGTAATATTTTATTTGAAGGCCAGAATGTCAATTCAGATACCTATTCATTGCTTATCCCTCAATTATTCAACAATCAGGTCATGACAATATTGGTATTCCTTGGCGGATTTTCTGCTGCTATTTCTATGATTGTCGTTTCGTCTATAGGATTATCCACTATGGTGACCAATAATTTACTAATTCCGTATGGGTTTTTAGGAAAGCTGAAAAATCCGGAACAGACTTTTAGTAACAAAAGTATTGTCAACAGCAGGAAAATAGGCATTTTTACGGTTATTATTTTATCGTATCTGATTTACAGGTTTTTTGGGCTCAACTATAATTTAGTATCCATAGGAATGATTGCTTTTGTTATCATTGCGCAACTGGCACCGGCATTTTTTGGTGGGTTGTTCTGGCGGCGGGGTTCAAAAAAAGGTGCCGTATCAGGTATCATTATTGGTTTTATGATTTGTATGTATACCTTATTGGTTCCATATGCTATAGGCAATACAGCGGTACAAGGTAATTTTATTAGTAATGGAATATTTGGAATCCAATTGTTGAGGCCATTCCAGCTTTTCGGGCTTGATTATCTGGACCCTGTGCCACATGCCCTTTTTTGGAGCTTGTTGTTCAATATCCTGATTTATTTATCTGTTTCGGTTAGCTTTAAAGGCAATTACCGGGAACGGAATTATGCGGAAATGTTTGTTGATGTCGACAAGTATATTACCATGCATGAAAATGCTTTTATATGGAAAGGTACCGCTTATAAAAGGGATATTGAAAAAGTATTAAAACGGTTTCTTGGCGAAGACAGAACGAAACGCGCATTAACTATTTTTAACCTAAAGTACAATCTGGATAAAAACCAGGAACTGGCAGATGCCAGATTGGTTAAATTTGCCGAAAATTTACTGACAGGCCATATCGGTACTGCTTCCGCCAGGATATTAATTTCTAGTGTAGTTAAAGAAGAAAAGATTACATTGCCCGAAGTCTTAAAAATTTTGGAAGAATCCAAAGAAAATATTATCATTAACAAAAAACTAACGGAGACATCTAAGGAACTTAAAGAAATTTCAGCTCAATTGCAGGAGGCTAATGCTTCATTGATTTTGAAAGACAAGCAAAAAGATGAATTTCTCGATACAGTAACACACGAAATAAGAACACCAATTACAGCTATTCGGGCAGCCAGTGAGATCCTTCATGACGATGATGCCATACCGGAAAATATAAAAAAACAATTTTTACAGAACATCATGTCAGAGTCCGACCGGCTGAACCGGCTTATAGATAAAATCCTGGACCTGGAAAAATTTGAAACCGGGCAACAAAAAATACATACAACCAAAAATACTATTTTTAAAACAGTAGAAAATGCTATTGAGCCACTGCAACAACTGATACGTAATAAAAATATTACCATTGATCTTGATTTTAAAAATGATATTGAAATAGACTATGACGAAGACAGGATCATTCAAGTTATTACTAATTTATTAGCCAATGCTATTACATTCTGCCCCGAAGAAAATGGGATTATCCGGATTGCGCTTTACGAAGAAGAGCAACACATCGCTATTGTGGTTGAAGATAACGGCAAAGGCATAGATGAAAATGATTTTGAATCTATATTTGATAAATTTTATCAGTGCACCAATCAAAACCTTAAAAAACCTTTAGGCAGTGGACTAGGGCTGGCTATCAGCAAGCAAATCATTGAAATCCATAAAGGGAAAATATGGGCAGAGGCGGGAGAAAAAGGTGCTAAACTTACTTTTACTTTACCAAAAAACACATTCTAAAAAGAAAAAATGAACAGGAAAAAGATTTTGATCGTAGATGACGAACCTAACATTATTATGACACTAGAATATACCTTTAAGAAAAACAATTATGAGGTATTTATTGCCCGTGACGGACAGGAAGCGTTGGACATATTGCAATCAGAAACCCCCGATGTAATCCTTTTGGACATAATGATGCCAAAGGTAGACGGATTTGCCACGTTGGAAAAGATCAAAAAAAATCAATTGCTCCGGCACTGTAAAGTCATTTTTCTTTCGGCAAAAAACAAAGCCGTCAATATTGAAAAAGGGCTTGCACTCGGGGCCGATTTATATATAACAAAGCCTTTTTCTATTAAGAAAGTAGTAGAACAGGTCCATCATCTGGTGTACTCAACCGCAACTGACCCATCATAGTGGAATTATTGTTTTCCCGAAATAGTGATTAAAATAATAAGATATTTATATTTACATGCATAATGGTTGATACAGATAATTATAGCATCCTTAATAACACATTTAGATTACAATACAACAAAAAATTATCAATACTAACATATTAATTATGAGCTACTATAAAATTGAAAATTTAGAGAACTACTTCAAAATGTATAAAAAATCGGTTCGTGAACCCAGAAAATTCTGGGATAAAATTGCCGATGAAAATTTTACCTGGTATCAAAAATGGGATAAGGTAGTAGAATTCGATATGCAGGAAGCACAGTTTCAATGGTTTTTAAATGCTAAAGTAAATATCACAAAGAACTGTATCGACAGACATTTAGCACGCAGAGGTGATAAGACTGCAATTATTTTTGAACCTAATGATCCAAAAGAGGAAGCATTGCATATTTCCTATAACGAATTGTATGCCCGTGTAGCAAAAATGGCCAATGTACTTCGGGACCAGGGTGTCAAAAAAGGGGATCGGGTTTGTATCTATCTCCCTATGATCCCGGAACTGGCAGTGGCTGTCCTGGCTTGTGCCCGGATTGGTGCCATACATTCAGTAGTTTTTGCCGGATTCTCCGCTTCAGCAGTAGCTACAAGAATTAATGATTGTGAATGCAGGTTTGTTATTACTTCAGATGGTGGCTTTAGAGGCAATAAAACCATCGAATTAAAAAGTATTATTGATGAAGCACTAGAAAAATGCCCCTCTGTCGAAAAGGTACTTGTAGTGCAGCGGACCAATACGGATGTGAATATGAAATACGGACGTGACATCTGGCTACAACCGCTTTTAGATGAAGCCATACCTAACAATGTCGCTGAAATAATGGATGCCGAAGACCCGCTTTTTATACTGTATACTTCAGGATCAACCGGAAAACCAAAAGGAATGTTGCACACAACAGCAGGATATATGGTCTATACAGCCTATACTTTTAAAAATATCTTCAATTACGAAGAGAATGATGTGTATTGGTGTACAGCCGATATAGGATGGATTACAGGCCATTCTTATATACTTTACGGGCCACTTTTAAATGGGGCCACAACAGTGATTTTTGAAGGCGTACCTTCTTATCCCGACCACAGCCGTTTTTGGGAAGTAATAGAAAAACATAAAGTCAATCAATTTTATACCGCTCCGACAGCCATCAGGGCATTGGCAAAAGAAAGCATTGACTATGTGCAGAAATTTACATTAAGTTCTTTAAAAGTAATAGGGTCGGTTGGCGAACCAATCAATGAAGAAGCATGGCACTGGTATAATGACCATGTAGGCGCAAAGCGTTGCCCGTTGGTAGATACATGGTGGCAAACCGAAACGGGAGGAATTATGATATCGCCGATTCCATTTGTAACCCCAACAAAGCCTACTTACGCCACTTTACCATTACCCGGGGTACAACCGGTGCTTATGGATGAACTTAGAAATGAAATTGATGGCAATCAGGTAACCGGAAGCTTATGCATTAAATTCCCCTGGCCGGGCATGGCAAGAACGATCTGGGGTGACCATGAAAGGTTTAAAGAAACTTATTTTACAGCCTTTCCCGGAAAATATTTTACCGGCGATGGTGCTTTACGTGATGAAGTAGGGTATTACAGGATCACCGGTAGGGTAGACGATGTCATTATTGTTTCAGGACATAATCTGGGTACCGCGCCAATAGAAGATGCTATTAACGAGGATCCGGCTGTGGCCGAATCTGCAATTGTCGGGTTTCCTCATGATATTAAAGGAAATGCTTTGTATGGATACGTCATATTGAAAGAAGCAGGTGAGGGTCGTGATAAAGATAATGTGGCCAAAGAAATTAATCAGATCATATCCAATCAAATAGGGCCCATAGCCAAATTAGATAAAATACAGTTTGTTTCTGGTTTACCTAAAACGCGTTCGGGGAAAATCATGCGCCGGATCCTAAGAAAAATTGCCGAAGGGGATTTTTCTAATTTTGGGGATACCAGCACACTTTTAAATCCTGAAATCGTAGAAGAAATCAAAAACGGGAAAGTTTAATAAACATATACTCAAATCAACTTTTAATTTAGCCAAATCAAGACCTGTAAATGCAGAGACAAGATCTCATTTTAAATCCTAAATAATTTTAGTGATTGTTAATGGAATTAATTTTGCTTCTTTAAACAATCCTGCAAGGTTTTTTTAACCTTGTAGGTATTATTGATTTATTTAATTATACCTACAAGGTTAAAAAAACCTTGCAGGAGAACTAAAGCATATTTTATAGTAATATTTGTTATGTGTTTTAATCCCCCGAAAAGGGCTTAAGCACAAAACTGTAGGGAATGTATTAGGTGCCTGCCTATTTTTTAAAGTTATAACCGAATATCTCTGTTCGAGTGTTTCTTAGAAAACGAAAATTTTTTTGGTAGCCCCGATTGTAGTGGCATCCTGCGCTTTTTTTGCGCAGATAGAGCGGAAAGCGGGACAAAAGGAGTGGAAATAGTAAATTTTGTGCTCCTGACAAATATATAAATTCTATAAACTTTATTTTTAATATCACAGTAATTACTCATTCAAAACATACTAAATTTACATTTTATGAAAGTAACTGAGGTAGTAATAATAGGAGGAGGGCTTGCAGGTTTAACAGCTGCAATTCATCTGTCCAAAGTAGGTATTGAAGTCACTCTCATTGAAAAGAATAGTTTTCCGAAACATAAGGTATGTGGCGAATATATTTCTAATGAAGTCTTGCCTTACCTGAAATGGCTCGGTATCGACATGCAAAAGCTCGGGTCAGTTCCAATTTCTAAATTAGAATTTTCGACTTCAAAAGGCAAAACCATTAGTAGCACTTTACCGCTGGGAGGTTTTGGTATCAGCAGGTATACATTTGATGAATTTCTGTTTAAAAAAGCAATCCAAAATGGATGTATGGTCATTAAAGATACAGTCGAATCCATTGTATTTAAGGATGAATTATTTACAATTGTAACCGTAAATGACCTTGCTTTAAAAAGCAAGATAGCAATAGGCGCTTTTGGTAAACGTTCTACAATAGACCAGCAACTTAACCGCCATTTTATAAATAATAAATCTCCATGGCTTGCGGCAAAAGCCCATTATTCAGGTAGTTTTCCTGATGGGCTTGTCGGGCTTCATAATTTTGAGGGTGGTTATTGCGGCGTTTCAAAAGTTGAAAACAATGCCATTAATATATGTTACCTTGCCGATTACGCTACTTTTAAAAAATATAAAAATACACATGATTATCAAGAAGCAGTACTGTCCCGAAATCCTAAATTAAAGGCTATTTTTGAAGAATCGATATTGATTTTCGATAAACCAATTACGATAAGCCAGGTTTCTTTTGCTCCCAAAAAAGCAGTAGAAAACCATATTTTAATGATTGGCGATACGGCAGGTCTAATTCATCCGCTGTGTGGAAATGGTATGGCCATGGCTATCCACAGTGCAAAAATAGCTTCCGGATTAATTCAAAAATTCCTGACAGCTACTCACAAAGACCGTAAGAAGTTAGAAAGGGATTATATCAAAGAATGGAATTATAACTTTAAAAACAGATTAAGAACAGGCCGGTTTTTAGCCGCTATTCTACAAAAAGAACGTCTATCATCGGTACTTATTCAAATACTATATTTATTCCCTTCTTTATTGTCATCAATTATAAAAAGGACGCATGGCAAACCTATAATCTTAAATGGATAAATGTTGGTAAAAACGAAACATAGGACAGATGCAACCGAAATCATGGATGATTTTGAGATGGAAGGGGAAGTGCTCCGGGATGCTTTAGATAAAATCGCCCGGATAAACCAGCTTTTAGGGGGCAATAAATTAACTTTACAGGGATTAAAAAAATTATTGGCTACTACTGATACATCTAAGCCGAAAGTAATTGTTGATATAGGATGTGGTAACGGTGACATGCTTAGGGCTATTGCTAAATATGGTATGGAGAACAATTATCATTTTAATTTAATAGGGATTGATGCCAATGCTTTTACGATAAAGCATGCAGAACAACTCTCCATTAATTTTCCGAACATAACGTATCAGTGTATCGATATTTTTGACCCGGTTTTTAATCATCTAAAATGTGATATTATACTATGTACATTGACATTACATCATTTCAAAGATGAACAAATACAGCATTTGGTACACTTGTTCCGGCAACAGGCATCTACAGGTATTGTGATCAATGATTTACATAGAAGTGCTGTGGCCTATAGGTGCTTCCAGTTAATAGCCTTCTTTTTCGGCCTCAATTATATGTCCCGTCAGGATGGGCTCACTTCTATATTGAGGGGATTTAAAAAACGAGATTTATTACATTTTTCAAAGAAGTTGCATCTTAAAAATTATATCATCCAATGGAAATGGGCGTTCCGGTACCAATGGATCATAATGAATAACCCCACATTAAAAATACAATAATCGGAATGAGTGTAAAAATTAAAACGGTTGCCAAACAACTTCCCGAATATTCAAGGACTACAGAAGAAATAATTCCATTTCTGGACAGCTGGCTTGTGGGCCAGGACGATAGGTTCATTAGAAAAGTAAAGAAAATTTTTGAAGGTGCAGCTGTTGATAAACGTTATTCGATCATGACCCCTATTGAAATATTTACCACAACATCTTTTGAAGAAAGGAACGATATTTATATGCGGGAAGTGATTATACTCGGTGAAAAAGTATTAGATAAAGCTTTAAAAAAAGCCAATTGGCAACCGGAAGACCTGGATTACATTATTACAGTAAGCTGTACCGGGATTATGATTCCTTCCCTTGATGCTTACCTGATCAATAAATTAAAGCTCCGACAGGATATTGTGCGCCTTCCGGTAACAGAAATGGGATGTGCGGCCGGCATTTCAGGTATTATTTATGCTAAGAATTTCCTGCAGTCTAATCCGGGCAAGAAAGCAGCTGTAATTGCCATAGAAAGCCCTACCGCTACTTTTCAGCTTGACGATTTCTCGATGGCAAACATTGTAAGTGCTGCTATTTTTGGTGACGGGGCTGCATGTGTATTGCTTTCTTCTGATGAAAATGAAGAAGGGCCAACCATCCTGGCAGAAGAAATGTATCATTTTTATAACAATGAGCACATGATGGGATTTAAACTGATCAATTCCGGATTGCAAATGGTTTTAGATATTGAAGTTCCTGAAACTATAGCGTCTCATTTTCCCAACATTATCCATCCGTTTCTGGCAAAGCATAATTTAAGTATTGAAGCTATTGATCATTTGATCTTTCATCCGGGAGGAAAAAAAATTATTCAAACGGTAGAAGAACTATTTTCAGATTTAGGTAAAAACATTGATGATACTAAAGAAGTATTACGGTTATACGGCAATATGTCCAGTGCTACAGTACTCTATGTTTTAGAGCGTATCATGGATAATAATCCTAAAACAGGGGATAAGGGTGTAATGTTAAGCTTTGGCCCGGGATTTTCAGCACAAAGGATATTATTAGAATTTTAATATGAACATTGAAGATATTATTTCAAAATTGCCTTATACAGCACCATTTTTATTTGTAGATGAAATTTTAGCTATAGATGAAAAAGGGGTATATGGTTCTTTTACTTTCAAAGAGGATTTGTATTTTTACAAGGGCCATTTTAAAAATAATCCGGTAACACCGGGAGTAATACTAACAGAAACCATGGCACAGATAGGAGTAGTGTGCCTGGGCATTTATCTTTTAGGAGATGATTTTAACGAAGCTACTAAAATGGCACTTACATCATCAGAAATAGACTATTTAAAACCTGTTTTTCCCAATGAGAAGGTAATGGTGTATTCAGAAAAAATATATTTTAGGTTCGGAAAATTAAAGTGTAATGTCAGGATGCTGAATAGTAGAAATGAAGAAGTGTGCAGCGGGACAATTGCAGGCATTATTATTTAACTTATGGAGAACAGAGTAGTCATAACGGGTTTAGGAGTTGTTGCACCCAACGGAACAGGGATTGATGCCTTTACCAATGCCATAAGAAATGGTATTTCAGGCATTCAGCATGATCCGGAATTGGAACGGCTACAATTTTCGTGTCAAATATCCGGAACACCACAAGTCTCCACTGAACTGGCACTGCATTACTTTTCGGAGCTCGAACTACGGAATTTTAGCGCAACCGGTATTTTATATGGTGTAATAGCGGGAATGGATGCCTGGAAAGATGCAGGATTAACCATTGAAGATCATAATGATCCGGATTGGGATTCAGGTACTCTATTTGGTGCAGGCACTTCAGGAATTGATAAATTCAGGGAAAGTATTTATAAAGTAGATGATTTTCAGGTCAGGAGATTGGGAAGCACCGCTGTTGCACAAACTATGAATAGTGGTATCAGCGCCTTTTTAGGAGGAAAATTAGGGCTTGGTAACCAGGTAACTACTAATTCATCTGCATGTACCACAGGGACCGAAAGTATTATAGTAGCGTACGAAAGGATCAAAGCTGGTAAGGCAAAGCGAATGCTGGCAGGAAGCACAAGTGATTCCGGCCCTTATATCTGGGGAGGTTTTGATGCTATGAAAGTATGTACTTTTAAGCATAATACCACTCCTGAGCAAGGTTCCAGGCCTATGTCGGCTTCCGCATCCGGGTTTGTTCCCGGAAGCGGGGCAGGGGCAATGGTGTTAGAAAACCTGGATACGGCACTGGCACGAGGGGCAACGATATATGCCGAAGTCTTGGGAGGGAATGTTAACTCTGGAGGCCAGCGGGGATCAGGAAGTATGACAGCGCCTAATGCTGTTGCAGTAAAGAAGTGTATTCAAGATGCTATTAATGAAAGCGGGGTTACGACTGATGAAATTAATGCTATTAATGGACACTTAACAGCCACATCCAAAGACGGTTTAGAAATATCCAATTGGAGTGAAGCTTTAGGTAGGACAGGAGCGGATTTTCCTTATATCAATTCTTTAAAATCATTAGTGGGACATTGTTTATCTGCTTCAGGAAGTATAGAATCTGTTGCATCCATACTACAACTGCATCACGGATTTATTTTTGCCAATACCAATTGTGAGGATCTACATCCTGACATTACTGCTATAATTGATGCTTCAAAAATTCCGCAGGTATGCATCAATAGCGAAATCAATATTATTGCAAAGGCCAGTTTTGGGTTTGGAGATGTAAACGGATGTGTTATCTTTAAAAAATATAAATCAATATAAATTTTAGTATTAGTTATGGAAAAAGAAAATCTTATCAATGAATTAAAAGCAATTATAAAGCCCTATACAAAAGATGAAGAAGCATTACACCATCTTACAGGAACTACTGACTTTATTAATGATTTAAAAATTAACTCGGCCAATCTTGTTGATGTTATTCTTGATATCGAAGAAAAATATGATATTATTATCGACAATGAATCTATGGAAACTATGCTAAATGTACAGTCGGCTATAGACATCATAAATGCTAAACTAGCTGAAAAAGAATCTTAATGATTGGTAATGACGTTGTAGATTTGGCTTTGGCCCGAAAAGAAAACAATTGGCAGCGGAAAGGGTTTTTGCAAAAAATATTAACAGCGCAGGAGCAACTTTTAATCGGTAATGCAAATAATGCTGAGTCTGTGGTGTGGGAATTGTGGAGTAGGAAAGAGGCGGCTTATAAAATTTATAACCGCCAAAGTAACGTCAGGGCTTTTAATCCTCTAAAATTTTCATGTTTGCCTGCAAAAGCGGCTAATGGTTCTTTATATGGGACTGTACAATACAATTCTATAGTCTATCATACTAAAACAGTAATAACAAGTCAATATATAGTAAGTGTTTCAACACTATCTAAAGATGAGTTAAATAATGTATATAATTTATTTATAGATAATTATGAATTTTACTTAAAGGAAAACTATATATATAAAAACGGTCTTGGTATCCCGTTTATAAAAGATAATCACTCTAATAGATTAAAACCTGTATCAATCACTCACCACGGAAGATTTACGATTATTACGTACTAACGGTTTATTTTATTCCAAGCCTTATTTTAAACTTAAGGAAAATGAGGGCAATCCTATAAGCATCTTCAATAGCCGAATCACGATTATGTTTTATAATTTTAAAATAATTTTCAATTTCTTCTATAGGTACCACTTTATCATCTGTAATGTCTTTTAGTTTTTTATACATCACTTCGATATCTAATGCTTCATTTTTTAACCTTCCGCAATGCATTCTCTCGAGTGCTTTATTAATAAAAGCAATATCGATATCTACCCGGTACCCAATAATCACAGCGTTTCCTAAAATAGAAATTAATTGTTCAATGGCTATGCCCATAGAAAACTGTTTCTTTTCGTTTTGAGTACTTTCATTTTCTATGGGCTGCAAGATTTCTATTTCATAGCTTTCGCTGATGATGATCTGATCTTTTTCTACAGTTACTATACCTATTGAAATAATCCTGTCTTTAACAAAATCCGAACCGGACATAATTAAACTGATCGCTACAAACTTAACAGGTTTTTCATCAAATTTATTTACGTATTTTTTCCAGAATTCCGGATAAGGTTTATTAATATTTTTGAGCCAGTCGATCATGCTTATGAAAAATAGGTAAGTTGGAATTTATTTTTTATAATCTCTTCTAAATCTTTCATAGGTGCAAAACTGGTTTTGAGCTTTTCTTTATCAGATTTAATCATTTCTTCTACATTAAGATATTGCCCTGTCGAATTATTATTTAAACCGTTTAATGTCCTGAATTTTGAAAGCGTTAGAAAAGCTTCTGCGGCACTTAGATAAATTTCAGCATATTTAGGTTCAGTAATAGAAAGCTGCTTAAACCTGGAATATGTATTATTAATACCTTTTACATTATGGCTAAGGACAAGCAGTCGGGCAGCATCTATAAGTGGTACAATGGCACGTGTTTTTATATCAAATAAATTATTATATTGTTCATTTTCTTCAAGGTTAAACTGTTTGAAAAAACTTAGTGGTGGAGATCTTCTTAATGTTTCTGTACCTAAAAAGGCAAAAAACTTTTTCTTATTCAGTCCACTATTAAAGATATAATTTGTTAATGCTTCTTCGAGCCTTACATCACCGGATACAAACTCATAATCAAAGAAAATTCCGCATAATCCATCTGATTTTTCTCCGGGATTAGTAATTATATCATTGTATTGCTTAATCCATTCCTTCAAAGACTTACACCAATCCGTATTACTTGCCATGTGGCCATGTGGGCATAGGCCGTATCCAATAGTTTCAAGTATTGATGTAACACGTTTAGATAATTTTAAAAAATATTCTTTCGTATCCTTATAATGGTCGGGATCTACATCTTCAAAAATTAACATACTATCCTGGTCCGTAAGTAATAATTGTTCTTTACGTCCCTGGCTACCAATGCTCAGCCACGCAAAATTACATGGAGGGGAACCTATGTCTAAAATAGATAAATCGATAGCTCTTTTTATAAAAGCCATAGTTACTTCGCCAGTAATATTATTAATATGGGAAAGCGGAATGCTTTTATCTAAGGATATTTGTATAAAGTCAGATAAATTATTTCGTAGTTTTTTTAGGGCTTCAGGATGTAATTCTTTTTTAATTTGCTTAATCAGGATACCCGGATTATTGGCTTGTGCAGCAATAAGGTTTTGTTGTGATATAACACCTTTAACTACTGTTGTGTCCGATCCATCTTCTGTAACACATAAATGGGTTATATTCTGGCTGAGCATAATCAGTTGCGCCTCGGCAAGTGAAATATTTTCAGGAACCGTTATCACAGGAGAAGTCATAATATTATGGGCGAGGGTAGTGATATAAAATTTACCAGTGGCAATTCTCGCCCTCAAATCGGCATCTGTTATAATACCAACAGGTAAATTATTTTCATGAATGATGACATAGCCTAAAAGATGGTCTGTCATAGTTTGGGCTATATGCTGAACAATAGCAGTAGAAGAAGCAAGTAATGGGTTTTTATTATAGTCTAAAGATTGGAAAAACTGGATTTCAGTTTGTTGCTCTACAAATTTAGGGCTTTCGCCGATGTATTTATTACTGTCATTAATAAATGAACTTTGAGAAGTACTTGCAAAACTTTGTAATAAAAAATCTAATACTTCGGAATTACTAGCAATATATGGGCGAAAAGAAGCAACAGGAATGGCATATACAATACTTTCATTCTTTGCTGTTGCAGTCATCATATAATTGTTTTTAGCAAAAAACGGACGCAAACCAAAAATATCACCGTCTACACATTTACTCAGTATGGTTTCTTCTGCATCAACAATTACCGATAAAATAACTTTCCCTGATGCCACTACATAAAAATAATCATGTAAGGGGTCATTGACCTGAAATAGTATTTTGTTTTTTTCAAGATTAATAACACGTACAGATTCTGCAACTTGTATTAGTTCTGCAAATGCAAGTTTTGAAAAGGGGGGGTAAGCCGATAAAAAATCAACAATACGTTCAGCAAGTTTATTTGTCATGGTAAAGATAAAGCTCAAAATTACGTAATTAAATGTTAATGTTATAAATGGCCAACTATCAAAAGTGTTATAAAAATGTTATAATAAAGTGCTATAAAAATATATGGATTAAATTTTTATAAATTTATAAAAACTAAATCTATCTCATCTCATGAAAATTAAAAACAAATTATTGCTGTTTATTTTAGCTGTATCAACTTCTTTTGTGTTTGCGCAAGATAAAAAACCGGCTAGTACAGCAGAAACAGCCACAGGAAAAATCAACGGTGCCACAATTACTATCAGTTATGGAAGCCCATCAGTAAAAGGACGGGAAATTTGGGGAAGTTTAGTACCTTTTGATAAAGTATGGCGTGCCGGTGCTAATAATGCTACCACGTTTGAAACTGATAAAGATATAACTGTAAATGGATCTAAGCTACCGGCCGGTAAATATTCATTTTTTATTATACCGAATAAGAATGAATCTACTATAATCTTTAATAAAGTTCCAGATCAATGGGGCGCTTATAAGTATGAGGAGTCTAAAGATCAACTACGTATAAAAGTTAAACCACAACCATTAGATGCTAATGTTGAAAAACTTACGTATACCGTGAATCAAAATTCGGTAGATGTGGTTTGGGAGAAATGGAAATTATCTTTTAATATTAAGTAACATTAAAGTGATTTAAACTTTTCTAATTAGCTATAAAAAGGTTTTTTCGTCTCTGAATTTTATTTTTTATATTAAATGATTGGCAATGATAATACAAGCATATTTATCTGTATCATTTTCTCCTGCAAGGCTTTTCTAACCTTGTGGGCATGATTCATTTTTATTTATTATTATTTTAACTATACCTACAACGTTAGAAAAACCTTGCAGGATTGCAGATAGAATTATTCTGTAATCAAAATAAAAACAAAAAAGCATCACGAGTAGTGGTGCTTTTTTATTTAATATCATTTGGATTCTTAAAACAAGTATTTTCTATTTTACATAATATAAATTATAATTCAAATATATTAAAGATTAATAGGAAAGCTTATTTGGGCTTGACTTCTTGTTTTAATAAACCGTTGATGTAGAACTGCTGAACTTTTTTACCTTCTTTGACACGATATAATGTTCTGTGTACTGCATTATTAAAAACAGTAATATCACCAAAATTAGTGCTTTTATCATCATCTCTGTTATAGGCAAAATAAATCCGGCTATTGTCAGGGTAAATATTAATATTATAGTATGAACAATTTTGGGGATTTGAAATCATTAAAACGCTTTGTAATAAAGTCCTTTCTCTTGTTTCATTTGTACTATAAATATTCTTTACTAAGTCTGAAAGAAAAATATCCGGATAGTATTCATTAATCTTATCAAGTAGAATTTTCTGATCAATATTAAGTGTCTCCGTTACTTCAACATAGGTTTTGTTTTTTGTAATTGGATACACCGTTTGAGAATAAGACAATGAAGCAACAAATAAAGCAGCTGGCAGGGCAATTTTTATCATAGTTTTGGGGTTTAGATTAAAATTTTATGCAACTTTAAATGTAACTATTTTTTAAGGATAAATCCATTAGAACATGATTTTTTTAGTATAGTAAATCCACTACAATACTTTATCGGTTTGTTTTGTTAAAAGGTTTTGACGGTTAAATTAATTGGATTTTAGCTT
>DASVUQ010000404.1:0-3389 GCA_036386975.1 Flavobacterium sp. | reverse complement strand
TACAGATGCCAGAAGAGTAGAAAATATTGGTATTAAAATTAAGACAGCAGCCGAAAAATACCTAAAGTCACTAGGGCAAACCCAATATTTAAACGGGTACCAATGGGAGTATAAATTGGTAGAAAATAAAGAAGTAAATGCCTGGTGTATGCCAGGTGGAAAAATTGTAGTTTATACCGGGATTTTACCTATAGCGAAGGACGATGCCGGATTAGCAACAGTCATGGGGCATGAAGTTTCGCATGCACTTGCCAACCATGGGGCACAAAGAATGAGTGCATCGCAGTTACAAAGTTTGGGTGCAGTAGGAGTAGCAGTAGCTACAGGAGGTAAAAGTGAAGAAAAACAACAAATGTGGCAGCAGTATTATGGTATTGGTACAGGAGTAGGGGTCATGTTGCCTTTTAGCAGAAACCATGAAACGGAAGCAGACCAAATCGGGCTTACATTGATGGCGATCGCAGGATATAATCCTGAAAAGGCAATTGAATTTTGGTCAAGAATGTCTGCCAGTTCATCAGGTCAGGCACCGCCGGAATTACTCAGTACACACCCTTCGGATGCCACAAGGATTGCTAACTTAAAAAGAATGATTCCCGAAGCCAAAGCAACTGCCGCTAAATTCGGCGTTGTTTTTAAATAAAAATTGCAACATTAAACTAAGCCATTCTTATGAGTGGCTTTTTTTATGTTTAGAAATGATTAAGAATGAAATAAGGCACTCTCTATTTCTAAAAAATAAAATACATTCGTAAAAAATAAAAATCAATGAAAAACTTAGCAAAAGGTAGTAGAAAATTATTAAATGCCTGGGCTTTTTACGATTGGGCAAATTCGGTTTATCCCTTAGTAATCTCATCAGCTATTTTTCCTATTTTTTATGAAGCACTATTCTCTAGAGGAAACCATTATATCAATTTCTTAGGAATCAATTTCAAGAATTCTGCATTAATTAGTTTTGTTACTGCAGCAGCTTTTTTAGTAGTAGCTTTTATATCTCCGCTACTTTCTGGTATAGCAGATTATGTAGGTAACAAGAAATCGTTTATGCGCTTTTTTTGTTATATGGGGGCATTGTCGTGTATGGCACTTTATTTTTTTAATCTTGAAAATATTAGTATTGGTCTGGTATTTTACTTCTTTGGATTAATTGGATTCTGGGGAAGCCTTGTTTTTTATAATTCTTATTTACCGGATATTGCGTTTACGGAACAACAAGACAGCATTAGTGCAAAAGGATATTCATTAGGCTATATTGGTAGTGTAGTTTTACTTATTATAAATCTGGCCATGGTTATGAAACCGGATATTTTTGGAATTACCGGAACCGAAGGTGAAGCGACAATGAAAGCCATGCGCTATTCATTTATAATGGTTGGCATCTGGTGGATCGGTTTTAGCCAGTACACCTATTATTATCTTCCTAAAGGAAATACAAAACAATCAAAAGCAACAGGGGCGGTATTGCTTAATGGTTTTAAAGAACTTAAAAAAGTAGGTGGCTTATTGAAACAAAATGTAGCTTTAAAAAGATATTTAGGCAGCTTTTTCGTTTACAGTATGGCCGTACAAACCGTAATACTCATTGCTACTTATTTTGGTTCACAGGAAATTCAATGGAAAGATAAAAGTGAAAGTACAATAGGATTGATTATATGTATTTTGCTAATACAGCTCGTTGCAGTTGTAGGAGCCTTTCTTACATCAAAAGCTTCTGCTAAATTTGGAAACATTACAACACTGATTGTGATAAATTTAATATGGTTCCTATTATGTATCGGGGCATATTTTATAACATTACCATTACATTTCTATATTATGGCCGCCTCGGTGGGGCTGGTTTTGGGAGGTATACAATCATTATCAAGGTCTACTTATTCTAAATTGCTTCCTGAAACCGAAGACACAGCATCATTTTTTAGCTTTTATGATGTAGCTGAAAAAATTGGGATTGTTATCGGCATGTCTGTTTATGGCATTATTGACCAGATAACAGGCCCACGATTTGCCATTATTTTTTTAGCACTTTTCTTCTTTATTGGAATTTTATTGCTTTTAAGAGTGCCAAATCGTATAAAATCTTCATTATAGTTAATTCTTATTAAAATTATATATATTTACAAAATATAAACAATTAAAAATTTTACAATGAGTAAATTTACTTTACGATTTTCTTTTGCAGTTATTTTTTTATCATTGATTTTAGCTTCTTGTAGCGGTGATTCAGACGGAAACGAAGAACAACAGGGAGGTATCTCTACCGGGGATTATTGGCCAACAGCTGTAAATAATAGATGGATATTTGAAGATGAATACGAAGATCAAGAAACAATGAAAATTTTATCAACACAAAATATAAATGGGAACTTGCATTATCAATATGAAAACTTTATAGGTCTTACTACTGATGGCTATATAGGCCAAGCAATAGTAACTTCAAGAAAATCTAATGGTGATTATTTTGTAAGATATGAAGTAATCTTTCCTGGTAGCAATGATTCTCCTTCTATAACTGTTTTACCAGTTGAATATATAATACTTAAAGATTATCTGGAAGTGAATCAAACATGGTCACAAACCCTAACACAAACTACACGAATTTCAGGTTTTCCTGATAGTAATGTAACAGTTCAATTAAACGGTAAAATTTTAGAGAAGAACGGAACATTAACTGTTAATGGTACTTTGTACACTAATGTAATTAAATCTCAGCTCACTCAAAATACAGCGGGAGTAACTATTGAAAATTATTATTGGTTTTCTAAAGATGTAGGATTAATCCAATATCAAAATATTGGAGCAGGTCTTAATATTAGAAAATCTTTAGTTTCGTATTCTTTAAACTAGTTTAACATTCATTATAAAATTAAAACCGTCTCATTAAGAGGCGGTTTTTGCATTAATAAAATTATATACATTCAATGTATACAACTTTGTTTATCTTATGGCATAAAGATTGATTTTAAATGCTTAAATCAATGCCATCAGCACCATTACGTGCTGATTTTGATTATCATATTATCAAAGCACATTGCAACGATGTTGCTTTTCTTTTCGTTTAATGACAAAATGACTTAAATATAACATGTCAAACCACAAAATAATTACAATTGACAATCTGTCACACCATGAGTTTGATTCAGAAGCAGAATTAATACCCCTTTTAACACCCGAGGACGAAGAGGAAATGAACAATGAAGAATTACCCGAAGGCGTCGCTATTCTTCCTCTGCGTAATACCGTATTATTTCCAGGTGTTGTTATTCCAATCACCGCGGGCAGGGACAAATCGATCCGGTTAATTAATGATGCCAATGCCGCAGGAAAAGTAATAGGCGTAGTATCTCAAAAAAATGAGGAAGATGAAGATCCAACCCAAAATGATATTA
>DASVUQ010000403.1:0-1554 GCA_036386975.1 Flavobacterium sp. | reverse complement strand
TCCCAAATCTCCTTTATTTTCCTTAGCAGAAGGGTCCTGAGAGTAAGATACGGCAAGAGCACCAAAATCTTCACCATTAAGTGCTTTCTTTCGTATGTCAAAAATTTGATTATAAACTTTTAATGTATCTTCAGGTGAAGCATTTTCAGCAAGTGTTAATAAAATATGTGAAGCTTTAATTTCTTTTTGTAACCGGTTATAGGCTTCATTTATTAATTGCTGTGTAATTTTTTGATCCGTCAGATAATTTTTTGAAAGCTGGGAGCGGTACGACTCAAATTCCGTTTTATATTGGGGATTTTTATCAAGCTGTAGTTTATATGCTTTATTAATTTTTAATTTGTAATCAACAAAAAGTGACAAATACTGATTAAGGTCTTTTTGAGAATCATCTTTTACAAGATCAAGATTTTTTTTATAGATCCTATAAAACTCATCTGTATAATAGGGCTTGTTATCTATTGTAAAAAGAATTTCTTTTTTGATGTTTTGTGCGTAAATAAAAGAGGAAACAAATAAAAAAAGAACAACGGACAACGGGCTTAGCTTCATTATGGATATTTTTCAGTTATATACTATATAAATAAATGTAATGATTTTTTATATCATACTTATTATAAAAACAAACAAAATTAACAATTCATAAACATTATACAAATTTGTACAATACTATTAACAAAAAATTAAATAAGCAAGTAGTTAGTACTTCAAAAACAATGAATTATAGTATATAAAAACTTATTTTTAAAACGCTGATTTGCCTATTTTGTTTTTTATCTGTTTATCTTATTTCCTAAAATAATACTACTTTTGCACTCACAAAATTTTAGTCCAGGAAACTAAGATTTTTAAACCATAACAGTAAAATGAATTTTATAGAAGAGATTAACAGGAGAAGGACTTTTGGCATCATATCCCACCCTGATGCCGGTAAAACTACTTTAACAGAAAAATTATTATTGTTTGGAGGTGCTATTCAGGAAGCCGGAGCAGTAAAAAATAATAAGATTAAAAAGGGCGCTACATCAGATTTTATGGAAATTGAGCGCCAGAGAGGGATTTCTGTTTCTACATCTGTGCTTGCTTTTAATTATAAAGAAAAAAAAATAAATATTCTGGACACGCCCGGGCATAAAGATTTTGCCGAGGATACTTTTCGGACTTTAACGGCTGTAGATAGCGTCATTGTTGTCATTGATGTGGCAAAAGGTGTCGAGGAACAAACTGAAAAATTAGTGGCCGTTTGCCGCCTTAGAAAAATCCCTATTATTGTTTTTATTAATAAGCTGGACCGTGAAGGTAAGGATGCTTTTGACCTTATGGACGAGGTAGAACAAAAATTGGGTTTAACAGTCACCCCACTAAGTTTCCCTATTGGTATGGGATATGATTTTCAGGGTATATATAATCTCTGGGAGCAAAACATTAACCTTTTTAGCGGTGATAGCAGGAAAAATATTGAGGAAACTATAGCTTTTTCTGATGTACAAAGTCCTGAATTGGAAAGAATTATTGGTCAACAGCCCGCGTCAAGACTTCGGGATGAATTAGAAC
>DASVUQ010000402.1:0-9799 GCA_036386975.1 Flavobacterium sp. | reverse complement strand
CCGATCGTTTCATAACTTTATAACAAACCTGTTATCAGGGCTCATTGCATACTCATTCTTTCCCAAAAAACCTTCTATTAACCTTAATGAAGAAGTTGTTGACCTGAAACCAAATGCTGATTAGATCGAACTCACGTTAATGTAGTGTTTCCAATTTCATTATCGCCTAAAATAAGTGTCTATCTAGTCACTAAACCATCTTCATTCTGTAAATTTAGTTCTTATATTCTCAACATCTCCATCAAACTATTAGATTCCTCAATGATCCACTGATTATTTTCAATCAAATCGGTTAAAATTACTTTTTGCTCATTATTTAGTAGCAAGTCGATGTCACGCTCATTATTTAACCATTTGCTCTTATGCTCTGTATCTTCGATTCCTTTAGGCTGTCCATTGGGTGTAAGTAACTTGATTAGCGGAATTTTGCTTACAACTAAAGGATAAATAATAAAAAGTCCATCATAATCCCAATCGCACGAGTAATAAATAGGTAAATCCCGGGTTTGGGCGTAAATTAATTTGCTTACATTTTTCCCACCGGCATACCAAAGTTCAATACCATTTTGGCGGGGCTTATTAGGTTTAGTTAAGTAATCCAGGTTTTCACAGAGTACGATAGCTACAGGGTCATGACACTCTAATTTATAAATATATTGTTGATCTTTTTCATTTGAAAATTCGCTTACATCTAATATTTTCTTTAGAGCATCAACTAATGATGACCTATTGTCCAAATATTTTTCATTTTTAAAGAACATAAGTGATATACCTCTTACAGATTCGTTAGATGCAATAATCTGTTCTCTAAGTTCATCCAATGAACCATCTTCTCTCAATGACTTAATGTTCATTAGAATATTGATGTCACTTTCTTCAAAACGGGTATGTGGTTTCAACAATTCATTTTGTGACAAAAAATCTTCATAAAGACTATATTTTTTCAAATAATTATCTGCGTAGATTTTACCGAACCTTTCCAATGAAAATATCTTATCATGTGACCTATCCAATACCTTTAGTGAGTTAATTAAATAATTAATCTCACCACTTTTTGCTAACGTAACGTTAAGCTTCACTTCTTGATTTTGATATAAATTATATAACGCTTTTAACTCTATCCAATTCATTATGAAAGTTTATTAAGGTAGATATCTAAATCTTCATTATTATCTTTTGTCTTAAAATAGGATGATGATGGATGATAGTTGATTTTGTCATCCTCTTTTCCTTTAATTAAATGATGTGCATACCAATCATCCGATAAGCCAATGTTGAAAGTATGAGGGGCCATTGTAATTATTTGGTACTTGAATTCTTCAGCGATATCTGGAAATGTTTTAAAATTAGTATTATCCAAGCTGCCTAATTCTTCAAGTATGATAAAACGCAAGCCCTTTCTTTGTTCTTTCTGCATAGCCGATAATCGAGCAACACCAAGTAAGGCAATTGCAGAGTAAGTTTCTCCTGTACTTCCCGAAACTTCTTCTCCAGATTCATAGTTCAGTTTTGCAGATAATTCAAAATAGGTCTTAGGGTCCAGCAACTTATCAATTGGAACCTTGTCTTTGATCTTTGCCTGTTTTTTGAAGAAATCTTCAATAAAATCAACTATGGAGTGTCCGAATTGCAGCTCGCCCTGTGTAGCTGATTGGCGTACTTTATAAGCAATATCCTTGACATATTTGATATTAATGTCTTTATTCTCAATGAACTCTAACTTGAAATAAAATTTGTCGCTAATTTTTCTATTAATAAAAAACGTATTAATCCTTTTTATCTGGTCGTCATACTTTTCATATCTACTCGCTGTGGTGCTAAAAATCTTAATCATGTTATCTCTTATACCATCAGCTATCATTGTTCTGTTCTGATTTGCCTCACTCAAAGCCACAGTAATATCATCCGTCGATTTTATTTTGCTTCCTAGTAATGCTTCTTCCAATGTCCGGAAAGAAAAAGACTGGTTTTTTATTGCTAATTGTGTTGAGGGGTTTTTCTCGTTACTTGTTTCATCAAATGAATGACATGTACTTATATAGCTATTTTTATATAGTTCAAAAGCATTCATATAATCATTTTTAGCTTCCTCTAAACTTGTTGCTTCAATACTAAAATCATTTATATTTTCCTGAAACACTTCATAATAAGATTTATTTAAATTATCAAATATTTTTTGCTTACTGTTTACTTCTTCAATAATTATTTTTAAATCTTTATCTGTTTTATCTACTTCTTTTTCTCTTGAACTTTTATCCGAAGTTTTTTCTCCTGAATATTTCAAAATCTTAGTTACACGATCAAACCATTTTTTTCTTTTAATTTTTAACTCTTCCTTTATAGTTTCTAGGTCATCATATTTCACTTTGAGTTCTAATCTGGTAACTTTCAGAGCATCTTCTAATATTCTTTTTTTGGATTTTAATTCAGAAACCTTTTCGTTAACTTGAAATATACAAGCAATTGCAGTTTTAAGGCAGTTAATATTACTATTCTCTACAATTGAGATGTCAAAAGGATATTCAAATAAATCGATTTTATAAGACTTTGCATCCGAGATATCTGCCAAAGCCTGTAGTTTTATTTCCAAGTTACTCAATTTCAACTTTAGTTTATCAATTAATTTCTGAATTGATTTATCTAAATCTGCCTTATTTTCGATTACAGTAGCATCTTGATTAAATGGAATGAACTCCGATAGAGCTCCCAACTTTAACCAAATTCCTTCATTTGTTGTAGTAGCCTGAAACTCTTTAAACAAAACTTCAGCATCTACATATCTTGGCTGCTCGTCAGGGTTATTAGTTTTTGAAATAGGAGTGGCGGCAAAATATAATAAAGCTTGTATCTGTTCATTATTTAGATCTGGTAAGTGATTAATATACCATTGAAAAAGAGTGTCTTCAGCTTTATTATTTTCCAATAGTGAAAGCAATTTCTCTTTTTTAAATTTTTCTGCCTTTATTGTTGATTTTAATTCATCCAGGGTATTAGACTGTTTATTTCTAGCCAGTATGATATTATCGAAGGTTTTATATTTTTCAATATAGGGTGTAGCAAAAGCAATCGAATTTTTTATGTCTTCGCTACTCCTTAAAGTCATATCAATTCTATCAACATTATTTTTCCAATCCTCATGAATTTCGGGAAGAATGATCATTTTAAATTCATTGATTTCTGCCGATAAACCTTTAATTAAGTGTGAGTTCTTTTCAAATTCATTGAATAATTGGAAATTTTTGTCAGTCAAGTCATAGCAATCTTTTATGTAAGATTCTACACGTGGTAGTTTTTCAATAATCTTTATAAGCTTGTCAAGTTTTTTCTGCTGGTTAATCAGTAAGTCGTTGCTTTCAGTTTTACGTCGTTTTAAACTTTGCAATTCTGCGAAAGAACAATTTAATTCTGTTTGTTTAAAATATTTATAAAGATTTAAATGAGAATGTTCTAACTCTCGTAGGTGGAGAAGTTTTTTCTGTTTTTCTGAAAGTGTTTTAATTTCTTCATTTAAGCTATGATATTGTTTTAATATTTTCTCCAAATCATCTTTTGCTTTACTGAAATTGGATAAAATATCTTCGTCAGAATCCTCAAAAAGAAATTCTTTCAAGCTTTTTGAAGCCTGATTGCCACTTAAATTTAAAGTTTTTGCTTTTGAAAAGGACTGAATTACCTTAGCGAAGGCTTTAAGATTTCGATCCTGGCTTAAATTAAGAGGCGTTATATTTTTATCGTATAAAAAGCGATAATAACCTTGAACTTCATCATTATTCTTAAAAGAGTTAAGTCTGAGGTCATTTGAAGCTATAAGATGTTCAGACATTTTCTGCAAATCGGGTATAGTATCATTATTTATCAGGTTTTTTGCAAAGAGAATATCATTTTTTTCAAGCGCAAGCTGATTTATTTTTAAATTTAAATCGGCTTCTTTAGTAATTACAAATGGGATTATGCGCTTTCCCTTTTGATTACTTATTTGAATTCCAATAGCAATAAACTTTCCTTTCTCGACCTCAATGTTTAGAAAACAATAAGCAAATTTAGTTTTATAAGGAAGTGTGTTTATAAGTCTGTCTTCTTTTTTTACGCTATCCGTTCCAAATCGTATGAGTTCTTTATCGTAAACAAAAATTATTTGTAACAAATCTGCAATTATCGATTTTCCTACTCCATTTGAACCTATAAAATCAGTTCTTTTTGGGTGAAATACGTAATCATGTATATAATGCTTTAAGATACCAATCGTAGATAAAGAATAAATTCTTGGATAATTCATAGAGCACTATTTTTAAATTGTTTACTGAATTCATCAAAGTTTTGAAGTTCGTCTTTATATAATTTAGAGAGCCTATGAATTGCCGGTCTTATTTCAAAAAGCAATTCTTCATTTTGAGTAGATTGCTTATCTACCCAACCCAACTTATCAAAACTATCAACGGTCTTATTGAATTTACTTTCTACCAGACTCCATTCCTTTTCATCATAAGAATCTCTTACGCTATCAAAAAGTATTCTTTTATAGGCCTCTTGATGATCGCTTTCCAGGATTTGATTTTTGATATCATTCCAATGAATAATTTTTTCTTCATCAAAATATTTTTGATAATACATATCCCATAACATCAGCCCCACAATAGTTTGCATCTCTGTAAGTTCTCTATTTCTGATATTGTCACCTAATTTTCCTTTTCCTGTATCTAAGAAATCAAGATAATAGCACCTATTACCATCAAACATATCAGGAATCAAACTTAGTTTGTACAGTTTTCTGTAATAATTCTGCCAGTTAACCTCATAGCTTTCCAATACCGAAAATAAAGAGTAAAACTTATGATCGATATGTTTTCCAGACAACAATGAAATATTTATGTCTGCAAAATGTTTTTCGACACTTTCCTCTAATAGAAAACTATAATCTTCTATTTCTTGATTTTCGTTTTCCATAGTGCTATATTTTGTTCATGTAATGAAATTAACTTCTGTTCAATATTTATGAATACTTCTTTATCTTCTGATGCATAAGAAATCATTTGTGATGCAACTTGATAGGCAATTGATGTATCGGATTCTTCATCGGTAATAGTGGTCATTAATTCATCTAATACTAATTGTCTTCTTGTTTGTAAAATATCCTTGGCTTTATCTACCCAAGTATTTATACGCTGCTGATTATCGATTTCTTTTACAATTTTTGTTCGTTCTTCAAATGCATAATTTTCATCAGGCTTGATGTTTATTATAATATTTGAAATCTGAATATTAAAGTTATAATGTTTGGGATATAATATCCTTATATTTTCAAAAACCAATGGTTTTACAGGAAAACCGTTTTCGAAAATCACACCATATTCAGTGTATTTGGTGTTTTCTAACGCCAGTTTAAAAATTTTCTTTATTTGTAGCCTAAAATGTGAGCGTGTTGAAAATTGTTCTTGGAGTTCACTTAATTTTTCGCTGGCATGATTAATTTGCCTTCGGATAATGTTAACCTTACTATCTACTGAGTTAAAAAAATCTTTTATATCAGCATATATTTCTCTTCCTCTTTCCCAGTCATTAATGTTGTTATTTATCTCGGTTTTCTCAAGAAGTAAATTATCATTCATCTTGTAATAAAAAACATCGATTACGCTTTGTAAATTGTCAAGAAACCTGTCTTTAGATAGAATTGCATTTGTAATATCCTCAGCTTTTAAGCCAAATTTTCTAAATACCAATGTGAATTCTTTAACTAGGGTTGTAGCGTCCTGCTCATCTTTTTGCAAAATATTGTTTAACTCCTTGTAGGCTTCCCTAAGCTCATCCTCCAAAGCCTCTAAGTGATCGACTATGATTTTTTTTGAACCTTGAATAAATATTCTGCCAAATTTCCTTTCAAGCTCATCAATGGATGTTATTTCATTATTTTTTATCGTAAATGAATCCTCGAAACTCTTCTTTAAGGGATGATTCTTATATGGGTTTTCTAATTTATTCATCATCAGATCTACAACATTTTTCGCGTAATCAGTCAGGTAGTATTTCCATGGTTCGTCTGGGTGATTCCTAAAAAAATAATGAAAAAGATTGTCTTTAATATTTCCCCATTGGCGTACAGAGTCTTGTTCAAATTGAATGCTTATGTCCTTTAAAATCTCATTGATTTCTTTGACAGTAAAATACTCTTCAATCTCACGGGCTTTGATTTTTTCATATATGGCAATAATGAGGTACCCACCATCAAATTTAGATGGTAACAAAAGATCATATTTAAAATATAATTCGTTATAATTCTTCATGTATAAATTATAATTCAAATCTTTTATAAGCTAATCCAGTATATAACAAACTTAAATCAACAATTTAAGTAAACACTAAATCAAGAATTAACTACTTTTGAATAAATTAGATAGCATTAAAATTACAGTTTTATTGTGGATTTATCTAGAAAACCGAGAAGCTTTTTGAGAATTTGAGCATAGAGTTGAGGTTGCTAATTTTAAGCAATTTATGAAATTAATATTAACAATTAATAATGTCTTTTATAATTTTTAAATTTTCGCATAAAGACATTAATACAGTTTAGTTAAATCATCCAATAGTTCTGTTGACTTGGCTTCATTTAATGCTTCCTGTAACTCATTTACCCATTCCTGTGAATATTCTTTTGTGTTTAAATACATCGATTGGTCTATTTCTCTGGTCCTATTGTACTGCTCCTTTGCGAGTCCTTCTAAATCTTTATTCCTATACAAATCTGCTAATTCTTTAATTCTGCCTAATACTTCTTGCTCTAACTTTTTAGAATCTTCTTTTGTTAAATCCATACCTTTGCTCCATCCTTCCAGTACATACGGTACTTCGGCAATAAATTCCCCTTTTAATTCTATAAAAGGCAAATTAGCATCAATTTTGGGTAATTTCATTTTTAATACTTCTTTGAAGTCTTCAAATTTCATTTTATAATATTCCCCATGTACAATCCTTACCGAAAAATCTGCGTTTTTATCAACCCATTCTTCCAGTACCCCATCTTCTATAGCTTTGGGATATACTTTAAACCTAATAGATTGCAACCCGCTTTTAAGAATGTACTGTGGTATAGCAATAGTCTGTTCCCCTGCAGTCCTCCCGGTTGTAAAAGAAAAATCTGCCAACATATCATTTATATAAATTTCATACGTGCATAAATTAGTGTTTACTTTAATTTGATAGGTAGGGTTATAATCATAGGTTTTTACATTTTTTGATATAGTATTATACTGTTCTTTAGTTATCATATTCTTTTGTTCTTTATTATTTTGTTTTTGGCTACAGCTGTTTTGTGTTGCGGTAATTAGTAGTGCAAAAACTAATAATTTAGGGTTCATTGTTTTCATGATTTATTTTTTTGTAGATACAAAATACTTTATCGAATAATTTCTAATCTGGCCCCTGGGGAAGGGCGATAAAAACATTGAGGGTAAAAGTTAGTATAACCATCTTCTGTCCTGCTTCGTATTATAGATCGATTGCGTAAAGCTCCATTTTCAATTCGAACAGTAACTATTTTGCCATTTCCCATTATTTTCATTTTTCCATCCAATAGTTCTGTTGACTTGGCTTCATTTAATGCTTCCTGTAATTCATTTATCCATTCCTGTATATTCTTTTGTGTTCAAATACATCGATTGGTCTACCTCCCTGGTCCTATTGTATTGCTCCTTTGCGAGTCCTTCTACATCTTTATTTCTATACAAATCTGCTAATTCTTTCATTCTGCCTAATACTTCTTCTTCTAACTTTTTAGGATCTTCTTTTGTTAAATCCATACCTTTGCTCCATCCTTCCAGTACATACGGCACTTCGGCAATAAATTCCCCTTTCAATTCTATAAAAGGCAAATTAGCATCGATTTTGGGTAATTTCATTTTTAATACTTCTTTGAAGTCTTCAAATTTCATTGTATAATACTCTCCATGTACAATCCTTATCGAAAAATCAGCATCTTTATCAATCCATTTTTCCAGCACTCCATTTTGTATAGCTTTGGGATATACCTTAAGTCTAACTGATTGCAAACCGCTCTTAAGAATATATTGTGGTATATCAATATTCTGTTCCCCCGCTGTCCTTCCGGTCGTAAAAGAATAATATACTAACATATCATTTATGAAAATTTCATAAGTACACAAATTAGTATTTACTTTAAGCTGGTATATTGGATTATAATCATATTTTTTAACTTCTTTATAAATGTTTTTTACTTTTTCGATATATTCTGTACCTTTTCTTTCTTCTACTTTAGAAGTCTGTCCATAACAACCTTGTAACAATAGCATAACTGATAAAACTATCAAACTTTTATAATATGAAATCATACATATTTCTTTTTATCTAATTACTTCTAATTTAGCTCCCGGAGAAGGGCGATAAAAATATTGAGGGAAAAATATATATTCTTCATCAGTTTCATTTCTTAAGATTGGTTCATTTTTAAATGGGCCATCGCTAATCAAAAATGTAACTACTTTTCCATCTCCCATAATTTTTAGTGTTTTATTATCTACTAACTCTATTGTGATGGAGCTATTTAAAGATGCTTTTAAATCGCTTTCCCATTGTTTTGATTCTTCTGGGGAGCTGAAGAAAAAAGCTTGGAATGTTTCTTTTGTCCTGTTATAGTGCTCTTTTGCGAGTCCTTCAATGTCCTTATTTCTATATAGGCCTGCAATTTCTTCCATTCTTGCAAGCACTTCTTTTTCTAATGCTTTTTGATCCTCGTTTTTTAAGTCCATGCCTTTGCTCCAACCCTCTAATGTGTAAGGAACCTTTGCCAAAAAAGTACCACCGAATTCTATATAAGGAAGGCCTTCAACTATTTTAGGCAATTTTAAGGCAAGTACTTCTTTAAAATCTTCAAGTTTTATTTTATAATATTCTCCATGAACAACTCTTATATTTAGTGTCGCATCTTTATCTACCGTGTTTTCTAAAACACCATTTTTTATAGCTTTAGGGAATACTTTATATTTAATCGATTGATTACCAGTTTTTAGTATATATTGTGGGATGTCAATACTTTGCTCTCCGGCTGTACGCCCGGTTGTAAATGACGAAACAACCAGCATATCATTTATATATACTTCGTAAGTGCATAAGTTTGCATTCACTTTTAGCTGATATGTGGGATTATAATCATAGGTTTTAACTTCTTTATAAATAGTTTCGATTTTTTGCTTATAATCTGTTGTGTTCTGACTACAACCAATTTGTTTAGAAAATATTAAAATAAATACTAAAATTTTAGTCTTCATAAATTATCTGATTACTTCTAAGTCAACATTTGGTTTCGGGCGATAAAAATATAATTCATAAAAATCCATTCCGCCTTCACTATTTTTGCTACATAAAGGTGAAAAATTTCTCCATTTTCCATTTATAATTAATAATGAAACCACTTTCCCGTTAGCAAAATATCTAATATTATAATCATCCAGGATTTCCATACTTTTGCTTTTGTCAAGTTCAGCTGTTAAATCTTTCCAAGCCTGATTGTAGTTATTTGGCGAATTAGTGTTAAAAAAATATGCCTGAGCAATTTCTTTTTCTCTATTATAGATCATATTCGCAACAGTGGATACGTCCTTTTCCGCAAATGCATCCTGAAATTTCTTGAACTTAAAAATTAATTCTTCCTGCAATTTTTTAGAGTCTTCTTTGCTCAAATCCACACCATCATGCCATCCTTTCAAAGAATAGGGAACTTGTGCTACAAATTCAGAAAAAATCTCTATATAAGGTAAGTTGGCATTAGTCTTTGGTAACTTCATCTTTAATA
>DASVUQ010000401.1:0-37773 GCA_036386975.1 Flavobacterium sp. | reverse complement strand
GGGGCCAGTGACGATGCTTCCGGAATAGCCACAATACTGGAAGGGGTACGCGCTTTTTTGCATAACAACAGTAGCCATAAAAACGATATTATCCTGTTATTTTCAGATGCCGAAGAATTAGGGCTTAACGGCGCAGCCCTTTTTATTACAAAAGACAGTTGGGCTAAAGAAGTAGGGCTCGCCATTAACTTTGAAGCCCGCGGAACAGCAGGGCCTTCTTATATGTTGATGGAAGTTAATGACGGCAATGCTGTATTGGCACATCATTTTGCTAAAGCGGATACCCCGTTTCCTGTTTCTAATTCGTTAATGTACAGTATCTACAAAATGTTGCCTAATGATACTGATCTAACTGTTTTCAGGGAACAAGGGAAAATCCAGGGTTTTAATTTTGCTTATATAGATGATCATTTTAATTACCATACACAACAGGATGACATACAACATATCGATCAAAGATCTGTAGCACATCAGGGCTCTTACCTGCTGCCCATGCTCCACTACTTTTCTGATACTGATCTTAAAAGCCTTGATTCAAAAGAAGACTTTGTTTATTTCAACACACCGTTTCATTTTATACAATACCCTTTTAGCTGGGTTTTACCTATGGCTGTTGCAGCACTTATTTTCTTTTTACTACTTAATTTTATTGGTTTTGGCAAAAGGATATTAGTCGGTAAAGAGGTAATAAAGGGATTTTCTGTTTTCTTTGGGGCACTTGTTACTGTAGCAGTAGTAACTTTTCTAATCTGGCAACTGATCTTAGTTATTTATCCGCAATATAGAGATATTCAGCAGGGATTTACGTATAACGGGCATTCGTATATTGCTGCCATTATTTTTCTAAGCGTTAGTATCTGCTTCCTGTTTTATAAAAATTTGTCGTCCGGGAGCCAGGGTATGAACTATCAGGTTGCTCCTGTCCTATTCTGGATCCTGTTAAATATTGCTATCGTTTTCTATCTGCCGGGTGCCGGGTTTTTTATACTTCCGGTTTTCTTCAGTATATTAGGGTTTACCTATTTTATCATAACCCAAAAGACCAGTACATTTATAAATATAGTAGTCGCTATTCCTGCCTTGATCATTTTTGTCCCGTTTATCACCACTTTTCCTATAGGGCTGGGATTAAAAATGGTATATCTCAGTGCTATTCTAATAACATTAGTATTTGGTCTTTTACTACCTGTTTTTGATACTTTTTATAACAAAAAAACCTGGTCGATGGTTATGTTTGTTATGGCCATCGGCTTTTTTATTCATGCCCATGTAAATTCAGGATATGAATTTGGAAAAGCAAAGCCTAACAGTTTACTGTATGTATATGATGCTGGAAAGAACAAAGCTTTATGGGCTACTTATGATACTAACCTGGACGAATGGACAACAACATATCTTGGCCAAAATCCTTCAGACGGATCTGTTTTAAATAGTACACCTCTGTATAGTAAATACCATACTGGCCTTTCGTATGTTGCCGATGCCCCTTTAAAGCCTCTTAAATTACCTGTTATTGAGTTTATTACTGATTCAGTTACCGGGCAGCAACGGCATTTAAAAATAAAAATTACCCCTAACAGAAATGTAAACCGGTATGACCTTTTTGCCGATGAAAAAGTAGTGATATATAACTTTAAAGCAAATGGAGTAATAGCTTTAGGACAAATTGGGCCTCAATACAAACGAAAAGGCAAAAGGGTAATTAGCTATTATGCTGTAAAAAATGAACCTTTGGTATTAGAGTTTAGTGTATATAAGAACCGCCCTTTAAACATGCAATTGCTGGAAAGTTCATTTGATTTATTAGAAAACACTGCGTTTGCTGTTAAAAAAAGACCTTCGTGGATGATTCCGGCACCTTTTGTATTAAATGATGCCATAATAATAAAAATGGAATTAAAACCTACTAACTACTCTGCAAAACCTGTAGCCAACTCATTAACAGTAGAAAAAGGATTTTAGGTTAAGGCCCCTGTAAAATCACTACAACAAAAAACAGACAATCTCCACCAATACAGCAATTAAGTATCAATTTTGATAATTTTTTAAAATTTTTTAGTACATTTATGATTTATTAATAGTACGATATTAAAAATAACCTAATGAAATATCCTTATTTAATAATTGACGATGATCCGAAAAGCATAAAAGAAACAGAAAAAATTTTAGAAAATTTTCCTGATTTCTTTTTAGCGGGGAAAGCTTCTGATGATGAAACTGCATTACATCTCATTTTAAAAAAAAGGCCACAGGTAATATTTTTAGAAATCGATCCTATTAACAAAAGCAGTAACCTGTCATTTTCATTTTTAGATCATTTACAGCGTTTTGTTAAGTTGATGCCTAAAGTAATTATTGTTACAAAGACTAAGGCTTTCGCCTTTGAAGCCATTAAATATGGAGTTACCGATTATCTTTTAAAACCACTTGATGTAAACGAAGTCAGAAAAGCATTTATACAACTTGAAAGAAAACTCCATGAGGTCCGTACAACGATCTGTTTAAAATCATATGGTGATTATAAATTTATTAATGCTGAAGATATTATATACCTTAAAGCAGATAATAATTCTACCGATTTCTTTACCATTAATGGTGAAGTCACTACAGCATATAAGACACTTAAATACTTCGAGTATTCCATGCCCAATCAGTTTCTAAGGATCCATAACAGTTATATTATTAACCTTAATTTTGTATCCAGAATACATATGGGCGGTAACCTTTGCTATATTAAAAACAGTACAATAAAACTTCCTTTCACTAAGTTCTATCGCAAAAATGTAGAGTATATAGTGGAACTGCTCCTTATTCAGGTCAGCCGTAACCTGGAAATCAATGAAGAAACCGTATTACCATAATGGATAAGATAAGCATATTAGGCTGCGGCTGGTTAGGGCTCCCACTTGGCAAGGCATTAGTAAAAGATGGATTCTCCGTAAACGCTTCTACTACATCACCGGACAAAATCCCATTATTAGAAAATTCAGGCCTGCATCCTTTTATAATTGAATTAAAAGAAACAGCCGCCATAGGTAATTTGAATTGTTTCCTGCATAACGCTACTACTTTAGTTATTGATATCCCGCCAAAATTACGGGGAGAAAACGCAGCAAACTTTGTTTTAAAAATACAAAATATTGTTTCTTTTATTGAAAAATCTACCATTGAAAATGTACTGTTTATTAGTTCCACGGCTGTATTTGCAGATGAAAATAATTTTGTTACTGAAACTACCGTGCCCAATCCGGAAACAGGATCAGGTATTCAGCTTTTAGCTACCGAAAAATTGTTACAGCAAAATACAGCATTCCGTACTACAGTATTACGCTTTAGCGGGCTTATAGGAGATGACAGGCACCCTATACGTTCTATGGCGGGAAGGGATAATTTAGAAAACCCGCTTGGACCAGTTAACCTCATACATCAGGACGATTGCATTGCGATCATACAAAAAATCATTACCTATAATTTTTGGGGAGAAACCTTAAATGCCACCTCTCCGCAACATCCGCAAAGACAAGCGTATTATATCCAAAAAGCTATTGATTTTAATTTGCCGGTCCCTCAGTTTATTCCGGGGCCTGCTTCCGGAAAAACCATTGATGCCACACCTTTAATTGAAAAACTAGGGTATACTTTTTTAAAAGAAATATAATTTTAGGACTTTACAATACCGGCACCAGATGCAATTACCGCTAAAGTTGGCACTTTTGTAACAACAATCCTTATATTTGGATTTTCAAAATAATACAATGGTTTTATCCGGTAATAAAAAAATATATTTTGCATCCGACCAGCATTTTGGTGCCCCGACACCGGAATTGAGTTTTCCGAGAGAACAAAAATTTGTAGCCTGGCTGGATGCCATAAAGCAAGATGCCGAAGCTATTTTTTTATTAGGCGATTTGTTTGATTTTTGGTTTGAATATACGACAGTTGTACCGAAAGGCTTTGTCCGGGTATTAGGCAAACTGGCAGACATCCGCGATAGCGGTATTCCTATTTATTTTTTTGTGGGAAACCATGATCTATGGATGCACGATTATTTTGAAAAAGAACTGAACATTCCCGTGTATCATGATAACAAGGTATTTACCTTTAACGGAAAAACTTTTTTAATTGGCCATGGTGATGGGAAAGGCCCGGGGGACAAAGGCTATAAGCGGATGAAGAAAGTGTTTACTAATCCGTTTTCTAAATGGCTGTTCCGTTGGCTACACCCGGACATTGGTGTTAAACTGGCCCATTATTTATCGGTTAAAAATAAATTAATTTCCGGGGATTCCGATGTGCACTTTCTGGGAGAAGATAAGGAATGGCTGATTGTATATGCTAAAAAAAAACTGGAAACGCAGCATTATAATTATTTTGTTTTCGGGCACCGCCATTTGCCGATGAAGGTAAATGTTGGGCCCGATACTGAATATTTAAACTTAGGCGATTGGATAAGTTATTTTACGTATGGTGTTTTTGATGGGGTTGGTTTTGAGGTTAAAAAATGGGAATAGGTTTTAATAGACTTTTTAATATATTACAGACCAAATGAAGCTGGTTAAAAGTGCTTTTATATTAATTCCTTTTTCATCCTATGTGGATGGTAATCTTTAAAACAAAAATCTCATATAATATTGAATATTAGAGCTGTATTTAAGCCTCTAACAGTATAACGTGAACAAAAAGCCAAATTGAAGATTGCCGTTAACCAGAAGATGAAAACACATGTAAATTCAAAAACAGCATTTACCATTACATTAATTGTAATTACAGTGACCATCATGTCATTTTGGATATATGGTTTAAATAGTCATCGATCTGTAATCCAGAATTCATTACTGTCAACGTTAACGTTATCAATTGCATTCTTCCTTTTTCTTTTCATAAATCTATATCGCGGTGCTATACTAAAAGACAAACTGGGTAAAATAACCAATAATTTCGATGTAAAAAAACTTGATTATTTAAAAGATTTTACTGCCGATATCGATGCACCTGAGGTTGGCGACGGAATTGCCGGAATGGTATTCGGATTTTTGATTTGGTTGTTTGCTTCCTTCGTTTTTGGGATTATACTTTGGGTATTCGGAGCTGTTCTGTGGTTTACTATTTTAGTTTTCATGGCCATGTTGTACTGGATATTTTTTAGGGCAACGAGATTAGCATTAAAAAATGCGAAGAAATGCAAAGGACAATTCGATTATAGCTTTCTTTATGCTTTCGGTTACACTGCTTTATATACCTGCTGGATTTATGGAGTAATTTACATATCATTGGCCTTTAGCTAACGGCGGTTTTGTGTGATTTACGAATTTTTAAAGCTGGAAATTTTCGTTTACCTATAATTCATATCTTCGTCAGAGAAAACTCAAACCGATTTCATTAGTAGTCTTACTTAGCAGCCTAAAGTTATGCGTCGATTTGGAAACTAATAGAAAATAAACATGAAAAAACATCTTACAATTTTAGCCTTTTTGATTTTATCATCACATTCATTTTCGCAAGGTAATAATGGAAATGAAATAACCGCAGAAGGAGTTGCAAAAGTCAAAGTCAAACCTGACTTGGCAAGTTTTAGAATTACTATTCAGAAACGAAACTCAATAGAAAAGACTTCAATTAAGGAATTAAATGAAGAGATAGAAAAACTACAAAAAATACTTTTAAGAATTGGTTTTACTGAAAAAAATATAAAAATTTCAGATTACAAAATATTAAGTGATGAAAATAATGATACTAAAAAAGAATATACAACCCAAAATACGCTGGTAGTAGAATTTGTACTCGATAATAAAGTGATTGAAGCGTTTTATCAGGAAATACAAAATGAAAACCTAAAGGATGCTGATATTGAATTTGAAACACAGGTTTCTGAAGATTTAGAAAAAACTACAAGGCAAAAATTAGTAAAAATTGCCATTGGTGAAGCAAAAAGTAACGCCGAAAATATTGCAAATGCTCTTGAGGTAAAACTGTCAAATGTAAAACAAGTTTCAAAATTTACTATGCGTGATTATATGAGTGCTTCGATGATGAAAGTTTCAGAAGTTAAAATGGGTAAGGATATGCCCAAAATGGCTCCAAATCAAAAAACTTCATTTGACAAATTTGAAGTCGAAGAAAAAGAACTGGAAGAAACGATAACAATTGTTTACGAAATAGTAAAAAAGCAACAATGACAAGCATATTAAAAAGGGTGCATCAAAAATATTGACAACTTTAGCCTTGAATATTATAGTTGGTTGCAACAACAAAACTAAAAACAAAACCAGTAATATGACACCAACAGAAAAACTAACATCCATATTGGCTGAACAATACATTTCAGAAGATGGAGATAAATATAAAGTTGAACTTAAAAAAGGTTTGACAAACCAACAAATAGATGAATTGGCTAAGATGCTTCCAACAGGACAAATTCCAATAGAAATTAGAGAGTTACTACATTTTGCAAGTGGATTTGAATTTTATGGACTTGAAGAAGTGACTTTTGACGGAGTGGGGCAATTTGGACTTGAAGAATTTTTTCCAAATTCAATTCAACTTGCAGGAGACGGATTTGGCAATTTTTGGATTTTAGATATTGACAAGAATGGAAATTGGGCGAATGTGTTTTATGTATGCCACGATCCTGCAGTTATTGTAAAACATTCCTACAACCTAACCCAGTTTATTGAACATGTAAATGACTTTGGAAAAAACGGAAATGAATCAAACCTTGATATAATTCATGAAAAAGTAGTAATGGACATTTGGAGCAAAGACAATGGATTTATTGAACTTAAAAGCGCAAGACAATCTAACGACACTATTTTGAAGAAGTTTGCATTATCACTTCCTGATAATTTTGTTATTGCAGACTTGAGAAACAACACAAATCAAAGCGGTTTTGCCTGGGGTAAGTTTGGATCTAATATTGACAACGTAAGAAGACATGAAACAGAATTAATTTGGGGTATAGAAAAACCAATTAAAAAGGGAGTATTATCGAAACTATTTGGTAATAAATAATAACCCCTAATTCCTCCCAACACCAAAAACATAATCGTCCAGGTTTATTTTAAACAAAGTACCTTCAACCAAATCTTTAATCGCATTTAATTCCTTCATGCTAACGGCAAAATCTATCTGAGGACAGGGCGTCTTTAGCAAAAATTTGTGGCATTGGTATTTCATTTCACACTGTGCACAACCCAAATTTTCGTTATAGCTTTGGCCAATCAGGGTCTGAAACTGACAAAGTTCCTCCAGGTTCAGGTGAAGCCCGGTTTCTTTAAAAACTAGTTGCACTTTATCTCTCATGACTCTATTCCCTTTTTTCCAGTAAAAAGCCATTCCAAAATCGTTATCATATACTGTTGCTATTCCTTCCATACCGTAAGCATTTGAACAAATATAACGATAATTTATATTGAGTATAAATAGCTGGCTGTTAAATATAGCCTAATTAACGGATATCCTTTAACCGTAGCTGAAGTGAAACCGTATCATTCCATTCATTTTCATCAATGCAATAGACGGCATCAAAAGGTTGCTGGTTCCGGACCCGTTCTATTTTTTTGCCCAATCCAAAACCAATAGCAGGCAATCCTTCTGACTCTTGCTGCTGCTTTACAAACAAACGTAAATGGGCATCATCAGCGCCCAGGGTTTTTGCATATCCCGTGTCCTTTATATTTCTTGAAAGGAAAACGGGTGTCCTGTTTTGTGGGCCAAAAGGTTCAAATTGTTTTAAAATACGGGTCAGCTTTGGTGTAATTTCAGCAAAAGAAAGCTCGGCATCAATTGCAATTTCCGGGGTTAAAAATTCGGACGGAATGGAATCTTCCACAATCTTTTTGAAAGCTTGTTTAAAATCGGGATATTTTTCAGGCAACAAGGTCATTCCCGCAGCATACATGTGCCCACCAAATTGCTCCAGATGTTCGGCACAGGCTTCTAATGCATTATACACATCAAAACCCACGACAGAACGCGCCGATGCTGCATACTTTTCGCCACATTTAGTAAAAACCAACGTAGGCCGGTAATACGTTTCTATTAAGCGTGATGCTACAATACCGATAACCCCTTTGTGCCAGTCTTCCTGAAAAACAACAGTGGCAAAACAGTCCTCTTCCTGATTTTCTATAATCTGAAGCAGTGCCTGTTTGGTAATCTGCTGGTCTAAACCTTTACGGTCTGTGTTGTATTTTTCAATTTCTAAAGCAAATTGCTGTGCCTGTTCAAAATTAAATTCTGTCAGCAACTCTACCGCACAGTTTCCATGTTTGATACGCCCGGCCGCATTAATACGGGGAGCAATAATAAAAACGACATCGGTAATGTCCAGTACTTTCTTTTTGACCTGATGCACCAATGCTTTGATACCCGGACGCGGGTCGGTATTAATTACTTCCAGTCCGAATTTAGCCAGGATACGGTTTTCTCCTGTCATCGGCACAATATCCGCAGCAATGGCAGTAGCTACCAGGTCCAGGTAAGGCAGCAAATCTTCGATAGTATGGTGACGTGAACTTCCCAGGGCCTGGATAAGTTTAAAACCAATACCGCAACCGCACAATTCATCATAAGGATAAGAGCAATCGTTCCTTTTAGGGTCTAAAACCGCAACGGCTTCAGGAAGTGTATTTCCGGGCCGGTGGTGGTCGCAGATAATAAAGTCAATGTGCCTGGCTTTGGCGTAAGCCACATGGTCTATCGATTTGATACCACAGTCTAATGCAATAATCAGCGAAAATCCATTATCATCTGCAAAATCAATCCCTTTAAAAGAAATGCCGTACCCTTCGTCATAACGGTCCGGAATGTACGTGGCTACATTGGGATAAAAACTCCTGAGATAGGAAGACACCAGGGAAACGGCTGTGGTGCCGTCGACATCATAGTCCCCAAAAACCAGAATATTTTCCCCAGATGCTATGGCCTTTTCTATCCGGGTTACTGCCAGGTCCATATCTTTCATTAAAAAAGGATCATGAAGATCATTCAGGCTGGGGCGAAAGAACAGCCGTGCCTGTTCATACGTTTCAATACCACGTTGTACCAATAACTGGGCAATTAAAGTATCTACCTGTAACGCCTGGGCAAGATGATTGACCTTTATAGGGTCAGGAACGGATTGTAAAGTCCAGCGCATAGTGGTGTTGTATGGTGTAAATTGCATAAATCTAAACAAAATTATTGTACTTATGTATAGGTTTATCTGCTAGAATTAATTATTTAAAGCAAAATGAAGGAGAGCCTGTATTATTTAATATTGAATTTAGCGATTTTGAATAACACACTACTATTCATTTCAAATATAATTATTTTAGAGTTTTCAAAGCATTAAGTTAAGAATTAATATTTAATGATTTTGTTTCTGTTTGGCAGAGAGAACCTGCTCTAAATTTCGCAAACCGCAATACAGCGTAACGAACTGAGAAGTAAAGCCACAGCACATTATACCTGTTTTTGAGACAATTCGTTATCATATAAGAAATTTGTATATTTGAATTATGACAACAATAGAAATAAAAAAGGAAATAAATAAAGTTCTGGATCAGGTTCCCGAAAAGCTTCTTTAACGATATTTTAGATCTGCTAAAAGAAATTAAATAACTCAAATTCCAAATTAGCTTCAAATTTAAAAAAATTCTCTCAGAAGATGGTAAATTACTTAAGAAACTTGCTCAATGATTACTCTTAGAGAAGTTGAATTATTGGCTTTATAAGGTTTACAAAAAATCTGCTTAACTCGAGTTTTTATTTCACAATAAATTTTTATCTTTAATAGAAAATATATAATCCAAAGCTCACTACTTTATGTAAGCCGCAGAACTTTGTAGCAATATTAAGCAAGACCTAACATGAGGGAAAACAAAATTGAGAATTCAGACAGTAGACTCGGAATTTTAAATATCCTTGTTATTGTTTTATCAATTTATGTTTTAGGTTCATTGATAGTAGATTCAGTTACAATTTTACCACCAGAAACTTCAATCCTCTTGAATCATATAGACAATGCTATTTGCATTTTTTTCTTTTTTGAATTTTGCATTCGATTTTACAAAGCTAAAAATAAACTAAAATTTATGCACTGGGGCTGGATTGATTTGATTTCTTGTATTCCAATGGTTGATTATCTCAGAGCTGGAAGATTACTCCGGCTTATAAAGCTCTTTCGTATTGTTAGAGCATTTCGATCAACAAACCATTTGGTAAATCATATTTTTTCTAATAAAGCACAAGGTGCACTTACTTCTGTATCTGTAATTGCAATTTTGCTTGTAATATTTTCTGCAATAGCAATTTTACAAGTTGAGAATGATCCAAATAGTAACATCAAAACCGCAGAAGATGCAATTTGGTGGGCATATGTTACTATTACAACTGTGGGATATGGAGATAAATTCCCAATTACAACAGAAGGCAGAATAATTGCTGCCATTTTAATGACAGCGGGAGTTGGTCTCTTTGGTACATTTACAGCATATATTGCCTCATGGTTTGTTGTTGATAAACAAAATAAAAACCAAAATTCGTAAACCGGACTTTTTCTTCACTAAAAATCCTATCTTTACTAGGAAAACATGTGGTTCCAAAATCAAAACTTCAGTAAGCTAGAGGACATTAGTAGCTATTTTGCAGAAGATTTTATTATATAACATTTTGATATGAGATATGTACCTAATTTAATACCTGAAAAATCTAAAGTATTGCCAACATATTTTAAAGGAGACATTTATAAAGCGACTAAAAAAAATCCTGTTACAGATACCTTAATTTGGATTTTGGGAATTATATTTTTCCTAACAGCATTAGTATTTATTAAGCACATAATAATGTTTTTACTTTTTGCACTTTTAGGTTTTATCCTTATTCCACCAGGACATAGACTTTTAGAAAAGAAACTGCGGTTTAAACTTACGACAAAAATTAAAGCAATTGCTACTTCATTATTATTTCTAGCCTCTTTACCACTAACAACTCATTATTCAGCTATTGACAAAGAAGATGCATATCAACAAAAATTACTTGACAATAAAAAAGTAAAAGAAAAAGCTATTGCAGACCAAAAAGAGCAGCAACGAAAAGACAGTTTAAATTATTATATTGAACAAAGTAATCAACTCGGGAAATCTCATAAAATAGAAGCTGCAAACCAAAAATTGCAATATGCAATGGCTTTTGCAAATTTTGCAAATGAAAAGGAAAAAATAGAAAAAGAAAAAATTGGTTTAGTTGCCATTAAAACACTTGATCTAGTTAAAGGAGGAAAATATCAGGATGCATTACCAAAATTAGACAATCTTATCAATTCAGACCCAACAAATCCAGAGTTTTTATATAATAGAGCAATTTGTTATAGTAAAATAGGGAAAATTCAAGAAGCAGTAAATGAGCTTAAACCTTTAATTCAAGTAGGAAATACAGATGCTGAAAAACTTCACGATAAAATTAATCCAATTAAAAAACGTATATCATACTATGTAACCCGATGTATGGATGGTTCAACTTCAAACGCAAAAGGCAGAGGAGCTTGTTCGCACCATGGGGGAGTAAAAAATTGGAATGAACCTGTTTATGAAGAATATAGAAAATACGAATAAATTATGAATGGAAATTTATATCAAATAATTCCTCTATCAAATAATAGCTTTTTACAAAAGTTATTTAAACAGTTTCCCCAAGAAAATGCTGTAATTGAATTGAACAATCTTTTAGCAACAAAATCTATTCCTAAAATTTCCCAAAGCGAAATTCAAGAAATAGAAAACAAATATAAAATTAACCTGAATAAAGAGTTTAGACTTAATCTTGAAGAGTTTTATACAGTTTATCTTAACTATTGCCTTGCCGACATAATCTTGAGCGAGCAAGAATTAAAAGAGCTAAATCATTTAAAAAATATTCTAAATTTAGATGACAGAACTATTGATAAATTGCACATCAAACTTGGAGAAAATATTTATAAAAAATCATTCCAGGAAGCAGTAGCAGACGGACGATTAACAAAAGACGAAGAAGATTTTTTAAATAAACTTGAAAACACTTTAAAACTTCCTAAAGAACTTGTAGAAAAAATATCTTCTGAAACAAGAATGAAATTCATAGAAACTTATGTGCAACAAATCGTTTCAGACCAAAGATTGTCCCCGGCAGAAGAACAAGAGTTAGAAGCAATTTCTAATAGTTTAAATGTCAAGGTTCAACTAAATGATCAAACAAAACAACAATTACAAAAATTGAAAATTTATTGGGCAATAGAAAATTTAGATTTGCCAACTTTTCAACCAGACATAACAATTCAAAAAACAGAAGTTTGTCACTTAAAAATTTCTAATGTAAATTGGTATGAATTAAGAAGTGTTGGACAAAGAGTAAATTGCAGTGGATACTCAACAAGCTTTAAAGTTGCCAAAGGATTTTATCTTAGATCCGGAAATTACAAATCACAAAATTATAGGGTAGACAAAATGAAATTAATAGATACAGGAACAATTTATTTAACTAATAAACGTATAATTTTTACAGGAACAAATAAAAATTCAAATATACGAATTGACAAAATCTTAAACTTTACGCCTTATACAGACGGTGTTGAAATTGGCAAGGAAACGGGTAAGAGTCCTATGCTACAAATAAAACAAAACGCCGATATATTTTGTATGATGCTTGAACGGATATTAAACGAAAGATAACAAATAACTATTAATAGGCCTCTGTAGAATTACAAGAAGTTTGTTAGGCTAAAGTTTCTTTCACAAATTTTTTTAACAAAATATATGCCTCAAAGCTTTTAGTTTAGTAAGCCAAGACAATAGTAGAAATTATCATTAAACACAGTAATATGAATATTTTGACCGCTATTAAATCAAAAGAAATAACTAGTATTACTAGAGACTTGACAGAAGTTGCCATTGATCTAATGCTTGAAAACGGTATACTTAAAGATTTACCAATTGTTGGTACATTATATAATGTTTATAATTTCTCTCAAAATGTTTCTAATGCATTTTTTGCTAAAAAGATTTTAAAATTTCTTTTGGAACTTAATGATATTCCAGAATCTGAACGATTAGAATTTATACAAAAATTGGAATCTGGAGAAGAAACTCAAAAAGTGGGAGAGAAACTCTTAGTTGTACTTAATAAATTTGATGATGTTGATAAAGCCACAATTTTAGGTAGAATATTTAAGATTACAATTAGTGAAGAAATTGAATTATCTACTTTTACTAGACTTGCTTACATGATTGATAAAGTTTATTTACAAGATTTAAAAGAATTAAAGAATAAATTTGTTGATAATCTTAGTTCTGACACAAGACATAATTTGTCACAAGTTGGGATTTTAAATCAAACTTTAAAAGACAATCGAGAACATGAAGAGTATGTTTTTAGAAATACTGGAAAACGTGAATTTTATCCTCCAAAATTTGAATACGAAATTAGTGACTATGGCGAAATTTTAATAAAACATGGCTTATAACTGCTGCTAATAATATCTTCACCCTACACCTTTTTTGATTATAGAAGGTTTAGAAAATTGATTATATTTATGTGTTTAGAAAATATAAAGCCCATGGCAACCGCAATCACACTAATAGTTACTGCAAAATGGCACTGGAATTTATCTTTGTTTTCTTTTATATAAGGCAATTCTCAATTAAATTACTATCTTTCATTTAAAAACTTACTTTTTTTAGGTTCCTTTAAAACCGCTTTGCCTTCTACAACAACTACAATTTCACCTTTGGGCGGTTTTTTTTCGAAATGGGCAAGCACTTCCTTTACTGTTCCCCTAACATTTTCTTCATGCAGTTTAGACAATTCTCTTGATACAGAAATACAGCGGTCTTCGCCAAAATAGGTAATAAATTCTGCTAACGTTTTTAAAAGTTTATGCGGAGAAACATAAAGTATCATAGTCCTTGCTTCTTCGGCTAAAGCCAGAAAACGGGTCTGCCTTCCTTTTTTTTCGGGCAGGAAGCCTTCAAATACAAAACGGTCACAAGGTAAACCGCTGTTTACTAAAGCCGGTACAAATGCGGTAGCGCCCGGTAAACATTCCACTTCAATTTTATTTTCGACACAAGCCCTTGTAAGTAAAAAGCCGGGGTCTGAAATGGCAGGTGTCCCTGCATCCGAAATCAGCGCAATGGTTTCTCCGGACCGTAAACGCGTAATTAGATTTTCAATAGTCTTGTGTTCATTATGCATGTGGTGGCTGTACATGTGGGTACCAATTTCAAAATGCTTCAGCAATTTTCCGCTGGTCCGTGTATCTTCGGCCAAAATCAGATCAGCTTCTTTCAGGATACGGATGGCCCGAAACGTCATATCTTCCAGATTGCCAATAGGTGTGGGAACAATATATAATTTTGACATACAGGACTTGGTTATACAGCTCTATTTTTAAATTATGCAAATTTCTTTTCTACCAACTCCATAAAACGGTTTTCATATTCTTCTTTTCCCTGCCAGTTATTATAATCCGGTTTTACAAAATTAGTTATGAAATCTGTCGCTTCCTGTAAATTATTAAAGGTATTAAGTTGGGATAATACACGGTTCAGGTCTTCGCTGCTGCCGCTAAACAGGTGTTTTTCAAAACCAATCCTGTCATTAAGCCCGATAGCAATTGTTTTTGATAAGGTATCGTTTAATGATACCGGTTTTGTTTTATTATCGGTTATACTATCCGGTACCGGGATAACAGCATTTTCAGGGACACTTGTTTCACTGATCTTCTCCCCTATCTTTTCAAAAACAGGTTCTTTATAACTATACCCCAAAAGTTCTTCAAAGGAAATTTGCCGGGGTGTTTTTTTTACTTCCTGAGGTGCTTCTTCTGTTGGTGTTTCATACGACAATTCGAATGCAGGAGTAAAGACTTCTTCCTGAAGTGCCGGTTCTTTTGTATCAACCGCTTCCTGCTGCTCAGGGACAGGTTGCTCAGGAGTAGTTACAACCGTTTCGTGTATATATTCATACTCATATTCTTCTGGCGCATCCTCTTTTTGTTGTATATGCTCCTCTTCCTGTGTAGGCTCTTCTGTTGGTATATGATTTTCTTCTTCTGTATGGTTTTCCTGAACCGGAATGATTGGTGTTTCAGCAGCAACTTCAGGTATTTGTTCTTCTTCTGGTGCCGCTTCGGCTTGCTCAGGTTCTTCATTTACCTTTTCTGGTAGCTCCGCTACAGATGCTACTTCTGCTACAGCTTCCTCTTTTATGTCTTCTTCTTTGGGTGCATCAGTTGTTGTTACTGCTACAGCTTCTGTAGTAAAAGCGGCTTCCAGTTTTTCCCTCATTTCAGATAAACCGATGGTTGGTTTTACATCTCCGAGATTTTCTTCCACAAATCGCAAAACAGATAATTTTTCGTATAATTTTTGGGTTTCCTCATGCAGTTGAATAAGCTCAGACCTGTTTTTAAGTTTAAGGATGCGGTGGGCAATACTTATTAAATCGGCTTCTAATCTTTTTTTCATAACTTTTACAATTATAGTGGGTAACCCGTATGTTTTTTAATAAATTTGTTTCTGTTACAAAGTAAAATAAACTAATCCTTTTTCAGGCAGAAAAGTACAAAATGTTTCTCGAAAATACAGTAAATCATAAAGAACAGTTTGGTTGGATCGAAGTCATTTGCGGTTCGATGTTTTCGGGTAAAACAGAAGAACTCATCCGCCGCCTTAAACGGGCACAATTTGCCAAACAAAAGGTAGAAATTTTCAAACCTGCCATAGATACACGTTACGATGAGGAAATGGTGGTGTCACACGACAGTAACGAAATCCGTTCTACACCTGTGCCCGCAGCAGCCAATATTGCTATTCTGGCACAAGGTTGTGACGTGGTGGGTATAGATGAAGCACAGTTTTTTGATGATGAAATTGTAAAAATCTGTAACGACCTTGCTAATTCCGGTATCCGTGTCATTGTGGCCGGCCTGGATATGGATTTTAAAGGCAATCCTTTCGGTCCCATGCCTGCACTTATGGCCACTGCGGAATATGTAACAAAAGTACATGCGGTTTGTACCAGGACAGGAAACCTGGCCCATTACAGTTTTAGAAAAACAGATAACGATAAATTGGTGATGCTTGGCGAAACCGAAGAATATGAACCTTTGAGCCGTGCCGCTTACTTTAACGCGATGAAAAAGCATAGCGAAAAAGAAGTTATACAGTCCTTTACCAAATCCAAAAAATAAGATTACCATTGACGGTCACTATTCAAAAAATCGCCTCCGTTTTACAAGCCCCACTTTCCGGACAAGGCACAGATGCGGTAATTGACCATATTGCTATCGATAGCCGTTCGCTACAAAACAGTTCCGGCACCTTATTTTTTGCTTTAACAGGGCCTAATCATGATGGGCACAACTATATCGAAGCGCTTATTTTACAAGGTGTAAAAAATTTTGTTGTAACATGTATCCCTGAACCCTTTGTCGGAAAAGCTAATTTTCTGAAAGTTGAAAATACTCTGCAAGCATTACAGCAATTCGCCGCCTATTACAGGAGCCTTTTTAGTTTTCCGGTTATAGGCATTACCGGAAGCAACGGAAAAACAATAGTAAAGGAATGGCTCAATTTTGTTTTAAGCCCCGATTACAATATTATCCGAAGCCCAAAAAGTTATAATTCACAAGTAGGCGTTCCGTTGTCGGTACTGGCTATTAATGAAAAACACAACCTGGGGATTTTTGAAGCCGGTATTTCTACTGTAAATGAGATGCATCAACTGGAACGGATCATACAACCTACAATTGGCATTTTAACCAATATCGGTTCCGCACACGATGAAGGCTTCAGCAGTACAACCGAAAAAATAAAAGAAAAACTCCGGCTTTTTAGCCATACTTCTTTATTGATTTATCAGAAAAATGAGGAGATTACTGCATTTGTACCTCAAAATATAAGTTCTTTTTCGTGGAGTTTCAGTAATAAAACAGCAGACGTTTTTATTGCCACAAGCCCGTTTCAGGATAAAACGCAGTTAGAGGTCACTTACAAAGCCTCTTGTTTTGCTATCCTGATTCCTTTTCAGGATAAAGCATCAATAGAAAATGCGGTACAGTGCCTTATGGTCCTGCTTCATTTTAACTATGATTTCGAAACGATACAAACACGGATGGCGATGCTTTATCCTGTAGAAATGCGTCTGAAGGTTAAAAACGGGATCCATAATACGGCACTGATTGACGATAGTTACAGTTCTGATTTTCAGTCTTTGAAGATCGCACTCGATTTTCTGGAAAATCAAAAACAATACAACAAAAAAACAATAATAGTATCGGATATTTTTCAGAGCGGACTGGCAACAGAAGAATTGTATAGTAGGGTCGCGCAACTGATTGTTGCCAATAAAGTTGACCGGGTTATTGGGATAGGCCCTGTTATTTCACAGTTTAAAGACACATTTCCCCATGCTGTTGTTTTTGACTCTACTGATGCATTTATGGCCGGTTTCGATCGTCTGGATTTTAGAAATGAAACCATTTTAATTAAAGGGGCCCGTAGTTTTGAGTTCGAAAAAATTGTAGCGCTTCTTGAAGAAAAAACCCATGAAACCGTCCTGGAAATTAACCTCAACGCCATAAGCCATAACCTTAATTTTTTTAAATCGAAACTTAAACCCGAAACCCGGCTCATGGTTATGGTCAAAGCTTTTGGTTACGGCAACGGCGGTTTTGAAATTGCAAAATTACTCGAACACCATAAAGTTGATTATCTTGGGGTGGCTTTCGCCGATGAAGGGATCGCACTCAAAACTGCCGGGATACAATTACCTATTATGGTGTTGAACCCCGAAACGACAAGCTTTCCAGCTATTATTTACCATGGATTAGAACCGGAAATTTATAGCTTAAAAGGATTGCATGCCTTTCTGCAAATTGCCAAAACTCAAAAGCTACACCACTTCCCTATCCATATAAAAATAGATACCGGTATGCACCGCCTCGGTTTTGAAGAAGATACTATAGAAGCTTTAATTGCTGTTTTAAAAGATAATCCTGTAGTACAGGTCAAAAGTATTTTGTCACATCTGGCTACAAGCGATGATAGGAAGCATGAAGCCTTTACACTTTCTCAAATTGCTGTTTTCGATAAATTATCTTCACGGCTTATAAAGGAATTGAATATCAATCCAATCCGACATATCCTGAATACTTCCGGAATTAGTAATTTCCCGCAGGCGCAATATGATATGGTACGTTTGGGCATTGGCCTATACGGTATTTCCAATGATGCCGAAGAACAAAAATATTTGGAAAATGTAGGTACTTTAAAATCGGTTATTTCACAAATCAGGACCATCCAAAAAGGAGAAAGCGTAGGGTACGGCCGAAGGTTTATGGCCGATAAAGAAACAATAATAGCTACTATTCCTATAGGTTATGCTGATGGTATTTCCAGAAGTTGGGGCAATGGTATAGGATTTGTTACCATACATAACAAAAAAGCGCCCATAACAGGAAGTATCTGTATGGATATGCTAATGGTGGATATTACTGAAATTAATTGTAAAGAAGGCGATACGGCAATCATTTTCGGAGAAAACCCAACCGTTTCTTTTATGGCTTCCCAGTTACACACTATCCCGTATGAAATAGTAGCCGGTATTTCTCAACGGGTAAAACGAATATTTTACCGGGAATAAAATACGCCAATTTGTAACTATTTATTCAAAAATTAATTAATTTTGAATTTCAATTAATAAAGTTACAATTATGGGAATGATTTCAGAATTCAGGGACTTTGCCATGAAAGGCAATGTAGTTGATTTAGCTATTGGGGTAATAATCGGCGCTGCATTTAGCAAAATTATAACCTCGCTGATAGACGATGTGATTACACCATTATTGCTGAAACCGGCATTAGAAGCAGCCAACCTATCCGATATTAATCAGCTTACCGTTTTTGGTTCTGTAAAATACGGGCAGTTTATCTCAGCCATAATTAATTTTGTTATTGTTACATTTATTCTGTTTTTGATTATTAAAGGCATTAATGCAACCAAAAGAAAGCAAGCAATTGTGCCACCACCGCCAACAGGGCCGACACAGGAAGAACTGCTTACCCAAATCAGGGATCTACTCAGGAAATAGTACCGCTACATTATATATTCTAACTTAACCACGCCTAGAGCGTGGTTTTTCTTTATTGTTACAAATATAACAATTAGTGCTATTTTGTAAATTTGTTTTTTTAAGCTGGTTTAATACTATTTTTGTACTGTCAAATTAAAAATTCAAAAAATGAAAATTGCAGTTGTAGGTGCTACGGGAATGGTGGGCGAAGTAATGCTTCAGGTATTGGCGGAGAGAAATTTTCCGGTTACCGAACTCATCCCTGTTGCATCAGAAAAATCTGTTGGTAAAGAAATCGAATTCCAAGGGAAAAAATACAAGGTAGTAGGCCTGCAAACCGCTGTGGATAGGAAAGCAGACATTGCGGTTTTTTCTGCCGGAGGGGAAACCTCATTAGCATGGGCGCCAAAATTTGCCGCCGCCGGGACTACAGTAATCGACAATTCTTCTGCCTGGAGAATGGACCCAACCAAGAAACTCATTGTCCCTGAAATTAATGCCTCACAACTCACAAAAGAAGATAAGATTATCGCTAACCCGAACTGTTCCACCATCCAGATGGTTTTGGTTTTAGCGCCTTTGCATAAAAAATACAATATCAAACGTATCGTCGTCTCTACGTATCAGTCTATTACCGGTACCGGCGTAAAAGCCGTACAGCAACTCGAAAATGAGTATGCGGGAACCCAGGGGGAAATGGCCTATAAATATCCGATTCACAGAAACGCCATTCCCCAATGTGATAGTTTTGAAGAAAACGGTTATACCAAAGAAGAAATGAAGCTGGTCCGCGAAACACAAAAAATATTAAGTGACAGGACGATTGCCGTTACCGCCACAGCAGTCCGGGTACCCATTGTAGGCGGGCACAGCGAAGCGGTTAATGTAGCTTTCTCCAGTGATTTTGATATTAATGAAGTCCGGGAGATTTTGCACCATACCGATGGTGTTACCCTTCAGGACGATACCGCTAACTACACCTACCCCATGCCGATGTATGCACAAGGTAAAGACGATGTATTTGTAGGCAGGATCCGCCGTGACGAAAGCCAGGAAAACACACTTAATATGTGGATTGTAGCTGATAACCTGAGGAAAGGGGCCGCTACCAATACCATTCAGATTGCGGAATATCTGGTAGTTAACGGGTTAGTGTAATAGTACTTAAAATTTAGTTTGGTTTCCAATTCATGGCATGTATGGGTTAAATTACAGGTTTTGTTTTTAGGGCGTTACCGCAAAAAAGCGGTCGGGCTTTTCGCTGCAACTCCTCGCCATAGTGCCACTTCGTTATACTATGGCTGCGGGGTTTCCGCTGCAATCCCTAACGCAAAAGCATTACTACTCAGAAACGGCATTTTTAAAATTAGTATATTTGAAAGACAACAAATCAACCTTCGCCACCTAATAGCACGCTTTATTTTTATCGGTCATCATCATTAAATAACAAAATGAAAATCGCCTTATTACAATCGGATTTAACCTGGGAAAACCCCAAAGCCAACCGGCTCGCTTTTGACGCAAAAATACAATCTGTCTCAAAACAAGCAGACCTCATTATATTACCGGAAATGTTTACATCAGGCTTTACTATGCATCCTGAAAAAGTAGCAGAAACCATGCAGGGCGAAACAATCGTAACGTTACAGTCTTTGGCGAAAGCCGGAAACTGCGCCATTATGGGAAGCCTGGTTATTAAAGAGGAAGGCCGTTTTTACAACCGCCTGGTTTTTATTTTTCCTTCGGGTACTATAGAAATGTATGATAAGCGCCACCTGTTTACATTAGCAGGAGAAGACAAAGTATATACATCAGGAAAACAAAAAATAATTGTAGAATATAAAGGGTTTAGAATATGCCCGCTGATTTGTTACGACCTGCGTTTCCCGGTTTTTTCGAGAAACACAGAAGATTATGATGTGTTAATTTATGTAGCCAACTGGCCAAAGCCAAGGACCAATGCATGGGATATTTTACTCAGGGCACGTGCCGTCGAAAATATGTGTTTTACCATTGGCGTTAACCGTACAGGACATGATAATAATCAGCATGAATATATTGGTCACTCACAAGCAGTCGATTTTCTTGGGAATTACCTGCTGGAACCACAGGAGCAGCAAGGCACTTTTATTGTTGCACTGGACCGGCAGGCCATGATAGATACCCGAAAAAAATTAGCGTTCCTAAATGACAGGGACACCTTTCAATTACTTTAATTCCGCCCTTTTTCCGTAGCATACAACTGATACAAAGGTTCGCTTTGCCAAAACTCTTTCGTAGCCACATCAAGGATCGTCAGCGGCCCAAGAAATGCGGCACCGGTATCGACATTCCATACACAGGCTTTTTGAACAGGAATGGTGCTGCCGATCCTCGTTACCGGAGTATGGCCAATATAGATTTCATCATACAACGTTAACCTTTTAGGATACAAGGCGTCGTCCTTAGTTAATGCAGGGTTCAACGACAAAGCAGTTTCCCAAAGCGTACGTTCCCAGTAAAACATTTTAGGAAAATATTCAAAATCTACGCCATTCATATTCGTAAAGCCGGCATGTACAAAAAGGCGGTTATTATCGTCAATATAAAAATTCTTTAAATTTTCTAAAAACTTAATATGTGCCAGCTTTTCAGGAAAAGTAACAGCGGCATACGCGTTAAGCGTCGCTTCGCCCCCGTGCTTGTACCACATGCCTTCATCTATCGCCTCATCACTTGATGTAAGCCACCGGAGCAGCAACGAATCGTGGTTGCCACGTATAAATATGCAATTATGCGTGGTGGCAAGCTCAATTAAAAAGCTTAGTACGTGTGGCGATTCGCTCCAGCCATCTATATAATCGCCTAAAAAAATTAACCGGTCATCCGGTGTTACCTTTGCCCTTTCCAAAATTTGGTGCAAACCCCGTAAACCACCATGTATATCTCCTATTACTAACGTTCTATTCATTATTTTTATCGTATTTCATCTTCCTCATGATCCGCATGGCCTCCTTAAAACTAGTATACACAATAGGGTTGGCTATTGCTTTTAGAAGAGGTTTGGCGTCTATGAGTTTTTGCCTGGCTTCTTCAAATCCATTAAGGTAACAGATCATAAAAGCAGATGATATATTTTCTAAATCTTTATTTTCTCTTTCATTCAAAGTTAATCCTTTTTCCAGTTTAGACAAAAGGGCAAGGTTAGAATTATAGATATGGTGAAGCATCTTTATATTGTACTGTGGTGGCTCGAAAAGCATTTTACTTTCGATTTTATAATAGCCGTTATCATAAAACCGAATCGTCTGTTCTTCCAGCGGATAATACGTTATTTTATCGTTTAGCCCTAAAGGCACAAATTCGGTTATGGTAAAACTATTGTCATCGTATGCTATGGTAACATCATCGAGTGCAGAATAGAAAAGGGTTACCTGTTCATTAATCAGCTCAATATCGACCCTGGAAAAATAGTGGTTATGCTTTGTCTTTTTCAGTATCCCAGCCCAGCAGATGACGAATAATTCTTTAAAAACCTTGTACTTTGGCGACATGTTCTTATGACGGTTGTACATAAAATCCATCACACCGTCGAGTGTATAGCCAATGCTGTTACGGGAATTGTTTTCGATGCTAATAACGGTATCCTTGTTTTGATAGTTTTTTTCGACTTTCCCTTCAAAGGGGACAGAGTTGCTCCCCCTTCGTATAAAAACGGTTTTCGCCAGGATCATATGGATGCCTTTCTTAAAAAAAGATACTTTATTATTGGGCTTTATAGTGACCAGCCCAATTACTTTATCTTTCGGCAAATTGGGAAAAGGGACATTTTCATATTGTATTTTAGGCGGATTTTCTAAAAAAGCATTCACGAGGTTCTGGATGCGGCTGTCATCGAAAAAATCATCGCCTACAATTTCATTATCATGGTCTTCAACACCCACAACAATATAAGAATTATTGGCGGGATTAGAATTGGAAAGCGCACAAATATGTTTTAGGAATTTTGCTTTTCCTTCACGGGTATGTAGGTTCAACTGGCGCTTTTTGTCATAAAAACTACTCTCATCATTGTGTGCGAGCAGGTTTTTTATTAAAAGGCGTTTGTTAATCATAATATAATGTTTATAGGCTAGTTTTAGAGTTACCTCCGAACAATAGTAGAAGAAGCCTGGGCCGTACTCATTACTATCAGATCAGCAATATTAACGTGATACGGGCGTGAAACAACAAAATGAATAATGTCGGCAATGTCTTCAGCCTGTAATGCTTCAAAACCTTTATATACATTAGCAGCCCGGGTAGTATCGCCTTTAAACCGCACTTCTGAAAATTCGGTTTCGACCATTCCCGGATGTATGGCACCAACACGAATACCAAAAGGATTTAAATCTATCCTCATACCCTGGCTAATAGCATCTACTGCATGTTTGCTGGCACAATATACATTGCCGTTAGGGTACACTTCTTTTGCTGCAGTAGATCCGATATTAATAATATGCCCTGATTTTCTTGCTGTCATTTGCGGGATAACCGCTTTCGAAACATACAATAACCCCTTCAGGTTACTATCTATCATCGCATCCCAATCATCAGGATCACCATTTTGTATAGGGTCCATACCATGCGCATTTCCGGCATTATTAATCAGGATATCTATAGTAATAAATGCTAAAGGCAAACCTGCAATAGCTGAAAAAACAGCTGCTTTATCGCGGACGTCAAATAGTAGGGTATGTACTTTAGTAAAAGCAGAAAGTTCTGATTGTAGTTCGTTCAATCGTTCCTGCCGTCTTCCACAGATAATAATTTTATAATTGTTCCGGGCCAAAATCCTTGCCGTTGCTCTTCCGATGCCACTTGTAGCCCCGGTAATCAATGCTGTTTTCATTTATTTTTAATTAATGCTGTAAATATAGTTATTTAAGAAATTTTATTGCCCCTACTTGCTGTCCGGAATACTTGCCAAATTGTGCTGTGGTATACCCTCCTTAAATATCAGGGAAGTCAAAAGTAAATCCCGTTTCTGAACAAAGAGGTATCAGGTATCCTATCTCTAAAGCAGAAAGGTTTTTATCCCACGTTCCCCAATTCCTGGTTCCGGCAATTATAGGGGGATTAAATTGTTTTATTCATGCTCCAAGAAATTATTTTTATTTTGAAAGAAATCATTTAATGATCTTAAAATTATAAAAACAAATTCACAATTGAACCTTAAAACCAATGAATTCCTTGAAGTTTTAACCAAGCTTTAACATCCTACTTCTAAAAAATAATTCAATTTGCACTGTCAAAAACGACATACCAAAAACAAGCGTTAAAAAACAAACTATGGAAGAAAATTCTGCCACTTTAGACATTAGGGCAATTAATGAAAAAATTGAAAGAGAAAGTGCTTTTATCGATCTTCTAAACATGGAACTGAGCAAAGTAATCGTTGGTCAGAAACACATGGTAGAACGATTATTAATAGGACTTTTAGGTCAGGGTCATATTTTGCTGGAAGGAGTTCCCGGATTAGCAAAGACACTTGCCATTAACACTTTGTCACAGGCAGTCCAGGGATCTTTTAGCAGGATCCAGTTTACACCCGATTTATTACCGGCCGATGTTGTCGGGACCATGATTTACAATATTAAGCAAAATGAGTTCTCTATTAAAAAAGGGCCTATTTTTGCGAATTTTGTCCTTGCGGATGAGATCAACCGTGCCCCTGCAAAAGTACAATCGGCGTTGTTAGAAGCCATGCAGGAAAAGCAGGTAACTATTGGCGATACTACATTTAAGTTAGACAAACCATTTCTGGTTTTAGCGACACAAAACCCGATAGAGCAGGAAGGGACTTATCCATTGCCGGAAGCGCAGGTCGACAGGTTCATGTTAAAAACAGTTATCGATTACCCTAAAATGGAAGACGAGAGAATGGTAATCCGTCAAAACCTGAAAGGTGCTTATGACAAAGTAAATGCCGTGATCTCTGTGGAACAGATCCTTCGTGCACAGGAAGCTGTCCGTGAAGTGTATATGGATGAAAAAATAGAAAAATACATCCTCGATATTGTTTTTGCCACACGGTATCCGGAAAAATATAAATTAGAAAGCCTCAAACCACTGATTAGTTTTGGCGCTTCACCCCGTGGAAGTATCAATTTAGCTACTGCAGCAAAATGTTATGCATTTATCAAGCGCCGTGGTTATGTTATTCCTGAAGATGTCCGGGCTGTTGTACACGACGTACTACGCCACAGAATAGGCATCACGTATGAGGCGGAAGCCGAAAATATTACTTCAGTTGATATCATCAATAAAATCGTAAACGAAGTAGAAGTACCTTAAAAATTTGTTTAATGTTTAAGGTTCCAGGTTCCTTATTGGCAACTTGAAACTTTAAACCCCCTAAACTTTAAACAAATTAACAATGGAAACAAAAGATTTACTCAAGAAAGTAAAAAAAATAGAGATCAAGACGAGGAGACTGAGCGATCATATCTTCTCGGGAGAATACCATACGTCTTTCAAAGGACGTGGTATGACATTTTCCGAGGTGCGCCAATATCAATACGGGGATGACATCCGGGCTATAGACTGGAATGTTACCGCACGGTATAATGAGGCACATGTCAAAGTTTTTGAAGAAGAACGCGAGCTTACCATGATGCTAATGGTGGATATCTCCGGATCGGAAAGTTTTGGTTCTAAAAATCAGTTTAAGGAAGAAATTGTTACAGAGATCGCAGCAACGATGGCTTTTTCTGCAACACAAAACAATGATAAAATCGGACTAATACTTTTTTCTGATCAGATTGAATTATATATACCGCCCAAAAAAGGAAAATCGCATGTACTGAGGATTATCCGTGAGTTGATAGAATTTCAGCCTAAAAGCAGGAAAACAGATATTGCACAGGCGTTAAAATTCCTTTCCGGGACACAAAAAAAGAAAGCTATTGTGTTTTTGATTTCGGATTTTATGGCTGCAGATTATGAGCATACCTTAAAAATTGCTTCAAAAAAGCATGATATTACCGGCATTAGGGTATATGACATCCGCGAAGAAAAAATACCTAATCTGGGTATGGTACCTATGTTAGATTCAGAAACAGGAGAAACACGGTTAATCAATACAGGTTCTAAAACCGTACGGTCAGATTACGAAAAATACTATCAGGAAAAAATTAAATATTTTAAGGAAACTTTCAGTAAATGTGGTGCAGGAGTAGTAAACACGAGAGTCGATGAGAGCTACGTAACTAAATTATTAGGTTATTTTAAATCAAGATAAGAGCCAAAAAAATAATGAAAATTAAATTTCACCTGTTCATCCTGCTTTTTTCTGTGTCAGTTTTTGCACAAAAACAAGTTACAACTTCAATAGATACATTAAAAAACAAGATTGGCGCACAGTTCAATCTAACAGTGAGCGCTAATGTAGATACATTATCCAATGTAGTTTTCCCCAGAGGCAATACGTTTGGGCGGATGGAAGTCATCCGCAATTATGTTGTAGATACTATTAAAAAAGACGGCCGCTATGAGTTAGTAAAAAGATACGGGCTGGCACAATTTGATTCCGGAAAATATACGATACCAGGTTTAAAAGTCCTGATCAATAACAAAGTATTTTTAACAGATTCATTAGCAGTAGAAGTCGCTAATGTTGAGGTCGATACATTGCGCCAGAAAATGTATGATATCAAACCCATTGCATCAGCACAAAGCAATAACAGCTGGGTATGGAAATTACTATTGATACTGCTTTTACTTGCAGGTATAGGCGTCCTGGTATACTGGCTGGTTAAAAAGTACCAAAAGAAAAAGATAGAAGCCGAAGTGTATAAAACGCCCATTGAAAAAGCAACCGCATTGCTTAATACTTTAGAGCAAAAAGAACTTTGGCAAAAAGGGGAAATCAAAAACTATTACAGCGAACTAACAGATATTACCAGGAATTATATTGAAGAAGCTATAGAAATCCCTGCAATGGAAAGCACGACTTTCGAATTGATTGAAGGTTTAAAAACAGCCTCTCAAAAAAAGAAAATGAAATTGTCGCAGGAGACAATCGAGAATTTGCTTGCGGTTTTAAAACGTGCCGATTTAGTAAAGTTTGCCAAATCAAGGCCGCTGGATTTTGAAATTACCGAAGACAGGAAAAAAATAGAAAAAGCAATAGTAAAATTAGACGAAGCGATACCTGTTGCAGTCGAAGATGAAGAAGAAGATTTGTTGAATGAAGTGCAAAGGCAAAAGCAGGTTCAGCTTCAATTAAGGCGGAAGCGCAATAAGCGTATTATACTGGCCACTGCATCCGTGCTTTTCTTATTAGCAGCAACAACAACATACTTTATTGTCACAAAAGGTTTTGACTATGTAAAAGATAATGTTATTGGCCATCCCTCCAAAGAACTATTAGAAGGGGAGTGGGTAACCAGTGAGTACGGTAATCCCGGAATACTCATCGAAACGCCAAAGGTGCTGAAGCGTATGGACCTTACGAAACAGTTCCCTAAAGAAGGTTTAGCATTAATCAAAGAAATGCAAAGCTTTGGTTATGGAAGTTTACTGGATAATTTTTATGTGATGGTTTCTACATTAAAATACAAACAGGAAGTACAAATCGATTTAAATAAAGGATTAGAAGGCTCATTGAAAGCTTTAGAACTTCAGGGTGCCAGGAATGTTATTGTAAAACAAGAGCGTTTTGATACAAAAGAAGGCATTACAGGTGTAAAAGGCTATGGTACATTTACGCTTATTAATGAACTGACAAGATCTAGCACAAAATTGTATTATGAAATATTGTTATTTGGCCAGGACAATGGGCTGCAACAGATCATAATTGTTCATGAAGAAGGAGATCCGTATGCAAAGCAAATTTCAGACAGGATGCTGCAATCTGTAGCACTTAAAAAAGCAAATGGCAATGAATAAAATCACATTTTTAAATCCTGAGTTTTTTTGGTTGTTGCTTATCATCCCTGTGGTTGTGGCATGGCAGTTCTGGAAGAGGAACCAGCAAATGGCGACTTTAAAAATAAGTTCCTTACAGGGGTTTTCCAAATCAACATCATTTCTGGCAAAACTAAAACCGTTTTTATTTGTATTTAGGATATTAGCTTTATCATCTATGATTATAGCACTGGCCAGGCCAAGAACAGTAGACGTTAGTAGTAAAACCAAAACAACCAAAGGAATAGATATTGTTATGGCCATTGACGTGTCCGGAAGTATGCTGGCAAAAGACCTGAGGCCTAACCGGATGGAAGCACTCAAAAAAGTGGCACAGGGATTTGTGGAAGCGCGTCCCAATGACAGGATAGGTATTGTGGTTTATGCTTCTGAAGCCTATACTAAAACGCCCGTAACGAGTGATAAAGCAGTGGTTTTAGATGCTTTGCGCGGTGTAAAGTATGATAATATTTTACAGGACGGTACCGGAATAGGCATGGGGCTTTCTACGGCAATCAACAGGTTAAAAGATAGTAAAGCCAAAAGTAAAGTGGTTATTTTAATGACAGACGGGGTAAATAATTCAGGGTTTATCGAACCGGAAACAGCATCAAATATTGCAAAAGAATTTGGAATCAAAGTCTATACTATTGCCATTGGCACTAATGGAATGGCAGAATTTCCTTATGCGATTGCTCCAAACGGTTCTTTCCTTTTCAAGATGATGCCTGTTGAGATTGATGAAAAATTGTTACGTGGAATTGCAGCAAACACAGGAGGCAAATATTTCCGGGCCACTAGTAACAGTAGCCTTTCTAATGTATATGAAGAAATTAATAAACTGGAAACAACAGAAATAGAAGAGCTGAAGTTCTATGACTACGACGAAAAGTTCAGGCCATTCGCCCTTTTTGCTCTTGCCCTTATGTTAGTAGAAATAGGGTTACGTAATACGGTATTCAGAAGTTTTATATAAAAACCGATTAGAATTTAAATGGAATTAGACGAAAAAAAATACCTGTACCTTTTAGTAATTATACCTTTTCTGGTACTTCTTTTTCTATACAATTTATATTGGAAGAAGAAAAAGCAACGGGAATTCGGAGATTTGGAATTGGTAAAAAAATTGACCCCCGAACGATCCGTTTTTAAATCGGCACTTAAGTTTATAGTATTGGTTACAGCCCTGGCATTTTTAATAATAGCCCTGGTAAACCCTAAAATCGGAACCAAATCGGAAACGGTAAAAAGAGAAGGGATCGATATTGTTTTTGCTGTAGATGTATCTAAGAGTATGCTTTGCGAAGATATTGCGCCTAACAGACTTGATAAGAGCAAACAGATCGTTTCGCAAATTATTAATCAGTTAGGAAGCGACAGGATTGGTATTGTGGCCTATGCCGGCAGTGCATTTCCCGTTCTGCCCATAACAACCGATTATAGTGTGGCAAAAATGTTCCTGCAAAGCGTGAATCCCGATATGGTATCATCAGTAGGGACTTCGTTAGACGATGCGATAAAGCGTTCTGTTGAATATTTTGATAAAGACGATAAGACCCAAAAATTGCTGATCATGATCTCGGATGGTGAAGACCATTCAGAAGGGGCAGAAGATGCCGCAGAAGAAGCTAATAAATTTGGCCTTAAAATAATAACTATTGGTGTAGGAACCGAAAAAGGAGGCCCGATCCCACTAAAGGAAAATGGCATTGTAAAAAGTTTTAAAAGGGATACTAACGGTGAAGTGGTAACCACTAAGATGAACCCGGTGTCTTTACAGGCCATTGCAAAAGCGACAAAAGGAGGTTATATTAATGGCAACAGTACAAAAGAAGTAATTGATTATGTAAAGAATGCCCTTGAAAACATTGAAAAAACCGAATTTGAAACGCAACAGTTTACCGATTTTAACGCACAGTTTCAATGGTTTCTAGGGATTGCTTTTGCACTTTTATTGTTAGATGTTTTCCTTTTAGAGAAAAAAACACAGTGGGTAAAAAGAATGAACTTATTTAATGAAAAAGAATAATGAAGCAGTTGATCATATATAGTGTTTTACTTTGCATTTTTACTGGCTTTGCGCAGGAGAGGGACCCCTTTTTGCCTAAAGCCAATAAAGAATTTGCCGATAAAAAATATGTGGATGCAGAAGCCAATTACAGGATTTCGGCATCAAAATTCCCCAAAAAAGCTGTTGCATCCTATAATTTAGGCAATACGATTTATAGGATTAACCAGCCCGCAGAAGCCGGAATTGCATACAAAAAGTCAATTACAGATGCCACATCCCGAACAGAAAAGCATCAGGCATTGCATAATTTAGGCAATGTTTTTATGAAACAAAAAGATTATACCAATGCTGTTGCTGCATACAAAAATGCATTAATTAATGACCCTTCAGATGAAGAAACCCGTTACAATTATGCATTAGCGAAAAAGATGTTAAAGGAGAACCCTCCTAAAAAAGACGATAAAAAAGATAAAAACAAAGACAAGAATAAAGACAAAAAAGAGGACAAAGACAAAGATAAAAAAGACGGGGATAAAGATAAGAAAGACGAAAAAGATAAAAAGGACGACAAGAAAGCCGGTGAGGGAAAAGATAAAAAAGACGAAAAACCGGATAACGGCAAACCCAAACCACAACCTGGGGGAATTTCTAAAGAACGTTTACAAAATCTTTTAGATGCGGTAAACAATGAGGAGAAAAAAGTACAGGAAAAAGTAAATAAAAACAAAGTAAAAGCAAAATCTGTACAAACAGAAAAAGACTGGTAGTTTTTGGTATTATTGATATCAAAAATTAAAAAGCATAAAATTAAAATGAAAAAATATATCATTATATTATTTTTGATCAGTTTTCAGGGGCTCCTGGCACAGGTAGAGTTCGAAGCCAAAGTCAGTAAAAATACACTGGGGCTTAACGAGAGGCTACGTATTGATTTTTCTATGAATGCAGACGGGGATAACTTTGAGCCACCCAATTTTGAAGCATCGGGATTTCGTGTCGTAGGAGGGCCCTTTCAACAAATAAGCCAGCAATGGGTTAACGGAAGAGGTACGTTTAGTAAAATCTATTCTTATATCCTTTTGCCTTCTCAAAAAGGGACATTAACCATACGACAGGCTTCTATAGAAATCAATGGACAGGTCTATAAAACCACGCCCATCAGGATCAATGTAACTTCGGCAGTAGAATTGCCCAAAGACCCTAATGATACTCAGGTTTCTGCAGATAACGAAATTCATCTTATCGCCGAAATTTCTAAAACGAATCCCTATATCAACGAACCTATTACGGTAGTATATAAACTATATTTTAGTTACAATATCGGGATTACGAATTGGCGGGAGCTGGATAAGCCGAAATACAATGATTTTTGGAGCCAGAACATTGATATTAAACAACTCGTAGCAGAAGAAGGTACTTTTAAAGGACAAAAGTACCGCTACGTTGTATTACGAAAATCAGTATTATATCCTCAAAAATCAGGAAGATTAACCGTAGAACCGTTATCACTGGACATTGATGTACAATTGCCTACCAACAGAAGAAATATGTTTGGACAGGTAGTAGTAGTCGATGGCAATAAGAGGGTTTCGGCCGGGGCCAAAACGATTACTGTAAAACCACTTCCTGAAACAGGAAAGCCTGAAAATTTCTCAGGAGCTGTAGGTCAATTTAGTTTTAAAGCTGTACCAACAAAAACTACTTTGAAACATGGGGAGAGTTTAGATCTGATTGTTAGTGTGACCGGTAAAGGAAACCTTAAATTATTTGATTTACCAAAACCCGTCGTGCCCAGTGCGCTCGAAATGTATGACCCTGTACGTACAGACCAGGTGTCGACACCGCTTTCAGGTATGACAGGAAGCGTTATAGATAAATATTCTATAATTCCGCAGTATAAAGGCAATTATTCTATAAAACCGATGCAGTTCTCGTATTTTGATCTGGGGACAAGAACATATAAAACCATTACTTCACCCGAAATCATGATCAAAGTATTAGATGGTCCCGGAGCATCAGAAGCTGTTGCACAAAATACGAAAGAAACAACCAATAAAAAATCCATTTCGGCAACAGACCAGTTTCAGTTTATTAAGCTCAAAACCCGTCTGGTACCTACACGGGTCAACGATTTTTTTGGATCAGGATTATTTTACGGATTATTGGTTCTGCCCTTCCTGTTCATTCCGTTTATTGTATTTTTCAAAAAGAAAAAGCAAGCGTTAGATGAGGATATTGCAGGAAATAAAATCAGGCTTTCTAACCGTTTGGCCAGGAAGTATTTGTCTGAAGCAAAAAAACAGATCAATAACAAAGAAGCTTTTTATATCGCGCTTGAAAAAGCCATGCATAATTTCCTAAAAGCCAAACTTAATATCGAAACATCGGAAATGAGCAAAGACAGGATCAGGGAAATATTATTATCGAAGAATGCCAGTCCTGACACTATTTCTGACTTTATCACATTAACAGAAAACTGCGAATTTGCCCGTTACGCACCGTCATCAAGCGGAGCCATTCAGCAGGATTTTGATAAGGCAGTAACTATAATATCAGCATTAGAAAAGCAAATTAGATAAATCATACCTAATTGCAAAGAATACATAGTAGTATCTATGGAAGTATAAAGAAAAATCGAAATGAAAAATATAGTTTTTTTATTCTTATTGATAACGCCCTTTTTCTGGGCCCAGAATGGCTTCGAAAAGGGAAATGAATGGTATAGGAAAGGCAATTATAACGAAGCCATTATCAACTATGAAAGCGTGCTCAAATCTAAAAATCATTCTGCCGAACTGTATTATAATTTAGGCAATTGCTATTATAAGCTAAATAAAGTAGCTCCGGCCATTTATAATTTTGAAAAAGCATTATTGCTAAACCCTAATGACAAGGAAATACAAAACAACCTGAGGTTTGCGCAGAAGCTACAAATAGATGATATAAAAGAAGTCCCGAAAGTAGGGTTTAACAAAATCGTGCAGGACCTTGTTTCTACTTATCATTACAATACCTGGGGGTGGATTGCCGTAAGCGGTGCCGTAGTTTTTTTATTATTTTTTATCGGTTACTATTTCTCCAATACTACAGTATCCAAAAGATTATTTTTTACAGCCATGCTGTTGTCTTTATTAGTACTGGCTACAGCCGTAGTTGCCGCAGTGGCAGAAAAACGGAATTATGATTCTGACAGGCCCGCTATCGTATTTGCTGAAGTCCTTCCGGTAAAAACAGAACCAAAACCAGATGCACCGGATTCTTTTTTATTACACGAAGGCAGTAAAGTTTTTGTGATAGAAACACTTGATAACTGGAAAAAAATTCAGCTGGAAGACGAAAAAACAGGTTGGGTAGAAGCTGGGGCGATAAAAGAATTAAAGTAGGCCAATAATTATTCCAGTAATCACGTATGGACACTACTTCTTTTAGCTGCTATTTTATGGTTGCCATGGAAAAAATTTAAAAAGGGTAAGAGTTGAAACAATAAATTTTAATAATGAAGTAATTTAAACTTTTTCTAATTGGCTACAATGGTTTTTCGGCCTTGGATTTTACCTTTTTTATATTAAAGTGATTGAAATAATAGTCCGAAAGTACTTAAAGATGTAACTGTACCAGCATATTTTTTAAGTTGTTTAAGGTTATTTTCTCCTGCAAGGTTTTTCTAACCTTGTAGGTATTATTCATTTTATTCCTGTTATTTTAATTATATAGCTAAATTAAAATAACTTATCCAATTTTATAATTTTTAAAAAGGAGATAAGAATCTCTAAAAATGTACAGTTTTTTAAATCCAAGGAATTGTCAGGAGCACAAAAATTACTATTTCCATTGCTTTTGTCCCGCTTTCCGCTCTATCTGCGCAAAAAAGCGCAGGATGCCGCTACAATCGCGGCTATCAAAAAAATTTTCGTTTTTCATGAACACGGGGACAATGGTGTGCCGGTATAACTTAAAAAAATAGGCACGCACTTAATAAATTCAGCTATACCTACAAGGTTCAAAAACCTTGCAGGATTGCAGTTACTACTACCCGAAAGTATGTTTTTATGTTTGTAAACCCATTTTTTTAGTTGGGTTAGGGCCGTCCAGATCTTAACATAAATCCGGATTAGCGAATATAGGGCTGATTGTTTATTCGCAATGCAATCACTTCAATATGAGGTTATAACTCCTCTAATCTCATCTTTATTTTTTCCACTATCATTGTAACAGGAATAGTACGCATTACATCTTCATAGCCTTCTACCTTTTTATTGCCATAAACGGATGTAGGTAGTTTAGGAAATTGATCCCTGTCTGAAACCAATGCATTTTCTAACGGTTGGTTAAATGGTACAAACCCGGCAAACGGATGCGTTGCCCCCCATAGCGTAATCACTTTTACACCCAGCATGGCAGCAATATGGCCATTTCCGGAATCCATTGCCAACATTACATCAAGATGGCTGATCAATTGCAGTTCTTCATGGAATTTTATTTTTCCGGCAATTGTAATTACATTCCTTTTGCCTTGAGCAAAACCTTCCAATATGGCTATTTCTTTTTTGCCTCCTCCAAAAAGAAGTATCTTGTACTCCTCATGCGCTGCCAGTATATCTATTACCTGTTGCATCAAATCTGCAGGGTACACTTTGGATTCATATTGTGCAAATGGTGCTATCCCAATCAATTTAGTGTTAATAGTTTGAGTTTTTTCTCCGATAACATTTAATATTGTTGGACTAAGGACTGGCTTTTCAGGGAAAACCGATTGCGACAGGTCAATGTTAAATCCAAGTTTTTTAAACGTAATAGCATGCCTTTCAAACATGGACTTTAAAGGTAGAAATACTTTCTTTTCAGGCCGGGTCAATGCCTTTTTTTCGGCCCGTCCTTTATCCGTATGGGCAATATTTTTTCCGCTTAAAGCAAAAAGCATCCTGATAACTTTGGATCGCAGTACATTATGTAAATCAGCGAAACCATCCATTTTTAATCGCCTTAGATCCAGAAACAACCAAATTAATCCTATGAGTCCTTTATGACGTTCCTGTGCATCAAATTCAAAGAAGGTAAGATTGGGAATGCCTTCAAAAAAAGGCTTGAAAAAAGGCCTTGAAATAAAAGTAATTTTTACTTTCGGATATTGATGTGCAAAAGCCCTGATCACCGGAACAGTCATAGCCACGTCGCCCATGGCAGAAAGCCGGATAATGGCCAGGTGTTTGATTTCTTTAGGCATGCTGATTGTATTTTACAGCTGTTACTTCTCCGCTTTCATTTGATACAGCCCTTTTCTGATGAAAAAGACACCAAAAAAGACCAAGATTATTTCCTTTAGATATTGGGTTTGCATTTTAGGATCAATAAAAAAGACCTCATACATCACATACAAAAAACCCATAAAAGTCATGATATACAGTAACCGGAGCGGCAATGGTTCCGATTCGAAAAAGGTTTTCTGGGACATGTTACTTTTTATTCTGGTACAAAATAGGATTTAGTTCATCGTCATTGTACATTTTCATTTGCTTGTACACTTTCATAAATTTATTACCATTTTCAATATCCGTTAGAAGATCATCAATAGCTATAGATAAATCGAATTTTTGTTCCAGTAAAATATTTAGTTTAGCCAGGCATTTACTCCTATGTTCCTGAGAAGCATCATGACGTGTCGCTTCTTCATTCATATGATAAATCTTTAAGGCCAGTATAGATAACCTGTCAAAAGCCCAGGCCGGACTTTCCGAATTTATTTTTGCATTTTCTTTTGGTTTTACATGGCTGAACTTTTGCAGAAAATAACTGTCGATATATTCCACCATGTCCGTACGTTCCTGATTAGAGGCATCTATCCTTCTTTTAAGGGCCAAAGCAGCAACCGGATCAATATTAGGGTCCCGGATAATATCTTCAAAATGCCATTGAACCGTATCGATCCAGTTCTTTAAGTACAATAAATGTTCGAATTGCTCTTTTGGATACGGATTATTTACCGGCTGATCTACATTATTAAACAAATGATAATCGTGGATACTTTGTTCAAAAACGGAATAAGCTAAATTTGAAAACATATTTTAATTTTAAAACACAAATATACTTTTTATACTTTTACGGTTGTAAAAAATTGTTGCTCTTAATTTCTAACTTATCTTACATCCCATGCAAATTCATTATTTATCCGAAGCCAATAGTATCCTAAACCATTTTTTGGGCCAGATCAGAAATGTAAATGTTCAGCATGATAGTATGCGTTTCAGAAGAAATATTGAACGTATTGGCGAAGTTATGGCATATGAACTAAGTAAAGACCTGCAATACAAGAATATTGAAATCCAGACGCCTCTTGGTATAAAAAAAACGACAGAAGTTCAGGATCAATTGGTTTTATGTTCCATTCTCCGGGCGGGCCTGCCTTTGCACCTTGGGTTTTTAAATTATTTTGATGATGCTGAAAACGGATTTGTCTCCGCCTATCGTTATCACAAAGACGGGTCAGACGATTTTGAAATCAAGGTGGAGTACCAGGCCGTTCCGAATATCCAGAATAAAAGCTTATTACTAATTGACCCTATGCTGGCTACAGGCCAGTCTATGGTAGCGGTATATCGCAAACTAATTGAAAAAGGGCTTCCAAAAGAAATTCATATTGCAGTAGTTATTGCTGCACCGGAAGGAATTACTTATCTACAACAATATTTGCCCGATAACTGCCATTTATGGGTAGCGACACTGGATGAAAAGCTAAACGAAAAAAACTATATTATTCCGGGACTAGGTGATGCGGGAGACCTGGCCTATGGCAACAAATTATAATTGTAAAAAGAAAGATAGGAATACCAGGCCAATAATTAATAATGTTGTAGCTTCTTTCATCCATCTGATATCCAGACTTTCTATATAACTGGTTGCCATTAATGATAATGGCAAAAAGGTATAAATAAGCACCCCATTGGATTTATCAGGTGAAATAATTAAAATTACTATACCGATTATAAAACCTATAATGGCTTTTTTATAAGTGGCATGTAGCATTAATGGCTTTTTTGAATAAGAAAGAAGCTGTGAAAAGAAAAACAAACATGCAATCATTACATAAATAGAAAAAGCGATATTCTCCGACTGATCTTTAAAATAAGTAAAGCTGAAATCAATATCAACTTTAGCTAGAAAGTCAGCAATCAAAGATTTGTTAGGAAAAAAATTAGCTATTAATGGCTCACTTAAAACAGAAGCTATTAAAGTAAAAATCACTGCCACTGTAAATAAAGCAATGTAGGGAATGATCCAGTTGCGGTAATCCCTGGAAACGTGAAGCACTATAGAAACAAAAACCAGAAGAATAAAAAGAACAGACCAAAAATGAAATAGAGATGCCGTAAAAATCAATAGTGACGCATCAAAAATTTTCTCTTTCGGTTTTAGTAATGACTGTATAGAAAATAACCTTCTTAGTGCTAAAAGAATCAAAAAATTAGCAATTACCAGATTATAGTTATCCAGCACATCCGGAAATATAATTAGAAACAAAAAGTAAAAAAGTATGCTGTACGTACTGTTTCTACTCAAGTCATTGTGATAAGTAATAAAATTGGCTAAAAACAGCGATGTAACCAAGACCATTAATATCCCTAGTTTTTTTAATAAAAGTGCAGGCGTAGCACTATCTTCTAAATTAAAAACTTCAACCAGGATAAAACAAATAATTAGCATGACTATAACTATTACATAATTAAATGGTCTTGATCTGCTAAAAATAGTT
>DASVUQ010000400.1:0-5916 GCA_036386975.1 Flavobacterium sp. | reverse complement strand
CGTCTGGTGCAATTTTAATAATGCTCTCTATCATTTCATCTAAATCAGCTAAAGGATATATAATAATTGGATTCAATTTGGCTTTTAATGGCGATTTCTCTACAAACTCTTCGAAGTCTTCCAAAGTGTCTTTTTCTTCGTCTATAAATAATATTTTGTACATAATCTATCTTTTATATTTAATTGGAAATGTAATTTTCAAACCAAACCCAATTTCAGGATATAATAAAATTGCCTTTCCGTCATTTTCTTCAACAATTGATTTTACTAACCACATACCTAATCCAGTTCCTTCTTCTTCACCAGTTTGTTTATTTCTTCTAGTTGTAAAAAGTGGTTCAAATATTTTATCAGGTTCTGTAATATCAGTTGATAAACCAGGTCCATTATCGTGATAATCAAGAATTATCTCTTTAGAATTACTTGAAACTTTTATTTTTATGTTTCGTTCTCGTTCATCTTTTGAAATGATAAATGCATCAATCGAATTAACCAGCATATTGTTAAAAATACTATCAATATCAATTTCAAATACTCGCATATCTAAATCCTCAATTTCAGAAGTGTCTAATATTATTCCCCTATCTTCAAAAACTGTTTGCCAGTCGTTTCTTAGATTTTCGAAATATGCTTTTAAGAACAACTGTTTCCTTTTTCTTTTATCTTTTCTTGTCGCTCCTAAGGAAAAATTCAACCAATTTTGAAGTTTAGTATCTTGCTTCTTAATTCTTTCCAATTGTTTAAAAGGATTTTTACTGTCTCTTGCTTCTGCATAATCCTCCTCTGTTATTTTTTCAAGTATTAAGTCTCTGAGTTTATCAGTCCTTGACGCTAAAACATCATTTAACTTACTTAAGTCGTGGCTAAAAGACGCTAAAACAATTCCGCTACTTGCCAAAGCCCTGAGCATTTTTTGCTCTTCTTTTAATTTCTCTATTTCTTCTTCTTTCCTATCTAATTCACTTGCAAGAATTTCTTTTTCTTTGTCTGATTCAGACTCTTGATGATTCTGATCTTTATTTTCATTAGAGTTATTTGCACTTGATTCCTTTTTAGCTCTGCTTTTTGCTAAAATTTCATTTTTTATTTTATCGGCTTTTTCTCTATCTCGCTGAGGACCATAAAGGAATTCGTCATATTCAGACATTTCTCTGGCTATGTATGCTCTGTCCTTTTCAAATTCAGATATAATTTCGGTTATCAACAAAGAGAATATTTGAAAAGTCTTACTTTCTTGAAGACCTTCACGACTTGACTTGTCTTCAAAGTTTACATTTGTTAATCTTGAAATATTTATTGCTCCAGCTACGTTATCAGGTTCAACTCTATAACCGCCTTCTTTTTTGGCTACACTTGCTGGGCTTTGTGATTTCCTACTTCCAAGTCCCAACCAATCAAACGCTACATTCTTGACTTCTCCATAAGGTCTAACTCTAAAATTATCTCTAACAAGCTTAATTCCGCCAAATTTGTTTAACCAATCTTTTCTATTGTTTGCCATAAAATTTCTGTTGAAAAACTTTTTAGCGTCAATAGAGTTAGATTGTCTTTTTAGAAAATAAAATGAAAAATTGAAAAGACCTATATTATTGAAAGTATTATCATCATCTATGTCTTTAAAACCTTTTAATAATTCAGAAAAAGTAGTCTCTTTTTCCCAATGACCTTTTAAGAAATCACTTTTTCTGTAATTTCCCTTTTGCATTGCAGGTCTTTCAAAAAAAGCATTTGGAATTAATTCAACATTATATTCATTTCTATAAATTCGAATTTTCACATTTTGATTTTCATCTGCTGTAGCAACCAGTTTGTAATCAAAATCGTCACAAACTGAACCCAAAACTTCACCAAATTTATTTGGTGTAAGTGAGCTAAATACAAATATTTCGAAACCACCAGCTTCCTTTGGTGGAACTAGAACCTCTAAGTCGGAAAATACTTGTTCAACAAAAAAGTCTTCCCAATTATCTCTTAGTTCTGTAATTTTTAGCACTGTACCATATTTAAATTCCTTTTCAGACTCTATTTTATTTAAATCGGTTTCGGGTAATTTTTTTAAAACTTCTTCTTTAATGGAAACTGTTTGAAGCCCAGTTAAAATAGCTCCAACTTTATCAATTGTTTTAAAATCACCCTCGAAATCTTCCCAATTTACAATCCAATTGTATCCTGTATTATTGGTTGGATTTCCATCCATATCAGTGTCAGGATTATGGATTTCAGGTGATGGATTAAATATTGTTGTCATTTCACACTTGCCACCCAATTTGTCTAAAGCAAATCTTCCAATTCCCTTTGCACCAGATTTTACCCTGCCTTGTTTTGTGAAAACATCATTGGCTTTGTTATCTGTTCCAATTGTCATCCAATGATCACGGATAATATTTTGAGTCATTCCTTCCCCAAAGTCAATTATATAGAGTGCAGAAAATTTAGAAATTAAAATTCTAAAGATGTTCCGTTTATCTTCCGATAATTTTACCTTTAAAATGTATTTTTCTTCATTTTCATCTTTTGAATATATTTCATATAATGATTCAATTGATATACCACGATCAATTAAACCCGAAAAGTGGGTTTCATCTATTTCTGGAAGCAGTGTTGAAAATTTATTATCGAAGTAAACTATACAAACTTTACTGTCAGCATCATATGCGTTTTTGACAAGTTCTATAATTGCTCCTTTAGAACTAGCAACATTCTCCCTACCAATCAGTCTAGCAGTTCTAGCTGAAACCTTAAATGGAATGATATTTTTATGTTCCTCTTCCATTTTTATTCATTAAATAGATTGATAAGTTTAACTTCGAGTAATTCTGAAATCTTTACAAAAGTCTTAATAGGCGGTTGCACATCATTAGTACACCAACGAGAAACGGTCGCTTCATTTTTATTAAGCTGTTCTGCTAACCATTTGCTACTAAGGTTTTTCTCAGCCAAAACAACTTTTATTCTATTTATGACTTTTTTACTCATAAAATTTGCATGTTGTGCAAAGATATTGATTTTTTTCAAAAAACACTAAGAGTGATGGGTGGGCTTTGGTGAGGTTGGGTAAAATTAAATGTGCTGCAAAAGCGTTGGGTTATGTGTCGGCTTGCAGCTCTTTTAATTTTACGAAGGGTTGGCATTTTGTCTTTCATTTTCTGTTCGTTTGTTCTCGGTCGTGTCGGTCTTTTTAGGGTGAGTGCTAACGTTTTGTTGGTAGGCGACGTTGCGGAAATAAAACCCCGAGTCTCTCTGCTACCGTAAACGAAGTTATGGAAAAAACTGTTTCTTTTTGCACTAAAACAGTAATGGCGTTTACCAGCTGTTTTGAGCTGTGCATTATCTTTTTTTAATGGCTTTCGATATAAAAAATGCTACTAGTAATATTACAATAATGGATAAAACTATTTTGGCATAAAATAAAATTTCTTCTCGACGTTTTTTATCCCTAAACTTTTCTATCGATTCTTTTACATTATTAGGATCGATATCTGTGTCCCAGTTAATTTCTTTATCATATTTTGATTCACCAAAACCCGTATTATAATGTATTTTATTTGAGGATTCTTTTGCATATTCTTTATATTGTGAATTGGTATCTTTACTTTTAGTCGCATACTTTTCTCCAATCTCGGTAAAAGATTCTACTTTGTTTTGGGCAAATAACGATAGAGATAACAATAGACAGAAAACAAAAGTTATTTTTTTCATTTAAGGTAAATGATTATGATTACGGTAATTTCGGCATTGCTCACAACGTTCCGCCGCTTTGCGTCAGTTGCGAACTTCGGAACCGATTATTTTCCACTAAGATAATATTTTTGCGAAACGTGAACGTGGATTTACCACAAAATTCGTAATTGCGCGAAACGGCTGTTGGCAGTAGTTTTTTCTTTTTTACGTTATGTATTTCGGTAGTTTATTTATTTCTTCTTCAATTCGTTTAACTCCCTAAGGATACTTTTTTTGATATAGTACAATTCATCAAAAAGTTCTTTATATTCAATCAAGTTTTCAAAATCGTCTCTTTGAATGAAGATTTCAAACTTTTGCTCAACATTTATGTAAGCTAATAAATGATAAACTTCCTTTTCGTTTTCTGAATAATCTAAATAATCAATAATAAAGCAAGCTAAATATTCACTTGCTATTTCTTTATTTTTTATCAACCATTCTTTTATTGAACTTTCATTATGGTTAATTTTTTGTAAACACTTAATTCACTTTTGCATATTCTTCTAACTCATGTAATTCTGTAACTGCATTCCGTTTGTCATAAATTTTGATGAATTTACTTTCTTCGGAATTGATACTACAAGCACAATCAATATCGTGAAAGCAAGAATTTAAAGTTAAGTTATTTTCTCTGCAATATTTATAATTATCTTGATTTTTTAATAACCACTATTCAATTTGTGAAATAAGATAAATTTCATTTTTACGAATAGAGATAAACTCTTTAATTGAATTAAAAAGCATCTAAATTACTTTTTTCAGGTTAAGTTGACATTCAAAAAGTAATAAACTAAAAGCAGGTTTATTAATCCTTTTATTCATATAGATATTGAAATCTAAATCAAAATATTTTTTTAGATAAAAGAGTTCTCCTTTAAAATTCACTATAAAATTAGTTCCCAAATCTTTTTTCAATTTTTCATTGTTGATTTTTGAAATTCCTATTTTTTCAAAATTTTCATTACAAAAATTAATGATTTCTTCATTTGAAAGATCTAAATGCTTAGATAAACTTTCCATTAATTTTGGATTTGGATAGATTATTAATTCATCTTGGTTATCTAATTCAACTAATTCTATTCCGAAATTATTACTGTTATCAACTTCACAAAGAATTCTTTGATGTGCGATATTGAAACCAATAAACATTAGATTTTGGAAGAAGTGTATGCTTTTTTGTGAAGTGTATGGATTTTCATTTTCGTTAATATTTAAATATTCTTGAATATTCTTTTTGTAATTAATCATATTCAAAATCGAATCTTTTAACAAGTCAACTTCTTTAGAATAATTATCGTAAACATTCGTCCAGATAAATGAGATATAGTTTGAATTTTCTGGTTTGTCGTTTTCAGACATTAATATGGAACATTTTTCTTTTAAAATTTTAGAATTTAATTCTGTAAATTTTGAATAAATATTTTTTGTCTCAATTTGAATATTCTTTTTTTCAAACTCCTCAATTGCAATTAATCTAAAAGTGTAATAAAAATACATTTCGGGTTTTATAATCGGTAAAAGTTCAAAAATTGCTTTTTTTACATTTTCTGTTAAACCCAGATTAATCCAATTTCCTTTTAATAGATATCCAAAATCAGTTTTCTGTTTGTTTATTAAATCGTCTATCATAATTCTGTTCGTCTTTTTCGTAAAATTACTGCCAACTTATTTACATGCTCACTTTATAAGCTTAGTTGAATTTATACATCCAAATTAAGAAAGTTATGCTCAACTGCTGTTGTATTTTATTTTTACTAAAATAGCATTTATTTCTTCGAAAATATAAATTTTATTTTCAAATATAGTTAGTTGCAAATGATTGTTTATAGTTTTCCGTAAATAGCAATTTTTAGTTAACAGGGGCAGCGTGAGGGACGGAAGTGAAAATCCTTTTTTTGGCTTTTTCTGCCAAAAAAGATTGGAACGTACTGCCCGACCCGAAGGGGCACGCCCAAATTAATAAAGTTGCTCGCTACTCATACAAGTTTCGGCAATTGAATATGTTTGTTGTTCCTGACTTTGTTCATAAATCAATTTGCTTTTATAATCCTGTTAGTAGCAAAAAATAAGCGGCTGCATAATTAAATCTTTTTCAAACCATCAATCAAAGCATCAATATCTTCTTTGGTATTATAATGACTGAATGAAATCCGTATGGAAGGCTTTACTATACCCTCTTCCGGCAACATGGCT
>DASVUQ010000399.1:0-7839 GCA_036386975.1 Flavobacterium sp. | reverse complement strand
CTGAACTGCTTATCTGACAAGGGATGTAGCGAAATTCGGGTATCCTAAATGTGCATTTTTTCGGATACCCGAATTTACCCCCTTAGTGATGAGAATCAGTGAATGAATAGAGGAGGTGTAAAAAACAAAAAGCCTTTAAATCATACGATTTAAAGGCTTTTGATGTTCTTTGAAACTGAAAAAGTGGAGTCCACCGACACTAAATCGAACCCCTTATTAGATGATATCAAGTTATTGGCAGATCTGCAATGTTATTTGCTAACTTATTTAAATTAGGCGCTAGATCAACCTTATTTCATAATCGAAGGAGCATAGTATTTTTTAAAATGGTTATCTAATGCTCTTAATTGGACGAAATACGATGTTACATCAAGCTTCCCGAACTTTTGTGATGAACTATCTATATACTCTCCTGTTATAATTCCCGTTCTTTGTAAAAAAAGTAAGGCTGAAAATACATCTAAGTCCTCATAAGGGATTACTAAAGCTTTGTTAATAGCATCATTCATTTCAATCCTATGCTGTTGTAAATATTCGTTAAAAGTTTGTGTCGGGGTTCCTTCTTCATTTATAAATTTGTGAATAGTTTCAGGGGTAACCGTTTCAAGCATTTTATCAATATCCTTAAGGGTTAGTTTGCCCGTATCAGGGACTTGTGATTGCATTTGAGCTGCATTTCTAAGGTAGAAGAAAAACTTCCATCCTTTCAAGTGAATTCCTTGTATATCCATTCCCATTTGAAAAAGAAATTTTTTCTGTTTGCGTTTTTCTGGAATGTATACAACAATTAAATAAAAAATTACAGCACCTATATACGAAATAGCCAAATTGAACCATAGGTACTGTCCTATCTCATATACCCATTCAGCGCAAGCAGGGGTATTATCTATTTTTGTAAGGTAAATTATTAGAAAGGATAGAATAGTACCACCCCACAAAAGCCAATATTCTGTATTTTTTTTCATTTTTATAATTTATCCGATTATAAACGCTTAAAAAGCGGTTGGTAAAAAGCGAACTTGTATTTTTGTGAAATGATTGAACTATTAGTCCTTATCGCGTAAAAGTTATTGTTTTATTATCTTTTTGCTTGATATTTTATTGTCATTTTGTAATTGAATAAAATACAAACCTTTTGGTAATTCGCTTAGATCAATTTCCATCATATTCACTCCAATCGGAAATGAATTAACCGTTTTTTTTACTGATTGCCCTAAAATGTTATTGATCTCAATAAAAGTATCTTTTGAAGTGTTTATATTAAATTCTAAAGTAATTTGATTTGTTGCCGGATTAGGGTAAACTTTCAATTCCGTGCTAATAGTCATTTCCTCAATTCCTATCGGAATAAATCCGCAAGTATCAACATAATTTCCACCAATCCATTTCGTAATTGATCCAGTTGAATCCCCATTTATAACTTTAAACCCACCTCCAACATACAAATCGGTAGAACTTTTTGTTAAACATATTGCATTTGCTAACTCAGTGCCTAAACTACACCAGTTGGTTCCATCCCATTTTGCAATATGTTGAGCCGGAACACCACCAGCAGTAGAAAAATATCCGGTAGCATATAAAGCATTCTCATGTACTTCAAGATCCCAGATTTGACCATTACCCCCAAATAAGCCCATTACCCCGCCACCTACTTCATGCCAATTTCCATCCCATTTTTGTATATAATTTCCCACATTCCCATGCGCTTTAGTAAAAGATCCTGCAACATATAATTCATTGTTATAGATAATCATATCGAATACATCATCCATTCCTCCGTGTATGCCTCCACCTAAAGCAGACCAGGAAAATCCATCCCATTTAACTATATTTACAACATTTCCAGCATTATCTCCAATCAAACCTCCCGCAATTAAATCGCCCATATACATAGCTAATGAGCGAACATTATTAAAACCAAAAGAGGTTGAATATGGGAAATTTCCAAATGCTTCCCATGAACTTCCGTTCCATTTTGAAACACATCTTATTGCGCTTGCCCCGATGCTGTCAAAGACGCCTCCAATATATAAATCATTCCCATTTTGCAAAAAGCAGTTTACATTATTGTTTGGAAGTATGCTTTGAAAAGGTTGCCAATTTGTCCCGTTTAACTTCAAAATAGAAAAACATCCTCCTGTTGCCGCTAATAGTTCACCGTTATAATTTGTAAGATTTAAACCGCTTGAGCAGCCGGTAAATGGCAATGTTACCCACGTTGCACCATCCCATTTGGAAATCCGACTTGAATCAGACCAAGACGAAAGCATATATAAATTATTTTGAGTTGTATCAAAATAGAGGCTTATAGGATCATAGTTATTGGGGCAATGTAAATTTTCCCATAATAATGATGATTGCGAAACTACCTGAAAAGGCAGAATCAATAATAAGAAAAATATTCTTTTTAAAAGTCTCATTTAACGGTTGTTGGCCTAATACTAATATACTAAAAAAAACAGCACCATGTCATTGGTGCTGTTTTTCAATAGTTTTACTGTTTAATAATTCTTTTCACTTTTCGGGTTTTTGCTGATTCTGCCGAGATAAAATAAACTCCATTACTAAATGAACTAATATCAAATGAACCTGTCGCTAAACCATTTGAGGTAGCAATTTTTTCAATAGAAATTAGTTCGCCTATTATATTATAAATTTTCAAGTAAACAATATGATCAAGACTGCTTAATTTATAATTATATAGACCGTTAGATGGATTTGGATATACTACTAAGTCACCTTCGGGAATAATGTTATGTTCTGTCACTCCAATTTGATTAGACGGATCAATAGTGAATCTTGAAATATGGCTATCGTAACTTGAGCCTGAAATATAAGTGTTTGAAAACCAAGCACCACCCCCAGGATTCATGTCTAAAAAATTACCTGTTTGTGTGCTTTGCGTACTACCTGCTAAGAATAATTGATTCCATTGATTACATACTATGGCATTACCATCGTCCCAAGCATTATATCCTAGATATGATCCCCAAATAGGTATTTTTGCGGGAGTAAAGGAAAGAATGTAAGCATCAGGGGTTAATGTTGGACCACCACCAAAGCTTTGGGTATAATATGCCGAAGAGCCAAAGAAAGTTATTGCATTGTCTGCCGTAGCTCCAGTAAAGAAAACGTTATCAGTTAGAGGATCAGTTGTAACATCTAATCCTTTTTCACCATTAGACGACCCACCGAAATACGTACCCCAAGAAAGTGATAAACTTGGAGAAAATTGAGCCATAAAGACATCAGCTGTACCACCAATAAGAGTGTCTATATAAGTTCCAGTTCCAGCATATCTACAGGGAAAGTTTGTGCTTTTTGTATTTCCAGTTATATAGAGATTACAGCCAGAGTTATTATCAGCAGCAATAGAGTTGGCATAATCTTCTCCATTCCCACCATAAATTGTTGCCCACTTCAAATCACTAGCCGAACTACCGAATTTGGCCAACATTATATCGTTGCTTCCATTAAAGGTACTATCAAAAAATGCTCCCCCTCCCGGATTTGTAAATGGGAAGTACGATACAGGACTACAACTACCTGTTACATAGAAATCGTTGTTTTTATCTAACGTAGCGCGGTTAATACCTCCTGTAAAAGAAGTTGCCCAAATTCTTTGAAGACTGGTATTGAATTTCACGATAACACTACCGTGATATAAACTGTCCCAATAAGCTCCGGGCTTATTGAGTAAAGAATCAGAACTGCCCCAAAATGTTAAATAGATTTTGTCTGTATTGTCAATATTTACATCAGGAAAATCCTCATAATTATCTCCGCCAAAATAGGTAGCCCAGACCAATGGAAAGCCAGTCGTTCCAAATTTTGCTAAAAAAACGTCAGACCCGTCACCAATGGTAAAGTCGGTATAAGATCCAACCGGAGAAACAGATGGAAATGGTATATTAGTGTTATAGCCCGGAGTTCTGATAATAGCACCGGTTAAATAAACATTCCCTGTTGAACTAACGTCAAGTTTTGCATGGATAATTGGTACCTGACTATCATTATTTACTCCATAATAGAATGAATATTGACGCACTCCGAAACGATTAAATTTTACTGCTCCCGTTAGATTATAGCCATTTGGATTTGAAATTCCTGTAGTGGTTGGAAAGTTATTTGCTCTTGTTTCAAAAGCTGCATAAATATCTCCATTATTATCTGCTGCCAAATCAGAAAATTTGTCTTCGTCATCAGTTGCACCATAATATGTACTCCATGTTAAATTTCTATATGCTGCTGAAGCTGCTTGAGTGCCGTTTCCTTGATCAACTTGAATTATTAATACTTTAGTACTATCATATGTCCCAACATTAAACTTGTACTTATTCGATGCACCATTAGTTTGCCAATCTGCTGTCCATCCAGTTACAGGTACAATAACATTGCTGCTGTTTAATTGATAAACTGTTGGCCTGTCAAAAGTCAAGCTACCTATTGAAGCATTGATTGTAAGGGCATTGGAAGTTCCATTCAAATTGAATGAAGAAGCTCCGGTAAATTCAGGTTCAATATCAGCCGGATTGCCTCCTGGGTTAATAATGAAATAAAATTTAATGCCGTTTTGATTACTTGAATATTCTAAATCAATATTAGGATAAAGGTTCGGTGTAACCAATCTTTGATTACCGTGTATTTTTGTAATTCCATCACCTAAATGGGAAAAATAATAACTTGTATAATCCTTTCTTTGTTCAAGGGGAAACGTTTTTACGTTAGTATTAGCCTTCTGAAACGATACATCAACTCTATGAGCTGTATCAATGGTTGCTAATACTGTGTCAGTTTTTGAAAAAACAAAGCTGAATGAGTTTTTTTTAATATAATAAGCAGGATACGCGTTTTCAGTATAGTAAACCACTGAAGGAACTAAAGAATCATTTGAACCTAGGATTTGCCCTTTGTTCTGGTAAAAAGAAAAGTTATCTGATGCACTTTCCGTGTTATAATCTGTTGGCGTTAAAATATTTTTCTGAACATATCTTACAGTTGCGTATTCGTAAACTCCAGCTGTTATCTCGCTAGTTCCTGTTACTACTATTGCGCCAAAGGGATCAATTGCTATATTGGTAGCGCGGTCATGAAGATGTGTTTCTCCGTCAAAATCAATGCTCCATTCAACCGTTCCTGCTGTGTCATACTTAATTGTATGATAATCCATTTGACTAAGAGATGTATGAGCATTTCCAGTTATGTATATCTTGCCGCTATTGTCCATTGTCATTGCATAAGCCTCATCATCACCATTTAAAGAATCGTTAAAAGTGCGAGTCCAGATTAGCGATCCGCTGCTGTTATACTTTAAGGTAAGATAATTATGTTGTTCAACGTTATCATTTGAATATCCTGTAACATACACATCTCCTGTGGAACTCACCTGTATCGCTGTTGCTTTATCATCCGATCCATTTGCATCATAAGTTCGCTCCCATTGGATCACAAGATTTGAATCCAACTTGATTACATCATAATCATAACCGTCCGACACAGTAGGTGTGAAACCCGCAAGATAGATGAATCCGTTAGCATCGGTAACCATGCCTCGTACTTCTTCTATTCCTGACGTGCCGCCTGAACTGATAGTAGTTGAATTCAGTACGCCATTACTTCGATATACAAGTGCTGCCCAACTATATGAACTAGCACCTGTTTTAACTGCCCCTGCAACAGCGACACCAGTACCGCTTTTTACAATACGGACAGGAACATCATCAAAACCGCTACTATGAGCATAGCGATTTGCCCATTGCTGGACTCCCGATGAATTATAGAAGATAGTTACGAAGTCAAGGTTTCCTGAAGTATTAAAGCTACTGCCCACAACTGCCATAGTCCCCCCGGTATTTACTAAAATGTCTGTTCCACAGTCATACAGATTAAATCCATCATAAGTGTTTGTCCATTGAAGAACACCTGAAGAATTATATTTTTTAAAGAATAAGTCCGACATCATTGAGATAGTATCATTCGTAATAGCACCAGTTATATATACGTTTCCGCTTCCATCCAGTTGTAATGCCGTTGCGAAATCCTGATACCCCGCACTCCCATCTATCTGTATAATCCATTGTTGAACTCCTGATGAATTGAATTTAGCAAGAAGAACATCATAATTGCCTGCTCCATTTAAGGTAGCCCCTGCAACATAAACGTTGCCTGAGCCATCTGTTTTAGTCACATTCTTGTAAAAAAAGTTTTGTGTTCCCGCCTTAGTTGACCAGTCTTGCAATGCTGTTAGCTGGGCCTGTGAATAAATTGAGGAGGAAATAAAGACCCCAATAAGGAATAATAATAGTTTTTTCATTTTTGTTTGTTTGTTGGTTAGAATTAATTGAATTGTCAAGCGCAGGCGTGAGCGTAATCGGTAATTATTGCAACAAACAAAGATCAACCGTCAAAACATCAAATTAAAGGACACATTTACCCTTTCGTGACGTTTAAAAAATTAATCAGTTGCCTGAAATACAAACAATAATGAGAATCTGTGCTTTGGAAAAGTCTTAAACTTTTCCAATTTACGGTCAGCACTAGCCCGAACTACGGACGAATACACCCTAAAACTTGACCCGGAGTAGTGGTTAGTTATTAAGGATTTAATAATCAAATATATTTAAAAAATAATAAAAGCCTAGAAAAACGCATTAACTCATCATGTGAGCAGTCAGTTAGAACTTCACTAAATGTTTTTCCTATATGTATTCGTATTAACTCATCTTCATAATCGGTATTGATCTTAATAATTTCTTTAGCGGGTTTAAAAGTTTCTATCATGTTTAAATAATCAGGCGCGAAACAGTGCCTACTCATTTCAGGAAACCGCTAAGTCCCTTACACAGCATAAGCAAGTCCGCGCCCTTTGCGAAAGGCGTTCCCTGCGTAGCTGTGAGATAACTTTTTAATTAGCGGTTTTTGAAATGATCTCAGCGAATCGCAATAATTTCAGGGCAAATATATACAAAAAAACGAAAACCTCTAATAAGAGGTTATTTTTTTAGTGTTACGTTTGTAGTGTTACTATTTACAGGCTTTTCGTGTTCTTTTGTACTATGAAAAAGAAGACTCCTAAAGCCCCTAAGCCTCCCAAAAAGCTGGAGAGAGTAAATCGTACTGCTTCCGAGCGTACGACTTCTGCAAAACCTCCACAAATAAAGGAAATACAGATCATCGCTGCTAAATTGAAAAAAATAAGAATTGAAAAAGGCTATACAAGTTATGAGGCATTTACCTACGCGTATGAATTGCCGAGAACTTTATACGGGAAATATGAGAAAGGACAAGATATGCGGATTTCAAGTCTTGTAAAAATCTTAAACATTGTTGGTGTTCCACTTTCAGAATTTTTTAACGAAGATTTCGATTAATAAATTCTTAAAATGATCTTTGCCGAAATTTTCCTCACTTTAGCCGAAATATTCTTTCCTTACTACTTATCATAGCAACAACTCGTATTGCCTCTGCTTAATTTCATTGGAAAATTAGGAAGATGGACGCATTTATTTATGGGTTGGTTTGTGATGGTAACATGATAGCCGGAAAATTAGGAAGACGGTTGCAATCCGAAACAAAGTTTAAGGAATATGCTTTGCGGATGGGTGACACAGCACCCATAATAACCAATTTAACCCAAGACCGGATAAGTAGTTTTATGTTTGGTTTAGCACCTTCAAATTTTAAGAGGAAACATTTTTTTTCTCATGTGTTGGCAGAAGGTGTTTTTAGCTCCCTGTTTCGCGTGCAGATTAGAAATAGGCGCTGTATCATTCCCGCTACCCATTTAATTCAAGGGACACAGGCATTAGGGCTGAATAAGCCTTTTTGTATTCACTTGAT
>DASVUQ010000398.1:0-12388 GCA_036386975.1 Flavobacterium sp. | reverse complement strand
CCATGACGGATTTTTATTAGACAGAGGGTTTCAGGTGCTGTTAACAACGTACCCGGAATGCAAAGAGCTGCTCGATTATGATAAACTGGATTTAAAACGGTTCCTTCCCGGTGCCACCGTACTTTATGATGGCGGACAGTTTGAAATTGCAGATCCGTTACGCAGGCCCTCAGCAGCATTTGCTACAGCATTTGCGCCTGTCGGATCCATAAAAGATAAAATCAACACCTTCTTTTTAAAAACAAGATTATTAAAAAGTAATATTCCCGATATTTTTAAACAGAAAGAACAAACTACCCTACAACAATTATCAGATTACGGATTTAGTCCAAAAATGATTGAACGATTCTATGCGCCTTTTTTCTCCGGTATTTTTCTGGAAAATGATTTATCGACTTCCAGCCGTATGTTCGATTTTGTTATGAAAATGTTTTCAGAAGGCGATGCAGCAGTCCCTGCATTAGGAATGGAAGAAATCCCTAAGCAGCTCGTAACCCAATTACCCGAAAATACCATACGCTATAATACAAAAGTGACCGCTATCAAAGGCAATACCATTACTACCGGCAATGGTACTTTTACAGCACCAACCATTATCATTGCTACCGAGGCCACCGGTTTTGCTTCCGCCTATATTTCGCCACAAAATACCCGTTCCCATCAGGTAACCAATGTGTATTTTGAAGCAGACAAAGCCCCAACCCATAAAGCAGTAGTAATTCTAAATGCTTCGGACAATAAAAAATGGGTCAATAACCTCACCGTTATGACAGCCGTTTCGCCACATTATGCACCCAAAGGAAAGGTATTACTATCGGTTTCTTACAATGGCATTCCTGACATCGATAATGAAACCCTGGCGGAAAACATGAAACAGGAACTAAAGCAATGGTACGGAAAACAAACCGGTTCCTGGAAAATGATAAAGGCTTACCGGATTACATACGCACTCCCCAACCTGCCGACAGTAACCAACGAAGCGTCAGATAATGAAATGCAATTGGCGGAGAACCTATTCATTTGTGGCGACTATATGCTAAATGGCTCCATTAATGCTGCCATGAAATCCGGGCGATTGGTAGCAGCACTAATCGATAGAAAAGAAAACATTGATAATTAAAAAGCATTACAGGTCTTAAAGCAGCATCATTATAAAATATCAACTCCGGATTTTAAATCTTTACAGTTTGTACTATATTTGTATATTAAATTATAGACTAATGGAAGAATGCATTTCCGTTTTTGATATGCTCAAAATAGGTGTCGGCCCGTCCAGTTCACATACTCTTGGCCCCTGGCGTGCAGCAGAACGTTTCCTGGGAGAATTACGTACCAACGATATGCTTCATAACGTAGTCCGGGTAAAAGTAAATTTATACGGTTCCCTTTCATTAACCGGAAAAGGCCATGCCACAGACCTGGCCATTATGTTGGGCCTTAGTGGCCAGGACCCCGAATACATTCCTATTCAGGATATAGCAGGAATTATAAAAACAATTGAAGATAAAAATGAAATCAATTTAGGAAATGAAATGGTTATACCGTTTTATTTCTTGCAAGATATCGTTTTCAATAAAAACTTTTTGCCGTTCCATGCTAACGGTTTAAAATTTACTGCCTTTTTACAACATGAAACGGAGTATGAATCTACCTTCTACTCTATTGGTGGCGGATTTGTAGTAAAAGAAGAACGCGAGAATGCCATAAAAAAACTCGAAATAAAGTGTGCTTTCCCATTCCCTATCCAGAATGCCGAAGAACTTTTAAATTATACCATTCAGGAAAACAGGTCAATCTCTGAAATTGTGTATGAAAATGAAAAATCGATGCGCTCCGAAGCGGAGATTGACCATGAACTCATGCGAATCTGGAACACCATGCTGGAGTGCATGTACATTGGCTGCCACTCCGAGGGAATTCTTCCCGGCGGGCTTAATGTCCGTAGGCGCGCTTTCGATATGCACCAGAACCTTATTGGCCTGGCTAACTATTCTTCGCCCCAGACCTGGCTGGAAGAAGTTAGAAAAACAGAAGTTAAATTCCGCCAGATACTAAAATGGGTAAGTTGTTTTGCACTTGCCGTTAATGAAGTCAATGCCGCTTTAGGACGTGTAGTAACCGCACCAACCAACGGAAGTGCCGGTGTTATACCGGCTGTTTTAATGTATTACCTGGTCATCGAAAACCATGAAGCCGATGAAAAACATATCAAACAATTCCTGATGGTAGCCGGGGAAATTGGTAGCATTTTCAAAAAAGGCGCTACTATTTCAGCAGCAATGGGCGGTTGCCAGGCAGAAATCGGCGTATCCAGTGCTATGGCTGCCGCAGCTTTGTGTGAAGTTATGGGAGGTACGCCTGCACAGGTTTTGATGGCCGCCGAAATTGCCATGGAACATCACCTGGGCCTGACCTGTGACCCGATAGGCGGACTGGTACAAATTCCATGTATCGAAAGAAATACCATGGGGGCCATTAAAGCTATCAATGCAGCAGAACTCGCTATGGAAACGGATGCTAAAAATGCCAAAGTACCTTTAGACAAGGTAATCAACACCATGTGGCAAACCGCAAAAGATATGAACTCGAAATACAAAGAAACTTCGGAAGGCGGATTGGCTGTGGCCGTAAATATGGCCGATTGCTGATTTTTTTAAAACAACTACGTTTTTAGTAATCAAATATTTTAAACTTCTTCATTTTTTGGTAAGGCTACAGGTCCTATGTCGGAACTATTAATTACCATACCAGTTATCTAAAAATGAACTATTTTGACATTGTATGGGCAAAAAACGGTCAGGAAGCCCTGAATGAAATTCATAATTGCTGTATTTGATCTTTTTATTTTTGATGTCATGATGCCCGTAATGGATGGTTTCGAACTGGCATCAGAAGTAAGGAAAAGAGGTTTTAACCAGCCGTTTTTATTCCTTACGGCAAAAGGCATGAGGGAAGATAAAATAACAGGGTTTGCTTCGGGTGCGCTTGATTATTTGGTAAAACCTTTTGATCCCGAAATCCTGATTTTAAAAATAAAAGCCATTTTCGAACAATTAAGCCCTGTGGCTACTAAGAATACTATAATTTCTTTTGGTAGTTTCCGTTTCGACACTATCAAAAGGACATTGACATTAGGTACTATTGAAAAAAAATTAAGCCCTAAGGAGCGTGATTTATTACAGTTGCTTTTAGCGAATAAAGAAACTGTGCTGACAAGAGAAGAAGCTTTATTAAAAATATGGAAAGACGATGGCTACTTCTCTACCCAGAGTATGAATGTTTTTATTACGAAACTAAGGAACTATTTGCAAATTGATCCTGACTACGAAATTAACATAGAAAGTATTAGGGGTACAGGATTTTTATTATCAATAAAGAATAAGTAACAAAGTAGGTTTTGTTTATTATATTTGTTCCTCTATTTAACTTGTATTATGAAAAAAATAGCTTTTATCGTTTCCGTTCTTATGATTACCTTTTTAGGATATGGCCAGAAGAAAGAAAAAATTAAAGGATCAAAAATTGTAACCATAGAAAAAAAAGAAGTAGGTAATTTCATTGCGCTCGAAATTGCAGATGAAATTGAAGTCTCCTTGGTAAAAGGGGATAAAAGCAGTATAGAAATCGAAGCAGATGATAACCTTCATGAAGCACTTGGAGTCCAGTTAAATGGTGAGACATTAGTGCTTACACTTATGAAAGAAATTTCAGGTTTTAAAAAATTTATTATCCGTGTTAATTATACTGATGGCCTTAACTTGATAACAGCTAAAAATAAAGCAAAAGTAAATGCGCTTGAGACCTTAAAACTGGATGAGGTCACTTTTAAAGCATTTGATAATGCCAAATTATTTTTAAATGTTGATGCAAAAGCATTCACTTTGATTGCCAATGACAAATCTAAAATTGAACTCAACGTAAAATCAGAATTAAGCACTATACAACTTAGTAAAAACGCTGAACTTAAAGCGCTCGTTTCTTCTACACAAGTTAGATGTGACCTGTACCAAAAAGCATCTGCGGTCATGGAAGGTGATGCTATAGATGTTACATTACGTATGGACAACAACAGCAATTTTACCGGGAAAAAGTTTGATACTAAAAAAATGAACCTTGTGGTGGAATCTTATGCCAATGCTACTGTTTTAGTAGCTACCAGCCTTACTATTGATGTTTCAGGAAATGCTGAAATACAAATTTATGGTGATCCTAAAATGGAGCTGAAAAAGTTTGCAGATACCGCTACTCTTTATAAAAAACAAATAAAATAAAGAGGCTATTTACAATAAAATAACTTTAATATTATTAAAAAAAAGCTGTTTCACAAATTGTGGAACAGCTTTTTTTTAATGGGCTTATTTAGTTTTTTATTCTAATGAAGCTAAATACCTTTCCGCATCCAATGCCGCCATACATCCTGTTCCTGCTGCTGTAATAGCCTGACGGTACACATGGTCTGCCGCATCACCACAAACAAAAACACCTGCTACATTTGTTTTTGCAGTACCGGGAACATTTATGATATAACCCGTTTCATCCAATGTAATATAATCTTTAAAAATAGCGGTATTCGGTTGATGCCCGATAGCAACGAAAAAACCGGTAGCGGGAATCACTTTTGTTTCTCCTAATGTTTTATCAAGTACCTTTATAGCATTAACCACTTGCCCATCGCCCATAACCTCCACTGTTTCGGTATTTAGAAGAATTTCAATATTTTCTGTTTTCTTAACCCGCTCCTGCATAATTTTAGAAGCACGGAAATTCTCAGTTCTCACCAGCATGGTCACTTTTTTACAAAGCTTCGATAAGTAATGGGCTTCTTCACAGGCAGAGTCTCCAGCACCAACAATAACGACTTCCTGATTCCTGTAAAAGAAACCGTCACAAACCGCACAAGCAGAAACGCCTCCCCCGGTTTGCAGGTAATGTTGTTCCGACGGAAGCCCTAGATATTTGGCAGCAGCACCGGTAGAAATAATAACCGTTTCACAATGTAGTTCTATCGCATCATTGATCCATACTTTATGAATGGGCCCTGAAAAATCTACTTTTGTAGCCCAGCCATCTCTTATATCCGTATTAAAACGCTTTGCCTGCTGCTGTAACTGGACCATCATTTCAGGCCCGCTTATACCGTCAGGATAACCCGGGAAATTTTCTACTTCATTAGTGGTAGTTAACTGGCCGCCCGGTTGGGTACCCTGATATAGAACCGGGTTCATGTTGGCCCTGGCGGCATAAATAGCGGCTGTATAACCTGCCGGTCCAGAACCTATAATTAAGCATTTGATTTTTTCTATCGTATCGGACATAATCTGCTTTTAAATCATTTTTAGAGGACAAAGGTAAGTTTTAATCAAAATAATACCACCAATAAAATATCAGATTTAACTATTAGCAAATAGTAGTATCCTATCTAAAAGTAATTATTGTATGCATTACATTTTATAATCCGTAGAGCATTATTAGGTTATGTTAATTTTTAAATTATTTATGTTTTTATCGAAGACAAATTTATTAAGATATTGAATCATTGTTAATGCCAATAGTTTACTCAGTATTCTGGTTTTAAATCCTTGAAAAAAGAGTAGCATAATTCCTTCTAATCATAAATTGATCGTATAATTAAGAATAAAGTTTTCATTCTTTTTCTTGATCTCATAAAGACATAAGCTTGCTTTTTGTAGTTTTTTTGATTAGCTCTCGGTGGAGTTTCTAAGCTAGACTGTGAATCATATACCCAAGGAAATTTTACTACAATCCCCTCCACTTACATGCTTCTCTTGGTTGTGAGCTAGAGGAAGAGTTTTGGGCATTTAGCTAATACCCACTATATGTGGATCCGAGAAATTTGATAGTATTTCTATATTAATTAGAGTTGAAGTTATTGATGATATTGGTAATGCTACTTTGGAACTATTATTGAAAGCGAAAACACAGACTTTAACATCTCTATTTTCGCTTAATAATAAAGCTCTTTTATGAAAAATAAAATAAATTTGCTTTATACCAACCACAGACAATACCTCCCATAATGGTAAGTGTAATCAACCAGTAGCCGCTATTAATCAAAATATATTTCCAGCCCTTCCTTTCAAATAATGCATTTATGGCAATTAGGGGAAATGTAAATAGTAAGCCTGTCATAAAACCGTGTAATGCACCGTGCTTAAAAGTCCTAAAAGCGGTACCATAATCTTCCATAAAAGCGTGATAAGAGGGCTTAGCCAGTGCAGGATCTCCACCTGTTGCCCCCAGTACGCCAAATTGATGGATTACGAGGAACTGCAATATGAAAGCCATAAAAAATCCAAAAATAAGCACCAGTAAGAAAGTCACGAACATATTATTGCCCCTTAACTTATCTTCTGTTAAGCCTGAGGCATGCATCCATGATTTACCAAAAACCTTTGGGTTATACCAGACAGTACCTATAATCAATGTACAAAATGATGCTGCAATTAAAGCATAAATGTTAATTTCCATAATATTATTTTTAAAATTCATATCAAATATAAAAATATTTATTAACATTTCTATAACTATTGTGTATTCTTACATTCTTGCTGTACGGAATCCAAAAGGTAAAGTTTTGTAATTTAGTACAAGACTTTATATACTAATTGCCGTTACCGCTTTTATGTAAATGATTATTTTACATTTTTATTAATTATTTCGGAATTCAGTGAATTTATTTACAGTATAAAAAGTCCACAGCCGTGCCGGAACGTCGTGGTTTTACTTTAGCATTACGGCATAAAATCTTTTAAAATTAATTTTATCTGTTGCCTGTAACTGATCCCGATAGGTATTTCTGTTCTATTGAAGAGTATCATTTTATCATTCTCAAGGGTAATGATATACGTGCGGTTAACAATATATCTTTTATGGCATCTGATAAAACCATAGGGTTCCAATAGGTCACAAATATCTTTTAACGTACTATGAATAACAATATTCGATGTTTTGAAATTAATTTTTACGTAATTCCCAACTGACTCTACAAAGACAATGTCTTTCGGATAAACCGGTTTATGAATATTGTTGATTTTAATTGCTTCGGGAACTATTTCCTGCGATTGTTTAGGAACGAGTTTGTTAACTGCTTTTAGAAAACGCTCAAAAGCAATTGGTTTTAATAAATAATCAATAACATGAAACTCATATCCCTGAATAGCATATTGGCTGTAGGCAGTAGTAAAAATGACTTTTGTGGTATCTTTAAGCAGGCGCATTAAAGTGAGTCCGTTAATTTCGGGCATTTCAATATCAAGGAAAATAAAATCTACATCCGTTTCATTTAGTAAATGCAGTGCCTCTACCGCATCAGAACAAATTCCTTTTACTGTTAGAAACCCACATTTATCACAATACATTTGCAATATTTCCTGCGCATCGGGTTCATCATCAATAATTGCACAAGTTAATTTCATAATTCAATTTTTAAAAAAGCAGTACACTTGTTATCTACTACTGAATGATGAAGTATAAAATTATTATTGTACTTGTATTCCAACCGTTTCCTTAAATTTTTAAGTCCCGTTTGTTTTGTCCCGGCGAAGGTACTTATTTTCGCAATTTCGTTTTCTGTTTTTAAGGTCAGCTGCCGGTCTTTGATTTCCAGACTGATAGTAATATGGGATTCTTTATTCATCACAACACCATGTTTAAAACAATTTTCAATCAAAATAAGTATAAAATTAGGTGAGATTTGCAAATTAACATTATCTATTTCTTGATTATAGGTTAAATGTACATTTTTTGGAAGGCGCCTTCTTTCAAAAGAAATGTAGTTATTAATAAATGTGATTTCTTTTTCTAAGGGAATAGTTTCAAGCTCAGAGATTTCGAGTTCATAACGGAACATCTCTGCAAGCTGAATAATCATTTCGGCAGCAGCTGGTGTATTTTGCAGGCATTTTAAATAAATACTGTTTAATGTATTGAATAAAAAATGAGGGTTTACCTGGCGGCGGAGCAATTGCACTTCTGCTTCCAGTTTCCTGGAGTTATAAGCCAGGTATTCTGTCTTCATTAAAATACGGTCCCGTAACACATAAAAAAAGGTAACTAATGAAACCAGAAGAATAAGCCCTACAGTATTGGCAAATATCTTAAAAGGCATCTCAATATCCTCGTTTTTAATAAGCCTGAAAGAAAAAAAGTAGCTTAATAAAAAACTACAAGTACCTACTACAATAAGGGTCAGGATAAAGAAAACCATATATTTCCTTTTAAAAAAGAACTTTTCCAGAAAATAAATATGCAATAAGGCAATACTGAAGTAGAAAATGAAAAACTCCGCTTTATAAATTATACCAAAAATAAATTCATTGTAAGGGTTATGAAATAAAAAACTATAAATTGAAATAACAAAGGCAATAATCCCTATTCCTATCTTCCACTTGTGCTTTTTAAACAGATTCATATTCAAATATACTATGTTTTTTAATTTAGAAGCAATTTTTATGACCAATTGCATTGGTCATAATTTTATGCTATTAATATAAGAAATCTTCTTAATTTTAATCTTTGTTAGAAGTTTGTTACATATAATTAAATATAATTTGAAAATGAAAATAATAAAAAGTTATATATACCATTACTATGTACTAGTGCATTTAAAAGAAACAAAGTTACACTTACTGAAACCGATACACGCCAGATTGTATTTAGTTTCCTTGGGACTATATTCGAAACAGCATTACATATTGGCTGACAAAGACATATTGGGACGTCCTAACTTGTTATAAACAAGCCATTGCTATTATCCACAGTAAATAATCAGCGTAATCCTAATTTGATTATTTTCGTTACCATTTTAATTTAATAAAAATAAACTTTAGAAACAGATGTCAATATTTTTTCAACAAGCAATAGCTAATATTAAACAAACGGGGTCTTTTATTCCCAGTTCAGATTTCCTAGCCACAAAGATGGTCGATAAAATCGATTTTAATAAGAATTTAAACATTCTTGAATTGGGAGCTGGCGAAGGTATTTTTACCAGACATATCCTTGCGAAAATAACTGCAAAATCAAGCTTAACGAGTTGTGAAATTAATTCATCACTTTTTACTGAAATAGCAAAGATCCGGGACCACCGATTTAAGCCAAAGATGGAATGCGTCTTTGACAGATATATATATGACTCTTTTGTTCAATGTTCGGTAGATTGTATTATATCGGCAATTCCACTGGCAAACATAAAAAGAAAAAAGAAAAAATATTTATTAGATTCTTGTTTTGAATTGCTAAAACCGGGTGGGCTATTTGTACAGTTTCAATACCTGCCTCAAGATTATAAACGTATTAAAAAAACTTTTGGAAATATAAAATTGGGCTTTACGCTATTTAATTTTCCACCTGCTTTTATTTACTATGCTTATAAGCCACTGGAAAACAAAAAGGTTATAGAACAAAAAGATGAAATCAATATTCTAAATCAGTGTTATAACTATTACACAATGGATAAAGTACAATAAAGCTGTACTGAAAAAATTAATTTTTACTTTATAGATCATAGCAACTACATTCACTGAAGTGGTGATGGGATGAAATGATAGATTAATATAATTAGGCAAAAATATCTAAATATAATGTTTTTAATCCGTAATTCTTTTTTTAGGACGAATTGCATTCGTCATAATTATATATCATTCATATAATAAACAAGCCTTTTCTGATTTTTTTATCAGAGTTTTGTTTTAAAATTAAAAAAAATATTATGGAAAAAATAAAAACTTTTAAAATTCTTTGTATAAAGACTTATTTCATCCTGCCACTCCTGGCATTATTTATTGTTACTGCATCCTGTTCTGATGATGACAATGATAATCACGATACCACTAATAAAGATAAAGAGCTTATTGACACACGCGGTTTAGACCTTTATATTCAAAATGCTGAAAAATTACAAGCCGGTTCAGAACCTTCGGAAGCAGAATGGAATGCTTTGTTCGAAACACCAGCTTATCAAATTTTTTTAGGGTTTTATACCAGAGAACAGATAAAAGACAATATGCGGGTGCCCTATCAGCAGCAGAATCTGACGCCGGACCAGCAAGAATTGTATGCCCACCATTTAGAGTACAAGGCAAATCTTAACCAGCTTAAAGCCTACTCTGCGCAACTTAAAGATGGAACGATAAGAGATAAAACCAGCGAGCTACTGTATCCTTTTCTGCCCACCCGGCTGCAGAATAAAGACTTGATACCGGTAATGGTATATTCATACTATAGCAAGAGGGAAGCAAATGGTCTTCCAGATAAAATGATTATGGACGGGTTATTGGCGTACGAGACCGATTCTTGGAACCCAGGCAGAGGCTTGCTAGGTGCGCATGAAGCATTTCATTCAGTATCTGCCAATGCATTTGATAAAAGGAAAAAAATAACTCTTCCTGAAACCGATACCCGCCAGATTGTGCTGAATTCTCTAAGATCTATATCCGGTGAAGGCATTGCCGACTTGATTGACAAAGATGTACTGGGACAACCAAGCTCTCCCGTATATGAACTGTTCCTGACATACCAGGTAAATGAGCAGCAAAACTCCATAAATTTTATAAATACCTTAAATACCAGACTTGAAGGATTAAGCAATGGCGGAACAATTACCGATGCTGAAGCTTACAAAAATTCTGTATTATCTCAGGTAGGCCACCAGCCGGGAAGATATATGGGCAGAGCGATCAGACAGGTAGGCCTATTAAATGTCCTGAAAATAGAACCGGAAAATCCTTTTGCCTTTTTCTATATTTATAATACTGCCGCTACAATATTGGGCAACAGCAATTATCCGGTATTTTCACAAACAGCAATTAATTATCTCAGGCAACTGGAAAATCAATTAATAAATCCATTATAATGTGGTTATAATAATGTAGCATTTGCTACCTAATTCAAATTCAATATTAATAATCAAATGAAAAAAATCATGAAAAATTCAAAAATACTATTTATACGCTATTTTATCTTGCCTCTTTTGGTATTGTTCCTATTTACCGCATCATGTTCTGATGACGATAATGATGATCCCCAAACTACACCAACTACAAAACTTCTTGATACAAGCGGTTTAGACCTTTATATTAAAAACGCCGAAAAATTACAGGCCGGGACAGAACCCTCGGAAGCAGAATGGAATGCTTATTTTGATACTCCATTTTTAAAAGGTTTTATGGAAACAAGAGGCTTTAATGATGAACAAAAACAAGAATTGAAACAAGGCTTAAAAATAACAATGCGTACCGCTTACCAAAATTTACCGCCGGGAAATCTGACACCGGGCTTGCAGGGAATGTATGAGCATAATTTAAGATATAAGACAAAGTTAAACGAGCTTAAAGAGTACTCCACGCAGCTGAACAACGGGAACATGAGGCAAGTAATAGCCAATATAATAGCTCCCTTTTTACCTGCCCGGTTACAGAATGAAGATTTAATACCGCCGGCATTATATGCATTCCACATTTTGGGCGCAGAAGCAACTGGTACCCCAGATGCGTTAGAAATGGACGCTATGTTATCCTATACAATAGATTCGTATCCCCTAACCAGAGGCTATGCGGCCGCGCATGAAGCGTATCATTCAGTAACGCTGGCTGCACTGGAAAAAAGGCGGATTCCCATTCCCGCAGGAGACCCGCGTAATGAGGTTCTTTCAACCCTTAAACTGATATCACAAGAAGGCATTGCCGATTTGATTGACAAAGATTTAACACTACGGCCAGACTCTCCCGTATATTCATATTGGCTTTTTATGATAGAAAATGAGCAGCAAAACGCCATAAGTTTTATAAATAACTTAAATACCATAGCTGAAGGTTTAAGCCGGGGCGAAGTAATCAATCTGCCTACAAACCTTTATGGAGGCCACCAACCCGGAAGATATATGGGCAGGATGATCAGGGAGACAGGTGGGTTTAGGGACCTGATAGTAGACCCGGAAAACCCTTTTGCTTTTTTATATATCTATAATACAGCAGCCAGAAGATTAGGAAGTAGTGATTATCCCGTATTCTCAGACACGGCCATCAATTTTCTAAGACAATTAGAAAGCCAGTTAATAAGGCCGCTATAAGATAGTGATATATAAATGTAGCTTTCCTAAACGGAAACTAAACCTTTGAAATGGAATGCATAAAATATTAAGTACGCCAATTTTAATGGATATGCTTAGATTTAAAAACATTCCATCATTACTATTAAAAAAATGAAAATGAAAAAGCTATTTTTAAGGACTAGTATTATGTTAGGTTTATTTATAAGCCTGGCTGCCTGTGAAAAAGATGAAAATAAAGCAAATGTAAGGATAACGGTAAACGATTCCCCTCCTCAGCTTAATACTCCCGTTACCGCACCTGATTTTACTAACTTTAAG
>DASVUQ010000397.1:0-9975 GCA_036386975.1 Flavobacterium sp. | reverse complement strand
ATAATTTATATTTTAAAAAAGTTTAGATTTTTCAGCACTGTTAAATTCCACTGTTTTACCACTCTGCAGGGTCATATTTTCTTTCTCGCTAAACATAGTTACCTCGCCAGCGATTTCATTGGATGTAATGGCCTGTCTCTTGAAGTCCTTTTCTACTATTTCGTTTCTCATCTCAGAAGTTTCCCGTATTTCTCCTGTTGCTTTCTGTACAATATCAGTTCCCGCAACGGAAGTAATATTTTCTTTTGCAGCATTACTAATATTTTCTCCTGCGCTTATCGATACATCTTTTCCTGCGGTCATACTAATATTTTCCCCGGCATTTACAGTAAAATTCTTAGGTGCGTGTACACTGATATTGCCCTTGCCGTCCATGGTCCAGGTATTGCCGCAGGGGTCTTCGATATGTATCGACTTTTCCGCATCGTTAAATATGATTTTGCAACCGCTCCTGGTATGGATTGCCTTCTGGTCATTGCCCGGGGTACTGTACCCGGAGCTTTGCTTCCCGTTATAATGCGCCCCGATGACATACGGCTTATCGGCATTGCCGCCTTCAAACCCTACCATTACCTCTTCGTCTATCTCCGGGATAAAGTAAAACCCTTTGCCTGCGCCCGAGTGCGGCTGTACTATCCTGATCCAGTCTGTTACGTTATAGCCCCCGATACCCCAGTAAAACAGTACCTTTACATCCCATGCCCAGCGGGGAATCATTATTTGCTATAAATTTTCAGCTATTAGGAAAATAAATGATTTTAAGAGAATCTTTTGATTTATAACTTATAGGTAATATTTTTAATATTTCGGAATTGATTTTATCGGAATTATGATAAATACATTCCCCATCAAAACCTACATTAATATATTTACCTTGTAAGGTTTTGAGCGAATCGGCTTTAAAATTTAAGCTGTTAACATTTTTCAACACTGTATATCCTTCATTTCCATAATAATAGATACTCTCTCTATATCTAAAATAATTGCTCTTTGGAATTAAAGAAAAATCTTTGGAAACAAACGGGGCAATATAAAAAGGATAGTCATTATATTGGCTACCTCTACTCATATAAATACTATTTTTATCCTGATAAATATAATTTTTTTCTAGTTCATGGTAGGTTTCTATATCAATAATATTCTTTAATAAGGCTAATTTCCTATTTTTATCATAAATTGAATCTTGTATTATATTCCCCTTTTTCTTTATTTTGATTTCTTCATTATTGCCAGAACTGAATATGAAATTTTTGGATAATAAGTATAAGTTATTTTCTTTATCTGAATATAAGTTATATTTAATTTCTATGAGTTTTTTGTTTTCTTGTTTCTGTTGTTCGTTATAATAGCTGCTATTACAACTGAAGCATAAAATTAAAATCAAAAATAATATTATTTTCTTTTTACTTTCCATATTGCAATTTCCGTATTTGCTGTTTTATCTTTATTTCGATTAGCAGACCCTTCCCAATTATTCACTGTCATTTCTAACAAAAACTCATCAATTTCTTTATATTCCAAATAGTCTCCTCTATCTTTAAGTTGGTCATATGCTTTAAATTTTACGCATGAATTACAAACGAATACTTCTTTTAAAACTTCTATAGCCCAATTACGTTTATTTTTCTGCCATATTTTCTTATAACTAAAAATATTACACTTATTAAAAATAAGTACTATATACAAAGTCCTTTGTTTTTACTAATTTAAAATAATTTTACTTCTTTAAAATTCCATTATGGTAAATTGAAGATTCGTCACTAATTGTTATTGAATCAATGACCCTTATTTCCAATTGATTAATTTCTATTTCGTAAAAACTTGGATAGGTTACAGGAGCTGTTCTAAAATAGTATACTCTATTTTTATCTCTGTAATAATGATTTGTATTTTTAATTTTAGTGAATGATTTTACATCTATCACCTGACCAATACTTGCAATCGAATCATTAATTAAACCCACTTCATCAACAAAGGCAAAAGGTAACTTTTGACAGTCACTCAGCGGCTCTATTAGATCATCTAAAATGACATTGTTTACTTTTAAATAAATCTTATTTAATGAATCTTTATATAAAATATTTTGACTTATAGCGGTATATAAACTAATATCATTTGCACATTTTGTATGGATAGAATTAAGATTAGGTTTAGAAACTTGAACACAAGAAATGAACAATATAAAAATTAATAATTTTGTAAATAGAATATATTTAGTCATAGTTCAGATTTTAATCAATTACATTATAGATATTTCAATTATTTAATTTTTATTTTCTATAAGTACGTTTTGCCGAATCCCAATATTTATTTTATTTTCATATAACTGTTTAAAAAAGAATTTGCAAATTAAGACTTGTTTGTGCTCTAAAGCCTTTCCTATTTCACTTAATTTCCCTTGTCTTTTAATTTAGAATCGTGCTGGTTTTGTTGAATCCAAATTTTAAGTATTCAACTTTAAATTATAAATTAAATTCATTATTTTCTATCTATGAAATATTTTTTTTTAATTCATTATTTGAAGAAAAATTTTTTTTAAATGTATCGTAGTTCATTATGGAACTCCCCGAGTATAAATGATTTTTATCCATCCCTATTGATTCTCGATAATAATCAACTTCATTTCTAAGCCTTGTTGTTTTAAAGGTTTTAATATCTGCGGACTCAACTTTAATCCCTAAGTAATAAATTTGATTATTAATTTTCAAATAAGCACCGCCTAACACATCATATTTTTTATTTTTAATCATTAAAAAACTAGTGCCAAAAGTTGGAAACATATAAAAGTTATTTTTGTCTTCATAATAACAATCATAATTAAGTACAGATTGTTCATCTATATTAGCTTTTCCTTCATTTTCAGGATTATTAAATATGTTTTTAAATGTTTTCCAATCTATAACATCATTGTTTTTTTTATATTCTTTTAATTCAATATCATAAACATGAGTAAAATTTATAGTATCGTTATTAATAATCATTCCTTTTTGATCTTGTTCTTTATCATAATTGCGGAATGGCACTCTAAAAATAATATTACCTTGTTCATCTTTGAATAAATTATTGGGCAGACTCAATGCTTCTTTCTTTTGTGAATTGCACCCGAGTAGAAACAAAAAAGAAATTATTATAAAAACTATTTTTTTTGTATTTTCCATAGATATGTTTTTGTTGAATCCCAATTTTGTTTGGCCCTCATATACCTATTAAACAAAAATTGCGAATTAAGACTTTGTGGTATCTAGCTTACTAGGAAAATATACCTGAAGCAGTGAATCTTTAATATTTTTATTTAAAGGTATTTTTATGAACTCATCATATTCTAATTTTTCGCTATTTCTATAAATATTTTTTTCATCAAAGCCTAAAATTAAATTAGTCTTATTTACAGTTTCGACTGATTTCAAAGTAAATGCTTTTGCATTTGCATCCTTAAGTTGTATATAACCAAAATAGCCATAGCTATAAATGTTTGAATTATATTTAAAATAATTCCCGGCTTTAAATAAATAAAAATCTTTTGATTTGAATTCAGTAACAAAAAAGGGATAATCAGAATATTGACTTCCTCTATTCATATAAACATATGTTTTATCTTTATAAAGAATATCTTTATCTAATTCAATATAGCTAGTTAAATCAATAACTTTTTTGATACCTATTAGCCTATCTTCATTATTGTAAAAAGAATCTTGTAATATAAATCCTTTTTTTTTATTTATGATTTCTTCTGATTTTCCTGGATATAGAAAAATAGCATCTGATGATATATATATATTATTATTTTCATCTTTAAATAAATTATACTTAATTTTTTCTAAGCCATTGGGTTTTTTGATATTTTTTTTCGATTCATTAAAAAAAGCATCATTATTTCTACAAGAATAAACTATACATAAAAAACAGATTATTGTAATTAAAAATATATTTATTTTCTTTTTATTTTCCATAAATCAATTTGTGTTGACGCATCTTTCTTATTTTTTGTATGACTAACAGCTCCTTCCCAATTATTTACAGTTTGAGCTAAAATTTCAGCATCTAGATATTCAATATCTTTATACTCCCCTCTATCTTTCAATTGATCATATATTTTATATTTAATACTACAAGGATTAGTACAATCTATAACAATTGTCAAGATATGATAGTTATACAACAAAGAATAATAAAACACATAATATCCAATCTTATTGCCTACAGCCTTTTTTATATAATTCGAAAACTCTTTTTCTTTATCTTTAGCATAGCTAGAAGGTTTTGTAACACCTCCTGTATCAAATATATATTGATTAAATTTTTTATGTTCTTGGATATAACCTTTAGAAGTATAATCTGTCATTCTACTAAAACCATTCTGACCTGAATATGAGCGTATTTTAACTTCTTCTATTTTAAGTAGTTTTGAATTCTGATTGTCAGCTGCAATAAAACACTCTGTTTTATTAGATAATGAGTTTTTATTCTCATCTATTAACCTATTTATTTCTGTTATCGAGAAAACATCTTTTGCATTATTATTTATAAAATTTATACTAATTCTATTACTGTCTTTACCATCAATCTTAACTTGTAAATAACCATTTACAGCTTCTGAACACTCTATATACGTCTGTATAACCCATTCTTCTTCTATTTTAAATGCAGTCGTCGATAATGTAATTTTATTACTAGAAGGAACTAACTCTAAATCATATTTATCTTCAAACCAACCATTTTTCCCACTAACTTTTAATCGTAATAAAATCCTTTGGTTAACAGGCAAAGACCTTATCTTCTCACATTCAAGAAATAAGGTTGGTAAGGTTTTTATACTGGGCTTACCAGGAATATAGGTCCCGAATGAATTACTAGGTGTTCCCATTTGATATAATTTTTTTCATACTAGTTAGAACAAGATTGCCCTTTGTAGCTTCTGCAATTTTTTCTTCTGTTGTTTCTGAAAATTTTTTAGAAATACTAATCTCCTTGTTGGTGGTGGAGATTATAATGTTTTTAGCGGTTTTATTTATAGCCATATTAAAAGAAATTAGATTTTTCTCCACTATTCCATTCAATGGTTTTAGCACTTTTCATAACCATATTTTCTTTTGAACTGTTTATGTCTACATCTTCTGAAAAAGTTTCTGATTTTTTTGATTTCCTTAATACTGTCCCACTTGCTACTTCAGTCTTATTATTTGAAGTTTCAGTAAGATTCCCTGTTGCAGTCTGATTTAAATCATTTCCTGCCACTTGGTTAATATTATCATTGGCAGCATTATTAATATTTTCTCCTGCGTTTATCGATACATCTTTTCCTGCGGTCATACTAATATTTTCCCCGGCATTTACAGTAAAATTCTTAGGTGCGTGTACACTGATATTGCCCTGTCCGTCCATGGTCCAGGTATTCCCGCTCGGGTCTTCGATATGTATCGACTTTTCTGCATCATTAAATATGATTTTGCAACCACTCCTCGTATGGATTGCCTTCTGGTCATTGCCCGTGGTACTGTACCCGCTGCTCTGTTTCCCATTATAATGCGCCCCGATGACATAGGGCTTCTCGGCATTGCCGCCTTCAAAGCCTACCATTACCTCTTCGCCTATCTCCGGGATAAAGTAAAACCCTTTGCCTGCGCCGGAGTGCGGCTGTACCATCCGGACCCAGTCCGTTATGTTATAGCCCCCGATACCCCAGTAAAAGAGTACCTTGATACGCCCCATACCTTCCGGGTCGTTGTTGTCATACACCTTTGCCGACTGCGATTCTGCATGCGCATAGCAATGCGGGTCGGTATACGGCGGTGCGGCCACATCTTCGGGGATGGCGGTAAATTCACAGCGGTAGTTGCCGTGGTTGTCCGAGAGGTGCTTGACTGATACGGTTACCAGGCGGTATTCTACCTGTCCTTTTAGCACCATAAACGACCTGCCCAGCCATAGCGGCTCATACGATACCCCGCTGTAGGTTACAATGCTTGTCGCGGCTGCGGCCGCCTGTAGCTTTGCCATATCCTCCAGCTCCGGCTTCCCGGCTGCCTGTCCTGTATAGGCACTTACCTCCATATCCCGGGTAAAGTAATCGTGCTGCTTTTGGGAAAGATGGGCCGCTAAGCCATCGCTGCTGCCCCCTTCTACCTTGCGCTCTGACGCCTGTATCCCGGTATTTTGCGTATAATCGTACCCTGCCAGCGACACCTTTTGCGGGGAAAGGTGCGTCGCTGTCGTAAATTCATGAACCGAGGAACCGTTGATAAGCTTTACCTTGCCGGCCTTTATCACCCCGAACTGCAGGCGCATGCCGTCCCAGTAGAACCACTGCCCGTAGCGAGTGGCCAGGCGTTTTAGATATTCAAAGGTGGTCTCGTTGTACTGCGCACTGTAGGGGATGCGATTTTTATAGGTAGGCACCATATCGGCCCACTGGTAAAAATCCCCCGGTGTCTCAGCCGGCAGGATTTCCTGTACAATATACTGCAGGTCCCTGTCCAGGAAGGTACGGGACTTCTTCATATCATCGATATGATAGGTATGGCCTATGCCCGTTACCTGTAGCCCTACCGAGCCGCCCTGGTTATCTGTCATGACCATCCCTGTTATAAACCCCTTGGCCTTGACCTCTGTGCCGGTGGTACTCCTAAAGGTAAAGATCACATCACGCGCCTGGTAGCGCTTCACCATGGCTTGCTCCTGGCCCTGGGAGGTAATGACCGTATCGGTATGGCGCCAGAGAAAAGAAAAAGTAAGGTGGCTGGCCATTGCCAGTTCGACCTTTAAATCATAATAAATAACCGTTTTATCGAAGCTGTCAATGTCGATATGTACTTGTTTTGAAAGGCTCATGGGTAATAATTTTTAAAGTGAATAATTAAATGGAGTAAAAAGAGGTATGAAAAATAATATGTAAAAAAACTGCGCTTTGGCGGCTTAGTTGATTGATATCTGAGAGTAGCCGGAATACTTGCCATCGTTACAGACCAGTTCGAGGGCAGTGAGCCCGGCGGTAATTTTGACCGGGCCACCGGGAAGGCGGATAAGCCCTACACTAAGGCTGGTACTGTCGGCTTTGGAAAAGATAAACTCCTTGGTCTTGCTCATAATTTCGTTACAAAAGGTAACCCTGCCCCCTAAGGACTGTTTGGGCCTGGACAGCCAGTCCAAAAAGCTGCTGTCCTGGAGGGACGGCTCTATCATGGTAAGTGTGATTTTGCCCCCATGTGGTGTTCCCGGAGGCTTGAACTCGAGAGTGTAACCAATGAGATTGTATTCATGCCCGTCGTTTGCCTGTAGTTTAAGTGATAAAAAATTCATATTATTATTTTTTTAATTAGGATTATTTTTTGTTCGTGATAAAAGCCGGCAGCCTTTGGGATGCATGATTTTCTATGCTGAATTGTAACTTACTTTAAGTATTTTGTACTCAGTACCGCCTGCTACACATGGTGCTGAAAATGAGGTATGATACCTATTAAACGAGTTACTTGTCTATAATCAAATGTATGATTTTTATTCTTACAAATGTCAGTAAAAATTAACAAAATAGTATAAAGGGTGCTTCTGTTAGTAGAAATACACGTTATATGGGTTAAAGTAAGATTTATAGTCGGTAACCTATTTATTACACAGGTCTCCTGTGCTATAGTATAACCATATGAAGTGATTTTATAATAGCTGAAATAAACTATCTCGGGGCAGAGCCCCAGAGGTAGTAATAAAATAATAACCGCAGATTCACAAATTTTCTAAAATCATTTTTTAATATCTTCATCTGTGGCTAAAAAAATCGAAGCAGTGCTTCAGGGAATTAAACCTAAAGAAATTAAAATAAAATATCCCAATCCTGGTTATGGGTTATCTTTAGATTTTTTTGTGTCTTTGAAACCCGTGAAAAGAAGGGCTCACTTTGAGGCAAACTTTACCCGTTTCGCAGAAAAATGATAGCGTTAATCACTATTACTACAGCATATTTTATACTAATCCATTCATTGTGAGTTTTTAATTCCTCGCAAAGGCGCAAAGCTATAGCGGAATGTATTCGTTGCCTGCCTATTTCTTTGAAGTTATACCGGCACATCACTATTCCTGTGTTCTTAAAAAACGAATTTTTTTTTGATAGCCGCGATTGCAGCGGCATCCTGCGCTTTTTTGCGCAGATAGAGCGGAAAGCGGGACAAAAGGCAATGGAAATAGTACCTTTTGTGCTCCTGACAATTCATTGGATCTAAAAAACTGTACATTTTTCGGGATCCTTATCTACTTTTTAAAAATTATAAAAAGGGTCCATATTTTAATTTAGCTATACATTTGACTATAGGAGTAAATAACCCGATTACAAAAAAAAACCGCCTAATAGGTATTAGACGGCTTGTTATAAATTTAAGAATACTATTGTTTTGTAACACTTCCACCGGAACTTTCTTCTTTTTTGATATTCTTAGGGGTTTTATGGTAATCAATAGAGCTGCCGCTGGAAGCTTTACCATCAAGCGATAGAATAGGGCTAACATCTGTATTACTGCCGCTTGTGGCTTGTGCAATTACGTCATTTGCCAAAAGTTTTTCAGCATTGATCTCGCTTCCGCTGGAGGAGGAGGTTTCTAATTTCAGTGCTTTTCCTCTGGCTACTATATTGCTTCCGCTTGAAGTTTCCAGCGAAATGGCATCGGCTTCGACTGCAATTTCAATTTCACTACCGCTGCTTGACTTTACATTGATACTAGTAGTTATTAATGTATTGGTACTTTTTATACTGGCACCGCTCGAACTTTTAAGCCCGCTAATTACAGGCATTTTTACAGTTACTACAGGTGATTCTGTAGCATCGTAACCGGTATCGGCTTCAATAATTAATACGCCATTTTCTACTTTTGTAATAATATGTTCCTGTAAGTTATCATCTGTTGCAACACGCACAGATTTATTGTCAGACTGTTCTACAAGTACTTGAATGCCTTGGCTGACAGCAATTTTATCAAATGATTCCGTGATAGGCCTCGTTTCGGTTATACTATTTCCACTGCCTTCGATTCCGCCCAGATTGATGTCATATTTACAGGATGTTAAAAGTAAAACAGTACCTAATACAGTGAATAATTTTGCTAAATGAATTGATAACTTTATCATGATCTTTTTGTTTTTATTTTATAATTGCAAAATTCTTTGTTATTAAATGCTGTTATTCCTACTATGGGAATATCTATAGTTTTTGTTGCATATTCCATTTTCTTTTCCTGTTTTTCTAAAGGGACCTGGCTATTGCTGTTTGCAGGTGTTTCATAAAAAACAGTGCTGGCTAAACTGGTTATTAATGTGGCAATAAAAATGGTTATATTCATCATGGTTATTGATTTTTTATGATTACTCCGTTTTCATCCTGTGACAACCCTTTTCGGGTTTTTTTAGTTTCTTTTACAATGACATCTTCCCCGTTAACATTAACAGATGTAGTTGTTGTTACTACCGTATCATTTACAGTACCATCTTCAACACTATACTCCATGTCAACATCATCATATTCATTTTCTTCAGGAGGGCAATTTAAACATTTTACATTATTAGCATCTACTTTATAAATGTAATTTTCTGAACTGTGGTGCAGGTTAAAAAACGAATTATCAGACCGGTCATAGTTTCGGGTACTTTTATCGGCTTTAAAAACGGTACCTTTAGGGAGGTATAATCTGATTTCGACTTCCTGGGCGCGGTATTTATTTTTAAAATCAGTAATCAGGTAATTATCCAGGATCAGTTGATTACCCACGAATTGATACCCATATTTTATTTTTTCTGCTGTCTTTTTAGCTTCCGATAAAGAGGGGCCTTGGGCTTGTTTTTCAATTTCAATATAAGGCTGTTTTTCATCTGTAGCAACAACTGCAAAACTTACTTCGTTAGAATAGATGACTTTGGTGTTAGTAGTATCTTCAGTGATGATAAATTCTTTGTTATCATTAACATCATTAGCAAAATAATCGTTATGTACAAAACGAA